>JBPCVX010000189.1:0-13068 GCA_051010095.1 Hyphomicrobiales bacterium
AACCTATATCTCTCACCGCGAAGCAGTCGCAGCCAGGCGTGCAAGTACACCGCCCGCAGCAGCTACTAAGATTTGAGATACCGCAAGCCTAGGGCGAAACGCGGCCATATTCCTGAATGTCTAAAAGATTTGCGATAAACAAACCCGCGACGGCACTCAACACAACGGCCTCGCTGGCGCCCAATCCAAATAGAAAAGACATGCTATAGCCAAATGGGACGCCGAGGATAACAACCACAAGCGCCTGCAACACTGTAACAAACAACGCGTCTTTAATTCGATCTGCGAATGATCCCATCGTTGCTCTCCTTCGAAAAAGGGGCATCAACCGAAGTTGGAGCACATATCTAAGATAGTATTTTTCAAATATTATTATTGATTAAAGTATGCATTCCACATGTAAACAAAAATATAATTACAACGTTTTCTTTTTAATTACTGAAAATATGCACAAATTTTCAAATAAAAAGCCGCTTGCGCAGACTTTGCACAAGCGGCGTTCGCAGAATGAAACTTGCAAGCTATTGGATGTGTTGCACCAACCCATCAACACTGTCTTTAGCATCGCCAAAGAGCATGCGTGAATTGTCCTTAAAGAACAGCGGATTTTCAACACCAGCATAGCCGGTCGCCATAGAGCGCTTGGACACAATAACCGTGCCCGCCTTCCAGACCTCCAGAACAGGCATTCCTGCAATCGGACTGTTGGGGTCTTCTTGCGCGCCGGGGTTAACGATGTCGTTTGCGCCGATAACCAGCACAACATCTGTATCTGGAAAATCTTCGTTCAACTCATCCATTTCCAGAACAATGTCATAAGGCACCTTGGCTTCCGCAAGAAGCACGTTCATGTGTCCCGGCAAACGGCCTGCGACCGGGTGAATACCAAACCGCACATTGGTGCCCTTGGCGCGCAACTTCTTGGTCATCTCGCTGACGGCCGCCTGGGCTTGTGCCACCGCCATGCCATAACCAGGCACGATGATGACCTCTTTGGCATCATTCAGCAGTTGAGCGGTTTCCTCAACAGAAGTTGGGATAATCTCTCCCTCCACACCTTCCGCGGCAGCACCACCGCCGGTACCGAAGCCGCCCAAAATAACCGAGATAAAGCTGCGGTTCATAGCACGGCACATAATGTAGGAGAGAATTGCCCCAGAGGACCCGACAAGTGCGCCGGTAACAATCAACAGATCATTCGACAGCATGAAGCCGGTTGCTGCTGCTGCCCAGCCTGAATAGGAGTTCAGCATGGAAACGACCACCGGCATATCCGCTCCACCAATGGCCATGACCAGATGAACGCCAAGCGCAAACGCGATCAGTGTCATGATCAGCAGTGGCCAGATGCCAGCAGAATGGCTTTCGGCGCCAAGGAACCATGATCCGAGCAACACACACAGAATGATCGCTGCCAGGTTGAGCCAGTGACGCATGGGCAGTGTGAGCGGTGTGCCTGAAATTAGCCCCCGCAGCTTGCCAAACGCGATAATCGATCCGGTAAAGGTGATCGCTCCAATAAACACACCGAGATAAACCTCAACCTCGTGAATGGTTTTTGAAACACCGGTAAAAGTGTTTGACGGGTCGAGATAACTGCCAATACCTACCAGTGTCGCGGCCAATCCAACAAATGAATGGAGGATGGCAACAAGCTCGGGCATTTCGGTCATTTCGACCTTATTGGCCACATAAAGACCGGCAACTGCGCCTATTGCCATTGCCGGAATGAGCAGCCCATAGCCGCCCATGGCTGGCGAGAACATGGTGGCGAGCATTGCAATGCCCATCCCCACCATGCCGAATATGTTACCGCGGCGCGCGGTTTCCTGATGGGCCAGACCGCCAAGGCTGAAAATGAACAGAATAGCGGCCACGATATATGAAATTGTGATGATACCTTGAGACATGGCGGCTAACTCTTCTGGAACATTTTGAGCATACGCTGGGTGACGTAGAAGCCGCCCGCGATGTTAATAGTGGCAATCAGCACCGAGAACGCGGCCAGCACCGTGACCAGCCAAGACGGGCTGCCAAGTTGCAACATTGCTCCCACAACAATAATGCCACTGATGGCGTTGGTGACGCTCATCAAAGGCGTGTGTAATGCCGGTGATACATTCCAGATCAACCTATAGCCAACAAAGCACGCCAATACGAACACGGTCAGGTGTTGCAGGAAGTCGGGTGGCGCGACCGAACCAAGCGCATAAAGCGCAATTGCCCCAACAGCCAGTAGGCCAAAATCCCAGATCCCGCTTTTACGAGCTTCTTCAGGTGTTGGAACAGGTGGAGCCGAGGTTTCTTTTGCCGGTGGCGGTGCAGCACTCACTTCTAATGGCGGCGGTGGCCATGTGATTTTACCTTCTTTGATAACGGTTGCACCACGGATCACATCATCTTCCATGTTGATGTTTGGCTCACCGTCTTTTTCCGGTGTCAAATCATCCAAGAGATGGCGAATATTTGTAGCATAGAGCTGGCTTGCCTGGGTGGGCAGTCGACTTGGCAGATCGGTGTAGCCAATGATCTTAACGCCATGGCGTTCCGCTAACTCGCCAGGAACAGTGAGCTCGCAATTGCCTCCCTGCTCCGCCGCCATATCAACGATGACGGAACCATCGCGCATGCTTTCAACCATTTCTGCAGTAATAAGCTTCGGCGCAGGTTTTCCAGGAATAAGCGCTGTGGTGATAATAATATCAACTTCTTTGGCCTGTTCAGCAAACAGCGCCATTTCCGCTTCGATAAACTCCTTGCTCATCACCTTGGCATAACCGCCAGAGCCTGAGCCTTCTTCCTCAAAATCAAGTTCCAGAAATTCAGCGCCCATGCTTTCAACCTGCTGCTTCACTTCAGGGCGGGTGTCGAAAGCGCGCACAATCGCGCCTAAGCTATTGGCGGCACCAATTGCGGCAAGACCTGCAACGCCTGCGCCGATAATCATCACCTTTGCGGGAGGAACCTTGCCAGCAGCCGTAATCTGGCCGGTAAAGAAACGGCCAAACTGGTTTGCCGCTTCAATTACCGCACGATATCCACCGATATTGGCCATGGAGCTTAACGCATCCATCTTTTGGGCGCGCGATATGCGCGGCACGCTGTCCATGGCAATAACATTGGCTTTGCGCTTCGCCAGCCGCTTCATCAGGTCTTCGTTCTGGCCAGGCCACACAAAGCTTACGAGCGTTTTGTCAGCTTCAAGCAAGCCAGCTTCATGGCTGCGGCTGCCTTCAATTTGCTCAGGCGCGCGTACCTTGACGATTATGTCGGCTTTCTTCCAAAGTTGCCGTTGCGTTTTGATGATTTCAACGCCAGCTTCTTCATAGGCTTTGTCGGAAAAATTTGCCGCAAGCCCCGCGCCAGATTGAACCGCAACTTCATAGCCCAACTTCATCAGCTCCTTAGCTGAATCAGGTGTGACGGCTACCCGCTGCTCACCATCATGAATTTCACTTGGTGCCCCAATTAACTTGCCCATGAACGTCCCCAATACTTAAATTCTCAATACCCGAAGGTTATTTGTAGAACCTGCTTCCCCAAATGGAATGCCCGCGACAACAACGATTTGGTCACGGGCCCCTGCAAAGCCTTCATTTTCCGCCAACATAGTTGCTTTTACCACCATCTCGCGATGACTGGAAATATTCTCTGAAGGAATAGAATGTACCCCCCAGAGAAGAGCAAGTCTGCGTGCAATACTGCGATCAGGTGATACTGAGATTATTGGCACTTCTGGCCGTTTGCGCGCCACCCTTCTCGCCGTTGTTCCGCTCGATGTAAATGCAACAATGGCCGACGCGCCGATGAGATTTGCAACATCGGCCGCCGCAGCGGATACAGCATGCGGCGCAGATGGCTCGATTACCGGCTGCAGCGCATCCATAATGGAGCGATAAGTCTGATGAGATTCAGTTTGATGAACAATGCGGCCCATCATCGCAACGGCCTCAATAGGAAATTCGCCCACTGCAGATTCCGCCGACAACATGACCGCATCCGCGCCATCATAAATCGCAGTCGCCACATCTGAAGCCTCCGCACGCGTGGGCGCCGGTGACGAGATCATCGATTCAAGCATCTGCGTGGCAATTATCACCGGCTTTGCCGCGAGGCGGCACGCCCGAACAATCTCTTTTTGCGCGCCCGGCACATCTTCCGGCGGAATTTCGACACCTAAGTCTCCGCGTGCGACCATGACTGAGTCCACCAGCGGCACAATGTCTTCAAGACAATCCAAAGCAGATGGTTTCTCAAGCTTGGCCATAAGTCCAGCGCGCTGGCCAACAATGCGCCGCGCTTCAGTGATGTCACTTGGCCGCTGCACAAATGACAAAGCAACCCAATCCACGCCAAGCTCGAGACCGAATGCCAAATCTTCGCGGTCTTTGTCTGTGAGTGGTGTCAGGTTCATCATTGTGTGCGGCAGGTTAACACCCTTGCGGTCCGACACTTTGCCGCCCACCAACACCTTGGCTGTAAAACTATCGCTG
The DNA here is from genome assembly GCA_051010095.1 of Hyphomicrobiales bacterium. Lineage (GTDB taxonomy): Bacteria > Pseudomonadota > Alphaproteobacteria > Rhizobiales > CAJQND01 > CAJQND01. The sequence continues at coordinate 4,494 of JBPCVX010000189.1, forward strand.
CCGCAGCTTGTTACCTCAAGACGCACGCGCCCGTCATTGATCAGCACTGCATCGCCTGGCTTGATCGCCTCATAAACTTCAGGATGCAGAAGCGGAATACGCTCCGCCGTTCCAGGCACTTCTTTCGAATCGAAGATAACATCAGCGCCATTCTCAAGCATGCATGACCCGTCGGCAATCTCATCAACACGGATTTTGGGGCCTTGCAGGTCCTGCAATATCCCAATAGGGCGGCCGGTTTCCTCTTCTAATGCGCGGATAATACTGTGAGTTTTGGCATGGTCCTCATGGGAACCATGGCTGAAATTCATGCGGAACACATCAACGCCTGCATGAAAGAGCTCCGAAATTTTTTCAGGGCTGGAAGTTGCCGGCCCCAATGTGGCAACAATCTTGGCTCTACGATCCCGTCTCATCGGCGTTTGCCCCTCACGCTTTTCTTTTTGTATGATTGTTTTACGCGCCCTTTATGAAGATTGCACTGCAAATGTCCAACTTCCAGCAAAAAACGCCCTAACATCTTGCAACTCAACCCAATGCCTAAACCCCCGCCGCATGAGCATGATGATCGTGTTGGCCGCCCGTTTCCAGGCTCTCACCGCAGTGCGGGCATGAGTGTCGCGGACGGCTGCGCTCACGGTGCATGCTATCAAGCACTTCATGCGCCAGTGATTTGCTTAAACCCAATTCCTTGCGCAGTCGCTCCAGTTCTTGCCGTTCTTCCAGATCAATGGTGCCATCCTCCAATGCGTGACGGTATTTTTCAGATAACATTTCCCGTTTCCGGCGCAGTTGATCTGCGAGGCCGCTGGCCAAAATACCCGCGGGCAATGCCGCCATACCAATGCCAATCACCGTAACGCACGCACCAAACAGTTTGCCAACGATGGTGACCGGCGTCACATCCCCATACCCAACTGTCGTGAGGGTCGCCATAGCCCACCACATTGCATCAGGTATGGAGCCGAATTTATCTGGTTGGGCAGTTTGCTCAACCAGATAGGCACCAGATGCGGTAATTATCAGCAATACGATGAGAATGAAAAACCCTGCGAAAAATGCACTTGCCTCCTGGCGGAAGACATCCAACAGCATCGTCATTGCCGATGAATAGCGCGTGAGCTTGAAGATCCGCAACAAACGCAGAACCCTTAGGAAGCGCAAGTCGATTGCGAAGAAGAATGCCAAATAAAACGGCGCGATCGCCAACAGATCAATCAGCGCGATTGGCGACGTCATATAACGAAGACGCTGCTTACCGTGCGGCGAACTCGGTTTTTCCTCAACGCAGCAAATGACACGCGCCAGATATTCAATGGTGAAGACGGCGACGGAGAAATATTCTAAAACCGCAAACCAGAAGCCGTAGCGCTCGTAGACCCAGCCAATTGTTTCAAATATGACCGAGATCACATTAATCGCGATTAACGCAATCAGGAAAATATCTACGAATTTTCCAACCGGGTCTGAACGATCGGTGCGTTCAAGAATGTCGTAAAGTTTTTTGCGCCATGTCATAGCGTTTCCCGATGTCTAAAAATGTTTAGCGCTCCTCTGGAAAGAGCGAAAATATGCGTAAAAATACTGATATACACACTTCTAGCATACACCAAATTTGTGCATGCATGCCTATTTGACCTACATTCTCAAATTCCTTCACCTTTTGAGTGAAGTATATGAGAAAAGAAGCAAGCTATTCAGGCACCTCAAGCTCAACACAAACACGCTTAAAACATAAAGACGCTAGAGCCGGACGGTAAAGTCATTGCCGCCATGGCGGTCTTGGCCGCTCATCAAGTAAAGTGTGCGATAGGAATGATCGGTAATATCCATCCGTTTATGCATTTCATGCGCAGCTTCACGATCAAAAAGCGATGTGGTGGGCATAAAGCGCAAGGTCATGCCGCGGCGTGAATTTGGAGATTGGTTGGCCTCAGACCCATGCAGCAAGTAAACATCGTGAAGTGAAACCTGCCCCTCTTCGAGAACCAGATCCACGGCCTCGTTTTCATCAAAAGTGTCTGGGTGCAGCTCCTGGTTTAAAGGCGCACCTGGTTCATCAATGGTGCGGTGGGGTTTGAGTTCGCTGTCCTTATGAGAGCCGCGAATGACGCGCAGGCAGCCATTTTCCGGCGTTGCCGCGTCCACCGCAATCCATACCGTGCAGGTGGCCAGCGGCCTGATCGGCCAATACTCGCCATCTTGATGCCATGGCGTGCGTTTTCCAGTGCCAGCGGGTTTGGCAAAAAAGCTGGCGTTCCACAAGGCCAGATCCTCGCCTGCAACCTGGCGCACCATCTCGATGATTTCGGGAATGCGGGCATAATTCAAAAAACCGGTGTCGTAAGCCAAGAGCGAAGGGCAGTAATCGACGAACTCGGGATGACGTGCAAGCAAGCGGGCATGCGTTGCGCGAATATCGTTTAGCGTTTCTTTGGGCAGCCGGAAATCCGGTATGATGAAGCCATCCCGATGATATTGCTCAATCTGTGCTTCGCTCAGCATTTTTGTCTCCAGCTTTATAAATCCATCGAGCAACTTTAGCGCAATTGCTTGCAGCTTGCACAGGGCCTCGCGCCGTCGACAGCGTCAACTTGATTCAAAGTGTTAAGCTGTTCATTCGCTGGATTAGGGGTTTAAGAAAAGCGGTGAATAACCTGAATCAATATAATCAAAGTAAAATATAACTTCATGATTTACTTGAGCATATTAACGATCCCAATGTTTTAATACTATTCTCAATTCGCTTTCCCCAAATATTACCACAACTAATTCTCAAGTAATTCTTGTATTGTGGTGAGGCAGAAAACACATCGCCAGGCGCAAAACAAATTTGTTCCTTCAGTGCCTCTTCGTACAGCGAACGGCAATCCACATGCTCGGGAAGCTCTACCCACAGCACAAATCCACCCATGGGTCTGGAGATGCGGGTGCCATCAGGAAAATATCTGGTGATCGCGCGGGTGGTGCGGTCGATATTATCAGCGAACACCCGCCGCATGCGCCGCAAATGATTGTCATATCCGCCATTTCCCAAAAACCCAGCAAGAGCAACTTGCGGCAGTGCGGCACCGCACAGATTGAGCGCGAATTTCTCTTCAATGATCTTGCTCAAACGATTGCGTGCGGCGATCCATCCTACCCTGTAGCCAGGTGCCAAGGTTTTGGAAAATGAACTGCAATAGAGAATATCAGCATGGTCATCCCCCAGCGCAATATAGGGGCGCGGGCGCTCCGCACCGAAATAGATATCGCCATAAATATCGTCTTCAATGAGTGGAACCTTGTGGCGCGCAAGCAATTCAATGACGGCGCGTTTGTTTTCTTCGCTTGAGGTACAACCAAGCGGATTATTGAAGCTAGATGCCAGAAGGCAGGCATCAGCGTGTTGGTTCTTCAAAACCTCCTTCAGCACATCCGCCTGCAACCCGTGCTGCGGATCGGTGGGCACCTCGAGAACCTTCAACTCGAGCGATTCAAATATCTGCAACAGACCGAAATAGGTGGGTGTTTCAATCGCCACCGTGTCGCCGCGCTTTGTCAGGGCACGCAAGGCAAGCCCGAGCGCCTCTGTGCAGCCATTGGTTATCGTCACATGCTCAGGGTTTAACACTTGCCCCCAGCGCAAGGCACGCCGGCAAATCTCCTCGCGCAGCGCCATTACGCCCTGCGGACCCGTGTAGGTATTAAGCGCAGTGCCGTTCGAGCGCGCTATCCGCGCCAGATACCTGTCAAGCTGGGCGGCTGATAACAATTCCGCGCTTGGTATGGCGCAGCCAAGCGGCGCATAGTCTGGGTCAGCGCCCCGCACCAGCAAATCTGCCACATGTGTGCCCAACGAGACATTCTGGGCCTCAGCGCTGAAGGCCGGCACTTGCGGCGCTTCAAGATGCACAGCACCGTGCGGCGTCACGTAGAAACCAGATTTTGGCCGCGCCTCCAGCACACCCTTATCCTCGAGCAATCGATAGGCCTGCTGCGCGGTCGTCATGCTCACCCGGTGTTGGCGCGCCATATCTCGCAAAGAAGGCGCGCGCATGCCGCTGCGCAACACCCCCTGCTCTACAAGTTTGTTAATCGCGCCAGCAACTTCCTTGTAGCGGAAGTCTTTAGCGGCCTCTGCCGTTACTGCATGATCTGTCATTGCTTAACCAGCTCAGATTCATTTTTTTAATCTGTACTGGTAACAATTCACATTTTTTGTATCTGTTTTCAAGCGTTCTCAACGTTTAGATATGAATGCGAATGAACGAGGAGCCTCCAAATGCCGTCACCATTAAAGAAGTTTGCCAAAAGCGAAATCCTGTCCCTCACCTCCGAAACCGTTACCTACGATCTCGCGGAAAGTGTGGGCCCAGACCTATTGCTGACAGATGTGCTGGGCACAGAGAGTTTCGCCGACATTGAAAAAATAGTGCTCGGCTATCACACCTGTGAAGGAAAACCAGAGCTGCGCGACCTGATCGCTAGAGCCCACAATGTAAAAGCAGATGACGTACTTATCACCTCTGGTGGTATGCAGGCCTTGTTTCTGTTGGGGTTCTGTCTATGCAATCCGGGCGATGAAGTGGTGATCACAACACCCGTTTTTCCAAACACCAAAGTCGCTTTGAACGCCGTGGGCGCCAGGGTCAAAGAATTGAAACTGAGTTTTGACGACTGGTATCAAATCGATCAAGCAAAGCTAAAATCTCTGCTCACACCGCAAACCAAACTTGTCTGCCTCACTTCCCCGCAAAATCCTTCCGGTGTTGCATTATCAGAAGGAAGCACTCGCGAAGTATTGGCCTTGATGAAGAAGACCTGCCCTAATGCATATTTGATAGTAGATGAAACCTATCGCGATGCTGTCTACGGCAGCGATGCGCCCGCAACCAGCCTGGTTAGTGAAGATGACCGTGTCGTGAGTTGCGCATCACTATCGAAATGCCATGGCGTCCCAGGCTTGCGTTCAGGTTGGGCGATCACCCGTGACAAAGCACTTTACGAACAGCTGAAGCTTGGGAAATTTAACTCTGTCATCTGCACATCGCCACTTGATGAGGCTTTTGCGATCAAGGTACTTGAGAACAAAGCCAGATTGTTCAACCCCCGCAGTGCAGTGCTGAAGGAAGGGCTTGAGAAGGTACAGCAATGGGTGGTTGAAAATTCCGTGTCTGTTGAATGGATATCACCATCCGCTGGCGCTTTGTGTTGCGTGCGTTTAAGGCCAGAAATGTTCGATGATGAGGCAGTGGAACGCTTTTACGAAGCCCAGCAAAGACACGATGTGCGGGTTGCCAAGGGCACCTGGTTTGACGAAGACGCACGGGTGTTCCGTCTAGGCTTCGGATTTCTTCCGATGAATGATCTACAAGAAGGGTTGAACCGTCTCACCCGTGCTCTAAAAGAGGCCGGATGACGGATTATTCTTCCCCACGTGAGGAATTTTGGGCGGCTGCGAAGGACATTTCCCCGCTCGCTCTTGGTGTTGCGATTTATGGCGCAGCTTTTGGCTTGCTTACGGCCCAAGCAAATATGGACGCGCTTGATGTGGGGCTTATGGGCGGCCTGGTATTTGCTGGTGCTTCGCAGATCGTTGCCGTAGAGCGTCTTGTTGCTGGCGCTGGCGCAGTTGCCGCATTGGTAGCCGGTATCGCGCTTAATCTGCGGCTTTTGTTGATCACTGCATCCGTGCGCGAGATCTATGCAAACCGCCCGTGGTGGCAGGTTGCACTCGGGGCGCATTTCACCACGGATGAAAACTGGGCGCTTATGCTCTCCACACGGGCGCGCGGGAAGAATGCTGGCTATTGGTATATGATCGGCGGGGGCGTTGTGCTCGCCGTCACCTGGCTCACTTCCACTGTTGGTGGTGCCTTTTTTGCCGCCGCTATTCCCGAACCCAAAGCATTGGGCATGGATTTCGCCTTCACAGCAGCGTTTATCGCCATTGCACGTACGCTGTGGGCTGGAAAACAAGACCTCCTGCCCTGGCTTGCGTCATTTGCGGTCGTGGCAATCTGTATTTTTTCATCGCTGCTTGACGTATCCTGGGCGCTTATGCTGGGCGGGGTAACAGGCGCGGTTATCGCAGGGTTACGCGCGCAATGAGCGATGTGCTTTTCATAACGCTTGGGTTGGCTGCCGCCACCTTCTCGATTCGGCTGGTAGGCGCAGTGCTTGGACAACGTTTGCCCCAAGAGGGGTTTTGGGCACGGTTTTTGAATGCCCTGCCCGGCACGTTGATTGTCGCGCTGGTTGCGGTGTCAATTCTTTCGGGTGGCATCCATGAATGGATCGCAGGCGCAGTTGCACTGGGCGTTGCCCTGGCGACCCGCAATCTGCCGCTCACTATGGTCGCAGGAATTTTGACCGTCTTTGTATTGCGGGATCTTATCTAGACTCACTGGTCTCGATTCCGCCGAACAACCCAAAATAGATAGCATTTCGATTGGCACTATTGTCACCTCCGACAAGTTATGGCGCAGCACCTAGTATTTTGCGACCAGACGAGTGACAACCGCAGTGAATTTGCATTCATAAGGATATGTTCTATTGTTTTTACAACCATAAGGAGAAATTCGTATGGGATCTTTTGTGTATCAAACAATAATATGAGGTTGGGAAAAATGGCGCAAAAACCGATTACAATATTAAAGAAGCCTGTGCAAAATCCGCACAATGTACAACTCACAAAGTATTACATCTTTAATGAAACCGGAAACATCATGGTGGCCAGCACCGTGGATGGCAATGCTCAGATCGAGACATCCATACAGGATGTTTTTGCCGAAGTTGCCGTCTTCTTTGCATCGATGACACGAGCTATCAGCCAGACACCTGACCCGAACACTCCGGCGCCTCACACGCCTTATTCGATTTACAATTATGAAGCCTTGAGCAACATAATTTCCGGTTCCGGTTTGTTTGTGCATGTTACCGAAGAGGATATCGAGTACAGCACTGAAACAGTTGGAATTGGCTTCAGCAAAGAGTTGATCGAAGGGTTGTTGGGACTTGCCACGGGCGCTGGAGAGCTGGCCTTTGCACAGGGAATGATTACTTCCATGGGCAAAGCCGGCCTGCAAATCAATCAGTCATCCACATCGGCATCAAGCAAGGTCGCGAACATCGTTTTCGTTTTCGAATATCTGTCAGGCATGCCGATCATCAGTGCTATTGTGGTGTATGCGGATTCAAAAACTGTAGCGCAGTCCTTCTCGATTGGCCCGTGTTTTAAGGAGCACTCAACACAGACGTCAATGGATATGCACAAGGATACCTATCTGTTTGTCACCCCGTCTTCTCTCAAGAAATATGCACCCGATCTCCTGACGGCTGAAAGTAATGTCTATGAGGACGAGTTGGTCAATTGACTGCAAGAGCTTGTGGAGAGAACACCCGCAATCACTGGAGTTTATACGACTGGCTCTGCCCCGGAGGCTGCCCCTTCCGAGTTGGATATTGGAACACCCTACCTTATCACTGGCCGTTTCTTTGGCCAGGCAACGTCGAAACCCACACAAAAAATTGCGTTTTCTGGCAAGCCAACAGGCGTTCCCATCACTGTTAGCGATTGGGGCCCATCGGAGATTGTGTTCACAGTTGGAGGAACCAGCGGGCTGACCACCATCTCGACAATCGAAGTGACACTGCCCGACGGCAAAACCATATTGAACACACCCGCCGGGTTTACGGTCAAAAAGCCATCATAACAATCGAACTGGGAAGCCATCATGCCAACAATTCTCACCTGGAACATGCAAGGCGGGCAAGGAAACAACGAAAGTAAGTGGCAGAACTTGTCAGGGTGTGTTCAAAACCCGGCGCACTGCGGCTTGACCAATCGGCCTGCGGTAATTTGCCTGCAAGAATGCTCAGACGTGCCGAACATGGATGTGGGTATTGCTGGCTGGGGTGGAGGGCCGGGGGGCAATGTTACTGTCGGTTCAAAGAATTTCGGAACCTACAATAACCCACTGTGCTTTTTTGTTGCCCACTATCTTTGGGGCAATGCCAATAACAGGGTGTCTTTTGCGATTCTGATTCATACAGTGAACAATCCGGCACCCCCTCCCGCCCATAAACAATATGCGAATGATTTATCGGCGCATGTGGCTGTATTGGGGCCCGTGGCGTTGCCGGGAACGCAGCCAGTCATCGGCGTAACGCTGAATTTGGCTGCACTGGGTGCCCCTGCTTTGTTGGTAAGCTATTATTCAATGCACGCACCATCTGGTGTCTCGGTCAATGCATCCAGGGCCTATGTGAACGATATGATTACCGCTGCAGGCGGTGGCGGGCCAGGCTGGCCGAACCATTACATAATTGGTGGTGATTTCAACTGCGAGCCTGCAGATCTGCACACGATAGCCAATCCAATTCCCAACGGTGCGCTGTTTCACACCGGCCTGCCAACCTGCGGTGACAAGAATTACGACTATTTCACCGCCGATAATCAAATCGCAGCACAGACCGTGTTGAACAACGTATCCAGAATACCAAATCTGATGTCGGATCACATCGCCGTCGCTGCAGATTATTGAAAGAGGCTTTCGCACAAAGCCAACAAGTTCATCACGACCATCAAAGC
>JBPCVX010000190.1:0-7562 GCA_051010095.1 Hyphomicrobiales bacterium
AACCTACATCATACAACCTGTCCGAAAGCCCGAGCGCAGGCGCATCCCCCACCCGACCCGCTGGAATGCGTTTTTCTCCAATGTGAATAAGGCCACGTAGAAACGTTCCTGTCGTCAAAACAACAGCACCTGCGTTAAAGACGCGGCTATCACCCAAAGACACACCGCATACGGTGCCATTTTCATCCGTCACAACATCTTCGACGCCGCCTTCAATGACCTCTATGCCTGGCGTGCCAAACATTTCGCGCTGCATTGCGTCGCGATAAAGTTTCCGATCGGCTTGCGCCCTGGGACCCCGCACAGCTGGACCTTTGCGCTTGTTCAACATTCGAAACTGAATACCGGCCTGATCAATCACACGCGCCATCAATCCATCCAAGGCATCAATTTCGCGAACCAAATGCCCTTTACCAAGCCCGCCAATGGCAGGGTTGCATGACATTTCACCAATCGTCTCTTTCTTGTGGGTTACAAGCAATGTTCGCGCGCCAGCGCGTGCGGCTGCAGCGGCCGCTTCACAGCCCGCATGACCTCCACCAACCACGATGACACCGTATGTTTTCGTCATTGCACTTTGCCTTGCATTGTCACTGCCTATGTAGGCGCAAGGATACAAAAGGTCAAAGGCTCTTTAAAACCAAATCAATTTAGTATTTCACGTGAAACAATGTAGGTCTTGATGTCACTTACCGATACAAAAATCTGAAAAAATCACATCAAGCAGGTCTTCAACATCGACACGCCCTATCACACGGCCTAATTCGCGAGCTGCTAGTCGCAGGTCTTCTGCAATCAATTCTATATCAACCGCTTCGCGTTCAGCCTTTTCTGCTGATAGCAGATAGGATTTGCAGCTTTGTAACGATTGTCTGTGCCTTCGCCTGCTTATGACGACTGAATCTCCGCCCACTAACACATCACGGGCCTTGTTCGAAATTTTGGCCAAAAGATCGTCAATTCCGTAATCATTTTTTGCGGAAATATGAAGAAATGTTTCACGTGAAACACTCTCAAACCGCTGATTTTCTATCAAATCAGCCTTGTTTACCACCCATAACGCATCCGAATCGATGCTTGTTTCGACTGAGCTGGGCCAGATGCCCCGCTCATCAGCAAGCCAAACTATCAAATCCGCGTCTCGAAGCACAGACTTCGCCCGTTCAATACCAATTTCCTCAATCTTTCCCCCGCCTTCACGCAGGCCTGCTGTGTCCGAGATCACCACCGGCAAACCGTCGAGATCCAAATAAACCTCCACCACGTCGCGCGTTGTGCCCTCAATATCTGACACAATCGCAGCTTCCCGCCGCACCAGCCGGTTCAACAAGGAGGATTTTCCAACATTTGGAACACCTGCGATCACCACCCGAAAGCCGTCACGAAGCTTTTCCCCTTTTCGTGGATCGTCCAAATGTCCTGAAATCTCTCGCGTAAGTACAGATATCCGATCGCGCACTTGCAAGCGCACATCTTCGGGCACGTCGTCCTCATCAACGAAGTCGATGTCAGCTTCGTAGTAAGCCAAACACGCAATGAGCGTCTCCCTCCAACGCTCATATATAATCCGTGCCTCACCGGAGCTTACACGCAACGCCTGTTTCCGTTGAGCGTCTGTGTTTGCCGCTATGAGATCGGCCAATCCTTCTGTTTGTGTGAGATCAAGCTTACCATTTTCAAATGCGCGGCGCGTGAACTCCCCGGGTTCAGCCAAACGAACCCCATCAAAAGCGCAAAGGGCATCAAGCATCGTTTCAACAACCGCGCGTCCACCATGAACATGGAGCTCTGCTACGTCCTCGCCTGTAAAACTATGCGGACCAGGAAAAAACAAAGCTAGGCCCTTGTCGATCAATTCCTCAGTATACGGATGTACTATTGAAACAAGCGCCGCCTTTCGCGATACAGGAACATTCCCAACACACACATTCAGCAAAGATCTGCACCGTGATCCTGAAATCCTGATCAGGGCTACTCCAGCGACACCAGCTCCGCTGGACAAAGCACATATCGTATCTTCCACCCTAGCCACTCTTCGCCGTCAAGAAAATGTTACACATCCGAATCGAACTCATTTCGTTTTCTTCTCGTAATCGCTTGAACCGATCACGATTCCAGCTACCCTGTTAAACCCATCAACCACGGACCTAACATGACACATAACAGACTGGCAGACGAACCAAGCCCCTATCTTGTGCAACACAAAGACAACCCGGTCCACTGGTATCCTTGGGGGGATGAAGCATTTGAAGAAGCCAAAAAGGCCGACAAGCCAGTTTTATTATCTGTAGGCTACGCAGCTTGCCACTGGTGCCATGTCATGGCCCATGAAAGCTTCGAAGATGACGCAACGGCCGCGGTGATGAATGATCTCTTTGTTAATATCAAGCTGGACCGCGAAGAACGCCCTGACATTGACAAGATTTATATGGAGGCATTGCAACATCTCGGTGAACCTGGCGGTTGGCCGCTGACAATGTTTCTAACACCAGATCGTGCACCATTTTGGGGCGGTACCTATTTTCCAACAACCGCCCAATATGGGAGACCTGGTTTCGTCGATGTGCTCCGGCAAGTCGCGCACATCTATCACGAAGAGCATGACAAAATAGAAAACAATGCCAAAGCGCTCACGGCCGCATTGCAGCAACGTCCGCGCACCCAGTCCGGCCAGACCCTCTCAATTTCCGAACTCGACGACTCAGCGCTGAGAATTCATACGATTATTGATATGGAGCATGGCGGCCTGAGCGGTGCCCCCAAATTCCCTCAAGTGCCGTTATTTGAATATCTCTGGCGTCACTATTTGCGCACCGGCAATGACCGTTCGAAGGCTGCCGTAACAATCACGCTGTCGAACATTTGCCAAGGCGGGATCTATGATCACTTAGCAGGCGGATTTGCAAGATACTCCGTGGATGCAAGATGGCTCGCACCGCATTTTGAAAAAATGCTCTACGATAATGCGCAACTGCTCGCCCTGTTGCTTGATGTTCGGACCGACACAGGAAATGAATTGTTCCGCCAACGAATCGAAGAGACGATTTCGTGGGTTTCTCGCGAAATGATTGCAGAACATAATGCATTTGCAGCCAGTCTCGACGCAGATTCCGAAGGAGAAGAGGGAAAGTTCTACGTTTGGGACAAAGCCGAAATCACCGCCATCTTGGGACGCGATGCAGAAGCTTTTTATCCGGTTTATGACGTCACAGAAGTTGGAAACTGGGAAGGTCATGTCATCCTTAACCGTCTTGGCCAAACTGACACCGAATCCGCAAACGCATTAAAAGACGCACGACAAAAACTCTTGGCCGCGCGTGAAAAGCGGATACGCCCAGGGTTAGATGATAAAATACTAACCGATTGGAACGGTCTCATGATCGCTGCTCTTGCCGACTGTGCTCGTGTATTAAGCCGTGATGATTGGCTGGATTTGGCCAAAAACGCATATGCAGGGGTCAAGTCGGCCCTATGGACGGCGGACGGATTCGCGCAAAGTCATCGCAACACGCAGACACGTCATCGCGCAACGGCAGACGGTTACGCGAACATGAGCCTTGCAGCACTTGCACTTTATCAAGCAAGCGGAGACACAGATTACGTCACCGATGCAACAACATGGACCGACTATCTCAACGCCCATTTCTGGAATTTAGATACCGGAGGATATTTCCTCACCCACGACAAGGCATCCGACGTTATTCGCCGTACTTTATCCGCGCATGATGATGCAACACCGAACGCCAACGCGACAATGCTCAAGGTTCACCCCAGACTTTACTTACTCACAGGAGACGATGATCATCGAGAACGAACCGAACAAATACTTTCACACTTCAACGATGAAGTGTTTGCCAACCTGATAGCACATGCAGGTTTTGCAAACGGGTACGAAGATGCGGCCTATCTTGTTCAAATTGTAATCACCGGCGATGATGAGCTATCTGCTGAATTTCGCGCCCTAGCAAATTCCATTTCGCGACCGAATCTATTCGTTGAGCGTATTAAATCTGCAGATAATCTGCCGGAAACGCATCCAGCAAAGACCAAAACGCAGACAGGCATAACAGCAGCATTCATCTGCAAGGGACAAACCTGTTCTCTACCGATCACAACGAAAGACGACCTGCAATCAGCCTTGGCTGATATTTAATAGTCTCTGTTCGCGTAAAAAATCTAAGTGTTCATTGAATCGAAGAATTCATTATTGTTCTTCGTCTGACGCAGTTTATCAAGCAAGAACTCTATACCGTCAACCGTGCCCATCGGATTGAGAATGCGCCGCAGCACATACATCTTCTTCAATGTGAGCGGGTCCACGAGCAACTCTTCCTTACGCGTGCCAGAGCGAGTGATATCGATCGCCGGGAACACTCGCTTATCGGCAACCTTACGATCAAGAATAAGCTCAGAGTTGCCTGTGCCTTTAAATTCTTCGAAGATAACCTCATCCATGCGGCTGCCAGTATCGATCAGCGCGGTTGCAATGATCGTCAGCGACCCGCCTTCTTCGATATTACGAGCTGCACCAAAAAAACGTTTAGGGCGTTGCAATGCGTTGGCATCAACACCACCGGTAAGAACCTTACCAGATGAAGGAACAACGGTATTATACGCACGACCCAGCCTTGTGATTGAATCGAGCAAAATCACAACGTCGCGCTTGTGTTCCACCAATCGTTTAGCTTTTTCGATCACCATTTCAGCAACCTGTACGTGACGTGTCGCTGGCTCATCAAAGGTAGAGCTAATCACCTCACCCTGAACCGAGCGCTGCATGTCGGTCACTTCCTCTGGCCGCTCATCAATCAACAGCACGATCAGATAACATTCAGGATGATTAGACGTAATCGAATGGGCGATGTTCTGAAGTAAAACTGTTTTACCCGTTCGCGGCGGCGCCGTGATCAACCCACGCTGACCTTTCCCAAGCGGGGAAACAAGGTCAATCACGCGTGAACTCTTATCTTTAAGTTCAGGATTATCGACCTCCATCTCCAGGCGTTCATCTGGATAAAGTGGTGTAAGATTATCGAAGTGAACTTTATGACGGACTTTTTCCGGGTCTTCGAAATTAATCGAATTTACCTTAAGTAGCGCAAAGTACCGTTCACCTTCCTTGGGGCTGCGGATCTCACCTTCAACGGAATCGCCCGTACGCAAGCTGAACTTTCTGATCTGGCTAGGGCTTACATAGATGTCATCAGGACCAGGCAAATAGTTTGCATCTGGAGAGCGCAAAAATCCAAACCCATCCTGCAAAACCTCAACAACACCTTCGCCAATAATCTCAACATCCTGCTCGGCATAATTCTTCAAAATTGCAAACATGAGCTCTTGCTTACGCATGGTGGATGCATTTTCCACCTCCAACTCTTCTGCAACACTGAGAAGTTCAGTTGGTGTTTTACGCTTCAAATCAAAAAGCTTAATCTCGGAGAGTTGTTTGGTATCGCTCATACTCATGTGTCCAGGCGGAATTTGCGCTAATAGAGGAAGGTGGAAAGGTTACTGCGGATATGCGAATCGACGGATTTGCGACAGCTCGTTATTATTGCTCTGAAAGTGGCTGGTTTCGCACGGTTTAACCACCGCATCATCTTTCCAAATAGGAAAACCAGCCGAAAGACAGCGCATATATACACTTATCTTATGCTCTTGCAAAGCCGCTAAATTAAAACGGTTTTACAACAACCAGGATTACTACGACTATCATAATAATTGTGGGGACTTCATTAATTATACGATAGAATTTTGTGTCTTTGGTATTCTCATCAACAGCAAATCTTTTCACGCATTTCGCAAGATACATATGAAACGCGCTCAGGATGATCACCAAAAGCAGTTTTATGTGAATCCAGATACCACCCTCAAGCGATACACCACCTGAAGCAAGCAAAGCCAATCCAAACACCCATGTTGCAAGCATGGCTGGTGTCATTATGGCCTTCAGCAAACGCCGTTCCATGATCTTAAAGGTTTGAGATTGCCCAGACCCAGTTTCCACTTGTGTGTGATAAACAAACAACCTGGGAAGATAGAGCAAACCTGCCATCCACGATATCACAGAGATAATGTGAAAAGCTTTCAGCCATAAATAATAGCTCGCAAGAAAATCAACCATCTGAAGCACGCACCACTGCAATCATTGCTTCAACATTCTCTATGGGCGTTTCAGGAAGAATGCCGTGTCCAAGATTAAAGATATGCTCATTGGCCGACACTGCAGCTATGATCTTTTGTGTTTCAGACCGTAAAACGTCGCCACCTGTAAGCAAACAGAGCGGATCAAGATTGCCTTGCAACACAGCTTTTCCCTGAACAAATCGCTTAGCATCTGCCAGATCCAGCGATGAATCAATTCCTACGCCGGTAACACCTGTTTGCTCAACAAACCTTGAGATTTGCACACCAGCAGCCCGCGGGAACCCGATGATTGGAATATCAGGATAATCTTTTCTCACACCAGAAATGATCTGACCGACAGGCTCGCAGCAATATCTTCCAAACAATGCAGGCGGCAGATCGCTCGCCCATGTTTCAAATATCTGCAAAACCTCAGCACCTGCTGAAGCTTGAGATTTCAAATAGCTAATTGATTGTTCAATAAGCTCTTCCATAAGTCGGTTGAACCAATGGTTGGTATCCCCAAGGGCTTGCCAAGCCGCAATACGTGCGTTTTTCCGGTCACGGCTGGTGCCGCCTTCAATCATGTAAGTAGCAACCGTCCAGGGCGCGCCACAAAACCCGATCAAGGTTACGTGTTTTGGAAGACTTTGCGATAAACGGCTCACTGTCTCACATACACTCTCCAGATAGTGCGGTTGTCTATTAGAGCTCAACGCTGCGAGATCACCGCCTGAGCGTATAGGCGCCAGCACTGGTCCTTCACCCTCCTTAAAGCCAACATCCTGACCCATGGCATGTGGAATGAGCAAAATGTCCGCAAACAAAATCGCTGCATCAAAATCAAAACGCCGCAACGGTTGCAATGTCACTTCTTCAGCAAGCTTTGGCGAATAACAAAGATCCAAAAAGGATCCCGCTTCACTTCGGGTTCTCTTGTATTCAGGAAGATAGCGCCCAGCCTGACGCATCATCCAAATAGGCCGATGTTCTGGCGCGTGGCCGTTCAAAACATCTAGCAGTGCCTTTCGGTGAGCTGAACTCATATGTGCCTAACCTTGTAGCGACGTCAACCGTATCACTTTTCCAAAAAAATAAATCTATATTTGTATTTGTTGTTGTGTCTGTGAACGATGTGGATTTCTTTTCATCCACACTTAGCCAACAAATAAGGAAATATCCACTGTTACTTTTCGTGAGTCTGAAGAATACTCTGTGAAGAGAAAAAAGACTTAATTACAATTATTTATTATATGAAAAGGAGATTTATCAGAACTTTTTCACAGCATATGATGAGATTGTGCCATAAACCTAAATGTTATCCCGCACTGTGCATAAGTGTTTCCCGCGGGTATAGGTTTTGGATAAGTTTTGTGCGTAATGAAACAACCTTTAATAAGGCGTTAACGGCACCTAGCTTGTGCACAGGTTTAAAC
>JBPCVX010000191.1:0-3402 GCA_051010095.1 Hyphomicrobiales bacterium
TAGCGCGTTTAAGGGCCTTAATGGCATGGTCTATCTGGCCACCATTGAGCAAGGCCTCGCCTGCAAGTTCCCAAAAATAAGCGTTTTTGGGTTCGCGTTTTACAAGGATATTAAGCTCATCCACCGACTTTTGCATTTTCCCCTGGCGGAAATGGGCAATAGCGCGGGCATAGTGGGCAGCAGTTGTATCATCGCCTGGAGGAAAACGCCGCACAACTTGGTTGGGAGAGAGATACCCAATGAGCTTCGCCTGCATGAGCTTGTGGCGATGCATCGTTTTAGGGTTTTCTTTCTTATTGTAATGCGGGCTTTTTTTCGCTTCGGTTCTCAAAGCGCGTATGCGATCGAACTCCATTGGGTGACTGCGCGTGTAGGGGTCGGCAAACTGTGAAGCAGCCAATGAGCGATTGCCCATGCGCTGAAACAGATCAAGCATGCCTTTCATGGAGTGGCCGGTCCTGCGCATATATTTCGCGGCAGCTTGGTCTGCCGCCGATTCTTGCACCCGCACATAAGCCAGCAGGTTACGTTTGGCAATTTCGGCACCACCCAACATGATACCCTGGCCAGATTGAGCAACAGCGGAATTACCAGTTGCCGCCCCACCTGCCACCGCAGCAGCGGCAAGCAGCATGGCAAGAATGTTTTGAGTGCTCATATTGTCGATGGCAATGCCAAGCTTTGCCAAATGTGCCCCCGCAATGTGGCCCGTTTCGTGGGCTAATACGCCACGTAACTCGTTGGGTGTGCGGGTGCGGGTGAGAAGACCTGTATGCACAAAAACCCGCTGACCGCCGGCAACAAAGGCGTTCAACGTGCTATCGGCGATAATGTAGACTTTTACCGAGCGCGGCGAGAGCCCTGCTGCACGAAACATCGGATTAGCGTACTCGCGCAGCAACTCTTCAATTTCAGCATCGCGAATGAGCCCTTGAGCATGAGCCTGTGTCATAGGCGCAATCAGGGTTGCGATGGCAATTACACATGCCAACGACCATATGCGGATTGTCCTTAGTCCAGCCATCATAGGATATAAAAACCGCCTCTTCACCCAAGTGCTCTCTTATACAGCAATCAGATGAAATTGCGGCTATTCTTTGTCTCTAAGGTTACGATAGTTTCATCTTACGCAAAGCTTTGATATGTGGATCGTTATAGTCTAGTTTTCCCGCCCGCCGACCAAAGGAAAGTACTCACACAATGGCTTCAAATCTGACACCTTCTGAACGCGCGCGTTTAGTGCAACCATTTCTTGCCATGGATATGCTGCGCGAAGCAAACGCAATTGAAGCGTCAGGCGGCGATGTGATCCATATGGAAGTTGGTCAGCCATCATCGGCACCGCCAAAAGCCGTTGTAGACGCCGCGAAAAAGGCACTTGAGACAGACCGCATCGGGTATACGAATGCGCTTGGTATCGTGGCATTACGCGAACGTATTTCACGCCATTACAAAGATACATATGGCGTTGACGTTGCGCCTGAACGCGTGGTGGTCACCACCGGATCTTCAGCAGGGTTCATTCTTGCTTTCCTGGCTGCCTTTGAAGCTGGCGATACTTTGGCACTGCCGATCCCAGGATACCCAGCATACAAGAACCTGATTTCCGCCATGGGGTTAAAGCTTTGGGAGCTTGAAACCGGCCCCCACACGCGCTGGGCCCCAGACCCGGCAGATATTGCCGCGAGCGCCGACACGATCAATGGTGTTCTTATTGCGAGCCCCAATAACCCAACGGGCACCATGCTGTCGCCCGAGGCATTGCGGCAGGTGTGTGAGACTTGCGATGCCCACGGCTTGTGGTTTATTTCAGATGAAATCTATCATGGCCTCACATTCGGCATGGAACAGGCAACAGCGTTGCAATTTTCAGATCAAGCCATCGTCATAAACTCGTTTTCCAAGTACTTCTGCATGACCGGCTGGCGCATTGGCTGGATGATTGTGCCTGAATCTATGACCCGCGCGGTCGAGTGTTTGGCGCAAAGCCTTTACATATCAGCGCCCACGTTGTCGCAATACGCAGCCATCGGCGCATTTGATGCTTATGAGGAAACAGAAGCGCTGAAGGCGGGCTATGCGCGCAACCGTGAAATGCTTTTGGAGGAATTGCCCAAGGTTGGCTTTAGCGAGTTCACACCTGTTGATGGTGCATTTTATGTCTATACCGACGTGTCGCGTTTCACCAATGATAGCTTTGCATTTGCAGAAAAGATGTTGCGCGAAATTGGCGTTGCCACCACGCCGGGTGCTGATTTTGATGCAGAGAGGGGCGGGCGCTATCTGCGGCTTTCATTTGCCGGATCACATGCGCATATGAATGAAGCGGTGGCCCGGCTGAAGGGCTGGTTGGAGTAATTTTTTGGAGAAGCATATGCCTGCGCGGGCGATAATATTTGATTGTGATGGTGTGTTAGTGGATTCAGAAGTGATCTATCTGGAGGTTGAACGCGCGTTGTTGGCGCAAATTGGCCTGCGATACGATCCTGTTGACTACAAAGAGCGCTTTATTGGCCTGACCATGCCGGATTATTTCGCCGCCCTGCGCAGCGATTTTTCAAAATGGGGCGAGGGCACGTTTCCTGAAGATTTTGAACATCAGGTAATCTCGCAATCCATGGCGCGGATCGAAAGCGAGTTGCAGACTATATCTGGCGTTGAGGATGTGCTGCACGCCTTTGATGGCGCAAAGGCGGTGGCCTCTTCCAGCCAGATCGACAAATTGCATAAGAAGCTTGAGATCACCGGCCTGCATCACCACTTCAATCCACACATTTATTCTGGTGACGATGTGGAGAATGGAAAACCAGCGCCAGATCTGTTTTTGCATGCCGCAGCCCAAATCGGCCACGCGCCCGGCAATTGTATCGCGATTGAAGACAGCGCAAACGGTGTGCGCTCTGCGGTAGCGGCGGGCATGACCGTTTGGGGATTTACCGGAGGCGGCCATGCCGATGATGGCCTTTCACAGCGCTTAATGGCCGCCGGAGCACACGAGGTGTTTGGGAGCTTTGCGGAGGTTGGGGCTTCTCTCTAGCCCTCCCGCGCCAGCTTTAAGGCGTCGAGCACGTCTTTCTTGGTTGCGTGGGTTTTCTTTGCATCGCGCACATGAATGAACCGCCAGACTTCTTTGCCAGAAGCGCCATAGACGATTACGGTGGGGATCCGCTCCACATTACCGAACGCGACCCGCATCTCTTCAGTGCCCTTCAGTGTTGGAAATTGTGGCTTGGTACGGTCGAGAAAACGCGCCATGCGCACCGGGTCTTCCTTGCCGCCAAACAACTCAAACAGGTTTATTGCAACTATTTGCGCATCGCCGAATTCTGGCTCTTTCATCACTTCATTCAAGTGGCGGAATTCTAAAGTGCAGGGCGGGCACCAGGAGGCAAAGAAGGTAAC
>JBPCVX010000192.1:0-3035 GCA_051010095.1 Hyphomicrobiales bacterium
CCTTTCTACACCCTGCTAAAGTGAATGACGATTTGTTCAAATCCATGGCTGCTGATGTTGCGGTTGGCGATACCCATGTGCTGCGCGATGATCTGTTAAAGCGGGCGATGGATGCAGGCGTGTTTACGCCTGAGCTTCAGGAAGAAACCGAGCGCGCGCTGCTGGAACTGGTCGATAAGGCTGATGCGGTTTTGCTGACCTGCTCAACTCTTGGGCCCGCTGCAGATGCGCTTAATATGCCAAGTGTGCTGCGCGTCGACAGGGCGCTTGCCAAACAGGCTGTCGCGGATGGTGGAGATGTGGCGGTGCTGGTTGCAGTGGAAACCACCATTGGCCCTACGCGGGAGCTTTTTGAAGAAGAGGCTGTAAAAACCGGCGCAACCATTCGTATGGTCATGGTGGAAGGTGCGTGGGAGAAATTTCTTGCAGGAGACATGCAAGCTTATGCGCAGGCGATCGCTGATTGTGCCAGCACGCGGCCTGAACCAGTTGTCGCGCTTGCTCAGGCCTCTATGGCGCCCGCAACGGAGTTGGTTGAAGAGAAATTAGTTCTCGCCAGCCCGCGCGCTGGGTTAGACGCGGTTCTGGACTATCTCGGCGAAGCTGGATAAATGCTCACGCCATGACAAGCGAAACGGTTACCTCAACTCCGGTGCACTCAATCGACCTGACGCAGGTTGATGCAGCGTGGAATTTCGCGTCTGAAAACGCTGAGAAGATTACCGCATTTTGGCAGGCGCGGCGCGCTGAACTTCCTGCATTGTTTAACGGCGCTGTTCTGGTGACACGTGGTCTCGATCTGACAAATGGTGTGTTGCGTGGTGAGACAATCGAAACCGATTTTGCAAGTTTTTATGCGTGGCTGTGGTGGGGTTGTCCCGACAAGAGCGTCTATAATCTATTCTCTTCGGCAGTAATTATGGGGGCAGATGGCGCGTTGGTGTTTGGCAAGATGGCATCGCAAACAGCCAATGCAGGGCGGGTTTACCCTCCGGGCGGGTCGCTGGATCTAAATGATATCCGCCCCGACGGAACCGTTGATCTGCTTGGGTCGGTTTCGCGGGAACTGTTTGAAGAAACGGGCCTGGTTGAGGAAAATGCCGAAGAGGGAAGTTTGAGCCTTCATCGCTCCGGGCAAAAGTGTTCGCTGGCGCGGGTTTTTCAGTTCGCAGAAGATGCTGACGCAATAGCCCTTATGATCAGAGCGTTTTTACAGTCTCAAGGCGAGCCGGAACTCATCGACGTTGTCGTTATTCGCAACGCCGATGAAATGCCTGTGAGCGTGATGCCGGATTGGTCGCAATCAATCTGTCACCACGCTCTAAACGCATAGCGCGCTAAAGAATGCCACCTGAAAACTGGAAGGCATACCCCGACAGGATGGCGCCCGTCAGCCCCAGCACCACATACAGCGCAAAGACGGGTTTTCTCACAATCGCATACACCGCTACTGCTGCGGGGATGGATGAGACTGCCCCCGCCGTCATGAAGGTCATTGCAGCACCAGGTGCCATGCCAAGCTTCAATAGGCCCGCTGTGAGGGGGATTGCGGCATAGCCATTGAGATATGACGGCATGCCAATGATCGCGGTGAGTGGAATGGCGAATGGATTGCTTTCTCCGATCGCCGTTGCCACCAGATCAGCTGGAATATAGGCAATCATCACGCTTTCAATGAAGAAGGCTAATGTGAGCCATTTTCCGAGAAACCAGCCATTGGTTTTGGCATTGTCGAAAAAGTCGCCGGTGCGCTCAGGATGTTCCCAGAACTTCCAATAGACTTTTACAGGTGCATTTGCGTCGAAACCTGGCGAACAGCTTGATCCGCATCCGCCAGACGCGCTCGTTTCATGCATCGGGTTTGCTAAAAAGGCCGCGTTGCGCAGCGCATGCGTTGCGAAACCTGCCATAAGGCCCATGACGATGGCCGCGATTGTCTTTGCGATTGCGAAATTCCAACCGATACCTGCCGCCGTCAGCAGAAACATTTCCGGGTCCATAATGGGCGAGGCAATCCAGAAAGCCATAACGGGTGCCAGGGGAACGCCAGCGGTGAGCATGGCAGCAATCAAGGGGATAACGCCGCATGAGCAAAATGGCGACATGGCACCTGCCAACGAGGCGATTACGATGGCTGCCGCCGGATTGCCCGAGAATGCTTTGGCAACAAGCCCATCGAGCCCGCTTGCCTTGGCGTAGGCCGCAAACCCAATGGCGATGGCGAAATAGGGCGCCATACTGATAAGCGCATCAATCGTGAAAGAAATGCTGGGGATTAGTTGCGCATTGTCCAGCACCGCCACTGCGGCAATGCCAAACAATAAAATGAGAACAGCAGGCTCAGACTTCAGCCAGCTGAATACGGAACTTAGCGATGGTTTCTGTGCTGGGGAGGGGGTGGTAATTTCACTCATCATACATCTCATTATCAAGCAGCATTTGTGGTTTCGATTTTCACACCCACGCAGCATTCCTCGGTCAAAAAACCGAGCAGCTCGTGCATGGCATCAAAATTGATTTTTGAGATAATCTCTCGGCCCTTGCGCTCTTGAACAACGAGCCCGCTCTGCACCAAAGTTTTGATGTGGTGAGACAAGGTCGATAGCGGCACGCCAATGAAATGCTGAATATCACTGACGGGCATTCCTTCATCTCCGGCCCGAACCAGCAAGCGGAATAGTTTTAAACGCAGTTCATTTCCTAGGGCGCCTAATGCGGTCGCAGCAAGTGGCTCATCCATGATTAATCTCCTTTCATTTCGATATAACTAGTTTTTTCGAAATGTCAATGAGTATTCTGCATATGCGGCATGCTGTTGTGATGGGTTGACCGGCGGCGCGGCACTCAAAATAATGCAGGGCTCAATTTTCAGGAGTCGCCAAATGAGCAGAATTTATGAATTTGAAACCCTAGATGTCTTCACCACTGAACGCTTTGGTGGCAATCCGCTGGCAGTTGTGAAAAGTGCGCAAGGGCTTTCTTCTGATGAAATGCAGCTTATTGCGCGCGAGTTCAATCTCGCCGAAACCACATTT
>JBPCVX010000193.1:0-5664 GCA_051010095.1 Hyphomicrobiales bacterium
TATGGGGAGTTCGATGCGATCGCATCCTATAATGGCTTCTTCCAGATCGGTTTGGCGATATGCGTGTCAGCACTTTTTGCGCTCATCACCGGGGCCATTTGTCTACGCACCAAAGGCGTTCATTTTATCATGATCACCATGGCATTTGGACAAATGATCTACTTTGCAATTGTCTCTATCGAGACATATGGGGGCGATGATGGTCTGGTAATCGATACAAGATCAGAATTTCCCTTAATCGATTTGTCCAATGCTCTCACCCTGTACGCATTGTGTTTCATCTCGCTGCTGGCTGTATTGTACTTGGTGCACAGGATCGTCAACTCGCGCTTTGGTATGGTTATACAAGGTGCCAAGGGCAATGCAGAGCGGATGAGCGCGATTGGGTATAACGCCTATGTCTACCGACTAACGGCATATGTGATCTCCGGCGCAATTTGCGGGTATGCTGGCGCATTGTTAGGCAATTTTACAACTTTCATCTCGCCTGAAATGATGGATTGGAGCCGTTCCGGCGAGCTCATGTTCATGGTCATTTTGGGAGGGTCTGCTTATCTGCTCGGTCCCGTATTCGGTGCAATAGCTTTCATTCTTCTTGAGGAGGTGCTCTCAGGTTTTTCCATTTACTGGCATCTGCCTTTTGGCATCATCTTGATCCTGAGCGTCATGTTCATGAAGGGTGGGCTCTCAGGTGTACTTTCAAAACTAGGGGCACGAAATGGCTAGTCCGCTTCTTTCCATAGAAGGTTTACAGAAGAGCTTCGGCGGCGTGACTGCGACGGATAATGTTTATCTTGACGTGTTGGAAGGTGAAACTCATGCGGTCATCGGGCCAAATGGCGCAGGCAAAACAACGCTCATTTCGCAGTTATCCGGCGCTCTAAAGCCAGATGCTGGCAGTATTTCGTTTGAAGGACAAAACATCATCGGCATGCCGCCCCACGCGCGCTCTCATATTGGCATGGCGCGTTCGTTTCAGATTACGTCTGTGTTCATGGGCATGAGCGTGCTCGATAATGTGGCCATAGCCGTGCAGGCGCACAAAGGTCACTCGTTCCGCTTTTGGGCACCTGCACGTGAAGAAGTCGAGCTACGCGACCCTGCACGCAATTGCCTTGAACAAGTTGGCTTGGCTGATCGCGCTAATGATCTTGCCAGCAATATGTCTCACGGGGAGCGCCGCCAGCTCGAAATCGCTATGGCGCTGGCGACTGAACCTAAACTGATGCTTCTTGATGAACCCATGGCGGGTATAGGCTTAGAAGAATCACAGCGCATGGTCGACACTCTTAAAGGCTTTTCCGATAAAACCATGCTGCTTGTTGAGCACGACATGGACGCAGTGTTTGCATTGGCTGATCGCATCTCTGTACTGGTTTATGGCCGCGTCATCGCAACGGGCTCGCCCGAAGAAATCCGCGCCGATGAGAATGTGCGCCAAGCCTATCTTGGAGAAGCTGCTTAATGCTAACTGTGCAAGGTCTTGAAACTCATTATGGCGCCAGCCAAGCCTTGTTTGGTATGGAGCTTCGCGTGGATGCAGGCGAGGTTGTGACGCTTATGGGCCGTAACGGCATGGGCAAGACAACGACGATAAATTCGATCATGGGTATCGTGTCACCAAGCGCAGGTGAAATTTCTCTCGAGGGCAAGCGGATCGACAAAATGCCGTCGTTCCGCATTGCAAAACTCGGGCTTGGACTTGTGCCGGAGGGAAGACAGATTTTTCCTAATCTTTCCGTGCGGGAAAATCTCGTTGCGACAGCGCGTTCAGCGCGTACGAATGATGGCGATAGCTGGACCCTTGATCGCGTCTATTCCATGTTTCCAGAACTGCACGCACGCGCTTCATCCATGGGCAATCTCTTATCGGGTGGCGAACAACAAATGCTCGCAATAGGGCGCGCTTTAATGACCAATCCGCGCTTATTGATCCTTGATGAAGCCACCGAGGGTCTTGCCCCGCTTATTCGCGAGGAGATCTGGCGCTGTCTCCAATCCATCAAGGATCTTGGTCTGTCCATTCTTGTGGTCGACAAAAACGTCTCTGACCTGATTAAGCTGGCCAACCGCCATTATATCATCGAGAAAGGCCAAGTCGTGTGGAGTGGCACATCGCCTGCGCTCAAATCAGATGAGAAAGTGCAGGAGCGCTTTTTGGGCGTTTAAGCCAGTGCACTCCTGCATCTAGTTCTATCGATCTGTTCTTGTCAGTTCGACCCGGCGGTTCTGCGCGCGTCCCTGCAATGTCTTGTTTGAGGCTTTTGGTTCAGCCTGGCCAACACCAATAGCCTGCAGGCGATTTGGATCAATGCCGAACTGGCGCACGAGCATGTTCTTCACCGAATTGGAACGTTGCTGTGAAAGCTTCAGATTGTAGGCCGCACCACCAATTGAGTCCGTATGGCCTTCAAGTTTCAGCGTCCATGTGGGGTTCAGCTCGAGCGCCTTGGCAACATTTGCCACAACGTTTGCGGTTTCCGGTTTAATCGTCGCCTTACCAAAATCGAAATGGATGCCGTACAGATCATACGAATTGTAAGCACCAAGCGTCTGGAGCATCGCTTCATATTGGGATGCACCCGCAGTAACGCGCACCGTGCGTGTGGTGCGTGGCCGGTTTTCCCAGCTGAACTGAATATTGTACTGAATGGTGACAGGTTGGTTCTTATTATCAAGAATATAGAACTCGCCCAGGCCCTGACGGCTGCCTGTGCGGAACACGCCACGTGCATAAAGAACTGGGAATTTTACGATCTGGTTTTCAACAAGAACGCCCATCCGCAATTTTTTCACCAGCGTCAGTTGGCCCTGAATGACGTTCAAGCCCTGGTCATACATGATCCCGAGGGGTGCACTGCCAGTTTCGCGCAGTTGCAAAAGCGCTTGCGAAGAGATGCCAAGTGACGTTGTTCCATCAACCGTCATCGGGAGGCGCTTTGCAAATCCGATGAAATAATTAGGAGCACTCCTGCGGTCTATTGTGCGCACTCTACGCTTAGCGGAAATGCCGCGTGTATCGGAATAGTCGATTTGAAACCATTCCGGTGTTACTTGGCTGATAAGGTTCAATTCCTCGGCATCAGGACCATATTGGCTTGTATAAGCCCGTTCGATTTTAAGTCCCTGATGTATCATGAATGGCCCTGCGTCTTGCGCTTGTGAAGACAAAACCAAGCCGCAGTAAGCAACAAAAGACATCGCAAATGTAATGATTCGCATATTCCCAACCCACCCTTAAGTTATGTGAGACAAGTGTTATTCACTTTTCATATCATTTTCAAATAAAACATTGCGCTTACATCAAACAATTTAGAGATTTTTGCTCCGTGAGATAAACCTAGAAATTGATCGTCTGCGCTTTATAGTCATTGCGTATGTCTACGCAGCCGCCAATTCAATACATGCAACGCACCCGACGCTATTATTTGGCGCTTGGGTATGACAATCCTTATAAATGGGCACAGTTTGAGCACGTGCCCTTTGCCCATATGCGGAAGGCGCTTTCAAAAACCAAGATCGGATTGGTAACGACTGCAGCACCGTACCGCCATGACCTGGGCGACCAGGGACCGGGTGCGCCATATAACGGTTCCGCAAAATTTTTTGATGTCTATGCTCGCTCGATAGGCGGTGAACCGGATGTAAGAATTTCGCATATTGCCTATGACAGGACACACACCAAAGGTGAGGACATAAACACCTGGTTTCCGCTCAAGGCATTAAAAAAGGCCGCAACAGCAGGAAGTATTGGGTCCATCTCAAAGCGCTTTTATGGGCTTCCTACCAATCGCAGCCATTCAACAACCAAAGAAAAAGACTGCCCGGCGCTGCTTAATCTTCTGCGTGAAGATGATGTTGATGCAGCAATCCTGGTTCCAAACTGCCCAGTTTGCCATCAAAGTTGTTCGTTCGCGGCAAATCATCTCGAAGAGGCGGGCATTCCAACAGTTATCATGGGTTGCGCAAGTGATATCGTAGAGCATGCTGGCGTGCCTAGGTTTCTGTTTTCAGATTTTCCACTCGGAAACAGCGCTGGCAAGCCACATGATTTGGGGTCGCAGGAGCGCTCTCTTGCACATGCACTGGCGTTACTAGAGAGCGCCTCTAAGCCACGCACGACCCAGCAATCGCCAATCATTTGGTCAATCGATGACGATTGGAAACAAGATTATTCAAATCCAGACAAGCTAAGTGCTGACGAACTTTCTCGCCGCCGGTCAGAGTTTGACGCTCAGAAAAAAGCCGTTCCGTCGACGAAGAAATATTAGTCGGTCCACAGGCGCACCGGCATTCAACTTGAAATGTTTGAGCATTTTGCGGCATGTTACGAAATAGATTTTGCAACATATTTGAATCGTTTCACAATTTTTGGTGAATTTTAATGAACAACCCTCTTATTTTGACTACCTCTGCTGCCGCACTTCTTATCAGCATGAGCGCGATGGCACTAAGCCAACCAGCGAGTGAAGGCCCCGTTATCGACGAAGCATCAATCACGGGTTTTGGCGAGCCAGCAACAATACGCGTCGTTTCAAACAACAAAGAAAGTTGGACGAATGTCGCTAAGAGTGATCTAGAACTGCGCATTCAGGTTCGTATCGATATGCTGGAAGGTCGCGTACGTCGCTATATAATTGGACCGAGCAGATGGGGAGTTACTGACAATTCCGAAATCCTAAATATCAGGGTCAGAGGTGCGCACCAAGTCCGCGAGAACCACACCATAAATGCGTCACTCGCTTCGCTTGGCTTAAACCAAAACGACTTTATTACGAGATGCAATAACTTACTCTCTCTGGGAAGAGACCCATTCAAGCGGCATGTTTTATCGGTTAAGATACCTGTGCGATTAAGAACTGTCACACGCGCGCGCACGTCTGACGGTGACCGCATAACGCGCACATATTCGACTTGGGGACCAGTTCCGCTCAATATAGTTTGCGCACCTGTGCGGCGTCCAACACCGAAGATCACCGCTTACTCACTCACGATTCCACAAAACATCTCCGGTGCTTGCCCACAAGACATTCCCATGCGAACGCGAATAGTCGCCAACCGTCCTTCTAAATTTCGCTACAGATTAGTCCGCGAGGATGGGTCGACTACACAATTCTATTCTGCGAAAACTGAAAGACGTGATGGAAAGCATATCGCCGTTGGCAAGCACATCATTGAAATCAGGCGCCCACTCAACACACGGTATCGTATGGAAATTGAGGGCGTAAATCGACCGTCTGAATGGGCACGTCTGAATGGGCACGTCTGAATGTTTCCTGCAAACGCGCTCCAGCTAAATTTGTCATTAAAGACGCATTGACGGTTATTCGCGATAAAGCTGGTAACACTTGCCCGCGAGATTACACAGTGGTCTCGAGAATACGGACGAATCGGCCAGGACCAGTGACTTTTCGCCTGGCGCGAAATGACGGATGGACCTCACCCTTCGTGACAGTTAAATCAGTGCGCCAGAGCAACGGGCGTTTTGTCGCCGTACATCGACGCCCCGTGAAGGCGAGAAAGTCCCATAACTTCAAATATCGCGTGCTGGTAAAGGGCAGCTCTGTGGCCTCACAGTGGAAGACTGCTAACATCAAATGCAGAAAGGCTGCAGCACCTAAACCGAAGCGTTTGTTGGTAAAATCGATCGATATGGATATCGTG
>JBPCVX010000194.1:0-2874 GCA_051010095.1 Hyphomicrobiales bacterium
TATGGGCGAATGTAGACATGGCAGCAGCGCCATGAAGGCGTGGGTCAACTTCTGAATAAACGGCTTGAACAACATCGCCTATCGTGCGATCGCCTTTTTGAATGCGATGCAGAATGGCTTCTTCGCGCATTTTGCGATGGGTTAGGAATGCCCGCACAAAATCACGCGGGTTTTCTTTCGCAGGTCCGTGTGTTGGCCAGTAAACGTGTTCTTTGCGATCAAGCAGTCTATCCAGCGAGGAAAAATATTCGCTCATATTGCCATCAGGAGGTGCGATGACGGATGTTGACCACGCCATGACGTGATCACCGGAAAACAAAGCATTTTCTTCAGCGAGCGCGAAAGCCATATGGTTTGATGTGTGCCCTGGGGTAAATACGCTCTCAAGAGTCCAGTCTTTACCCTCAATTATGTCACCATGGGTGAGATTTACATCCGGCACAAAATCCATGTCACCACTGGCGTCAAGCTGGGCGGAACCTGATTTAATGGCGTGTTCTTTTCCCGCACCATGCACCCCGTAGCCGAATGTTTTAGCACCCGTAAGTGCTTTCAATTTCGCTGCCAACGGTGAATGATCCATGTGCGTGTGTGTTATGAGAATATGGCTCACGGTTTTGCCATCCAGTGCTTGTACCAAAGCATCAAGATGGGCGTCATTGTGTGGGCCTGGGTCGATAACGGCAACATTGTCTGTGCCGACAATATATGTGCCAGTACCCGTGAAGGTGAAAGGGCCTGGGTTGTCGCAGATCACGCGGTTGATGAGCGGAGATACCTGATCCACCCGCCCATGCTCGAACTCAAAATCGCGCTCAAATGAAAGTCCACTCAAAGGTAACCCCAATTCTGCATTCAACTGCCAATGACCGCTTTGCACGCGGAGATTCTTATGCAATATACCGGGAGAAAATTTGTTTTGCAGCGGAGATTTCCATGACCACTTCCACCGGCACTTTCCCTACACTGTCGCATGCCATTTGGCCGCAAAGCAATTTGGTGCGCTCTGTCATCTTAGCGGTGATTGGATCGATCGCTATGTGGGTTTCTGCGAAAGTGCAAATTCCCTTCTATCCTGTGCCCATGACCATGCAGACCTTCGTGGCAATCAGCTTAGGCGTCGCATTCGGATGGCGTTTGGGTGCTGCCGCTGTCATGCTCTATTTGCTGGAAGGTGCGGCAGGGTTGCCGGTCTTCGCAGGTACGCCAGATAAAGGCATAGGTCTTGCGTACATGATGGGGCCAACGGGTGGATACCTAATTGGGTTTGTGCTGACAGCCGGTGTAGCTGGCTGGCTAGCGGAGCGTGGTTTCGACCGCAATGCATTCACAATGTTTGTTGCGATGCTTCTTGGCGCTGCCGCAATTTACATCCCAGGACTTGCATGGCTTTCTTCATTGATAGGCTTTGAAAAAGCTATTCAATTTGGACTCACACCATTTGTTCTCGCGGATGTTACGAAAGCTGCTCTTGGTGCTGCCCTGTTTCCGGCTATTTGGGCGCTTCTTGGTAAGCGGGCCTAGAAAGTACCTACTATGTCTAAGCTCGATACGGACTTTGTCCGAAGCCAGTTTCCTGCCTTCTCGCAGGATAATCTGCAGGGCCACGCTTTCTTCGAAAATGCTGGTGGTTCATATGCCTGCGGGCAAGTGATAGATAGGCTGACGCGTTTTTACACGCGTCACAAAGTGCAGCCATATGCGCCTTATCAGGCCTCCGCAGAAGGCGGGGCGATGATGGATGAGGGCTATAAACGCCTTGCTGGTCTGTTTAATGTTGCTGAAGACGAGATGAACTTCGGCCCATCGACCACGCAAAACACTTACGTGCTCGCACAGGCTTTCAAAGGTATTCTTGAAGAGGGCGATGAAATTATCGTCACCAATCAGGATCACGAAGCAAACACTGGCGCATGGCGAAAGCTGGCGGATGCGGGCATCACTGTCAAAGAATGGCAGGTAAATCCTCAATCCGGTGAGCTTGAACTAGAGCAACTCGAGAATCTGCTTGAGAGTGGCGAGGTAAAGCTCGTCACATTTCCGCATTGCTCGAATATCGTCGCGCACATAAATCCGGTCGCTGACATTGCTAAGCGTGCCCACGATGCCGGTGCGGTCGTGGTCATCGACGGTGTATCTTATGCGCCGCATGGGTTTCCAGATGTGAGCACGCTTGGGGCAGATGTTTATCTCTGTTCGCTCTATAAAGTTTACGGCCCTCATCAAGGTGCCATGGTGGTGCGCCGCGACTTGCGCGAACGCCTTGCCAACCAAAGCCATTACTTTAATGCCGATGAACCTCACAAGAAGCTTGTGCCGGCGGGCCCAGATCATGCCCAAATCGGAGCGGTTGCCGGAATTGCTGAATACTTTGATGCGGTGCATGCCCATCATTTTGAAGATGAGGTGGATGACGCAGAGCTTGGGCTCCGCGTGTCATCTCTAATGCGCGAACAAGAGGTTTCGCTTACTAAAAACCTGATTGATTACATCAATGAGCGCAACGATATGAGATTAATCGGTCCAACGGATGCTGAGAAGCGTGCGCCGACTCTTGCAATAGAAACGCTTTCCCGCGATCCGCAGGAAGTCGCCGAAGATTTGAATCAACATGGGATTATGTGTTGGGCCGGGGATTTTTATTCACCCCGTGTGTTGCAGGCCATGGGGCTCGATCCAGAGAGTGGTGTGCTGAGGCTTTCTTTTGTGCATTACACGACGGTTCAAGAAGTAGAAAAGCTTAAAACAGCGTTGGATTCTGTGTTTCATAAGTAAATTCAATTCATAACTGTTGCATTGTCCCTAATTCAATTTAATACTTGAAGAGAATCTTTTCGCGTTTGCGAAATGAAAGTCTTCAGGGGAGATAAAGCC
>JBPCVX010000195.1:0-44836 GCA_051010095.1 Hyphomicrobiales bacterium
CCCAGCCAATATTGGCTATGCGAAAGGCGTGCCTATGGGTGGCGATCTCGCATCGGCACCAGATGGCAAGGCTCCAAGCTTTATGGTTTATGCGCTGCGCGATCCCATCGGTGCAAACCTTGACCGCATTCAAATCGTCAAAGGTTGGGTTGATGGCAAAGGCGCTTTGCAGGAAAAGGTTTATGATGTTGCCTGGTCAGACAACAGAAAGCCTGACGACAAAGGCAAATTGCCTGCGGTTGGCGACACTGTGAACGTTGAAAAGGCAACTTGGACTAATTCGATCGGTGCACCTGAACTTGGAACCGTGTGGATTGACCCGGAATTCGACCCCAAACAACGTGCGTTTTACTATGCGCGCGTGCTGGAAATTCCAAAGCCACGCTGGTCAACCTATGACGTGGTGCGCTTTGGGGCCAAGGCACCAAAAGGCACGCCCACCACAACGCAGGATAGGGCCTACACGTCACCAATTTGGTACACACCTTAAGAGGTGACGAAAGCGCGCGGCTCAATAGAGCCGCGCGAAAGCTTAATTTCGATACTTCGTAAATTAGCACCCTGAGATCGCAATAATTTACCCAATTATTCTTACGATACGGGATAAGAATGTAAATATTGTGCATTTTTTACTTGTTATAATTTTGAAAAAACAAATAATAAATTTAATACCAAGAATAAAACTGACTGAATATTCTTATGGAGGCAGACATGAAGAAACATGCAGCATCCCAATCCCTCATTTCGTCAAAAATCTGGGGCCTGCTGTCTTTCTTCGCAGTGCTCATGATGGCGGCAGCCTTGCTGGCGTCTAATGTGCATGCGCAGGAGAAAAAACCAAACATTCTAGTGATCTGGGGCGATGATATCGGCATCACTAATATCTCGGCCTATTCATTTGGCATGATGGGCTACAAGACGCCGAACATTGACCGCATTGCCAAAGAAGGCATGATGTTCACTGACTATTACGGCGAACAATCATGCACCGCTGGCCGCGCTTCATACATTATGGGGCAAAGCGTCTACCGCACAGGTCTCTCTAAGGTAGGCCTTCCTGGCGCTGAGCTTGGCATGCAAAAAGAAGATCCTACAATTGCCGGCCTACTGAAGGCGCAAGGATATGTAACCGGGCAATTTGGCAAAAACCACCTCGGTGACAAAGACGAACATCTGCCGACCAATCATGGTTTCGACGAATTCTTCGGAAATCTCTATCACCTGAATGCGGAAGAAGAACCTGAAAACGAGGATTACCCCAAAGATCCGGAATTCAGGAAAAGATTTGGACCGCGCGGCGTTATTGATTCCAAAGCCGGTGGTGAGATCAAAGACACCGGACCGCTCACGAAAAAGCGTATGGAAACTGTTGACGACGAAACCTTGGAGCGCGCACTCCAGTTCATCGACAAGGCCCACAAAGACGGCACACCGTTTTATGTGTGGTGGAACGGCACGCGCATGCATTTCCGCACCCATGTAAAGGAAGAGCTGCGCGGCATTTCCGGCCAAGATGAATATTCCGACGGCATGGTCGAACACGATATGCATGTCGGCAAACTGCTTGCAAAGCTTGATGAGTTGGGCATTGCCGAAAACACCATCGTTCATTACTCCACTGATAATGGCGTTCACATGAACACCTGGCCAGATGCTGGCATGACACCTTTCCGAGGTGAAAAGAACACCAACTGGGAAGGTGGATGGCGTGTGCCTTCAATGGTGCGCTGGCCTGGCAAGATCAAAGCTGGAACAATCACCAATGAGATCATGCATCATATGGATTGGCTGCCCACTTATGTGGCCGTGGCCGGTAATCCAGACATTAAAGAACAGTTGAAAAAAGGCGGCGTGGAAGCCATTGGCCGCACATATAAAGTGCACCTTGATGGATACAACATGCTTCCTTTCCTTACAGGCAAGGAAGAGAAAAGCCCGCGTAAGGAGATATTCTACTTCTCCGATGATGGTGACCTGACAGCGCTTCGCTACAATGATTGGAAAGCCATCTTCCTGGAGCAAAAGGCCGAAGCAACTCTGCGCGCCTGGATTGAACCTTGGACGCCCTTGCGCATTCCATTGATCTTCAACTTACGGCGTGATCCGTTCGAACGTAGCTATTCGACGTCGAATACCTACTACGATTGGTTGCTCGACCGGGCTTTCTTGCTGGTGCCTGCACAAGCGTATGTTGGAAATTTCCTTGCTACATTTAAGGAGTTTCCGCCGCGCCAAAAGGCAGCCTCTTTCTCTGTCGATCAGGTGATGGAAAAGTTGCAACAATCACTCGGGTCGAAGTAATCCCTCGACATCCCCTTGTTGTGGGGGATAAGCAGTTGGCATGAACGTTCATGAGGTACGCACTCAATGCGTTTAATCATCTGGCTCTTATCCCTCACGATGGGGGTGTTGCTCAATTTAACTGCAACCTCCGCGCAGCCTATGGAGGCGCGCGGTTACGTAACGGCTGCTGTGTGCGCTGGTTGTCACACAGAAGAAGCGAAAGCCTGGAATGATTCCCACCACGGCTGGGCCTTGCGCCGGGCGCTTGCTGAAAACGTTCTTGGCGATTTCAACGATGCAAGCTTCACCCACAAAGGTGTAACAACCCGTTTCATCACTAGAGATGGCAAAGCAATTGTCGACACGCTCAATGGCAAGGGCGAACGCGAGGAATTTGAGGTCAAATTCACTGTTGGCGTAGAACCCCTTCAGCAATATTTGCTGGCGACAGGCGATGGCAAACTGCAAGTGCTCGACATCGCGTGGGATACCGTCAACAAACGCTGGTATCATGTCTTTCCCAATCAGGAAAATGCGCCTGGAAACGGATTGCATTGGACCGGCAGCTATAAAAACTGGCAAGGACGCTGCGCGGTCTGCCATCAGACGGGTTTTGTGAAAGCCTACGATCCACTCAAACGCTCTTACGCCACCCGATGGGCAGATGACACAGTTGCCTGTGAAGCGTGCCATGGGCCCGGCACTGAGCATGTTAAATGGGCGCAAAATCCGCAAAGTTACGCACCGCAAACCCAATCAGGCCGCGACAAGTTCGGATTTTCGGTATCATTTGCGCAAGATCGCCAGCAAATGGAAAAAAACGTGTGCGGACCGTGTCACTCACGCCGCGAGGCATTTGATCCAGACAGCCCACCAGAAGGCTCAACATTTGAGAACCACTATAATCTTTCCCTGCTGCGTAATGGCCTCTATCACGCCGATGGGCAGGTGAATGATGAAGTTTATGTGCTGGGCTCGTTTCTACAGTCCAAGATGCATGAAAAAGGGGTCACCTGCACCAACTGCCACAACCCACATACGCTGGAATTAAAAGCTGAGGGAAATGGTGTGTGCACCCAATGCCATTCAGAAGCGGGTAACAACGCCTTTCCTTCGCTCACAAAAAAGGCATATGACGCGCCTTCCCATCATTTTCATGAGCAAGGCAGCGACGCTGCACAATGTGTGTCCTGCCATATGCCAGAGAAAAACTTCATGGTGGTCGATGGCAGGCGCGACCACAGCTTTCGGGTTCCTCGTCCCGATCTTTCAATCACTACTGGCGTGCCAAATGCGTGCACTACATGTCATGAAGGGCAATCTGCACAATGGGCAGATGAAGCCATCAACAATTGGTATCCAAACACGCGTTCAGGCAAACCTCACTTCGCGGTTCCAATTGCCGCGGCTCGCACAGGCGACAATTCTGCAGAAACACAGGAAGCTCTCATAAAGATTGCGGAAGATGAGACCGCCCCTGCTATCGTGCGGGCAAGCGCACTGGAACTTGCAAACATTGCAGCTGTACCGCAATTAGTTGGCCGGGCGGTTGCGCTGCTCAAAAGCGATAGCGCAGTAATACGCGCGGCTGCCAGCCGACATTTTCGGCAGGCCCCTCCGCAAATGCGCGCGCAGGTTCTTTTCCCGCTCTTAAGCGATAAACGCAAAATGGTGCGCATTGCAGCGGCACGCGAACTGGCTGGAATTCCACGCAACGCGGTCGATCCAACGGTCAGCGCAAAGCTCACTGCCGCAAACCGCGAGTTTCAGTCTTCATTGATGTCGCGCGCGGATTTCCCAGAAACACAGATGTCGATTGCTGGCCTGGCCATGTCTCTGCGCAACATGCGGGTTGCCAAAAGCGCATTGAGCGAAGCAGTTGCCCTTGATCCGCAACTCTCCGATGCTTGGCGTCTTAAGGCACGCATCGAAATGGCTGAGCGTAATCCGCAAGCTGCGCGCGCCACACTGGAAGCAGCGATTGCGGTTTTGCCGGATGCACCGGACTTGCATGCCTCTCTTGCCCGCACGCTCGCCCAATCAGGTGCAGATACCGAAGCGATCACTGTTTACGAAAAGGCAATTGGCTTGATGCCACACAATGCGGATTTGCACTTGGAATTTGCAGGCACGCTCACGCGGTTGAAAAGGCATACACAAGCGCTGCAACAAGCCGAGCTTGCACGCCAGAAGGGGCCCGATAATCCAACCGTGCTAGCACTAATTGCGCTGAACCAGCTTCAACTGGGTGATCTGAAAAAAGCACGAGATACGGTCCGCGAGTTGAGTTTGCGCTTTCCCGCATTTCAATTGCCTCGCGAATTACAAGCGCTAAAGACGCTCCCTTAAGACTTCCAAATCATTGCGCAATCAGTTACAGCAAGGCCTTTGACAAAGACTGCAGGACTGGCTGATGACGGTATTGGTGACAGGTGGCGCAGGTTACATTGGCAGCCATATGGTTTTGGGCTTGCGTGACGCAGGGCAAGATGTCGTCGTCATTGATAACTTGAGCGCCGGCTACCGTTTTTTGGTGCCAGAAGACGTGCCCTTTGTAGAGGGCGATATTGGCGACCATGATCTGGTCGACACAGTTTTTCGCGACAACAATATCGAGAGCGTCGTGCATTTTGCCGGCTCAATCATCGTGCCGGAATCTGTCGAAAAGCCCCTGCTCTACTATCATAACAATACCGTCAAATCGCGCACGTTGATTGAAGCCTGCACAAAGGCAGGTGTTAAAAACTTCATCTTTTCCTCCACTGCAGCAGTTTATGGAAATCCCGACCAAAGCCCGGTTGGCGAAACCGCACCACTTGCGCCCATTTCTCCTTACGGAACATCAAAACTGATGAGTGAGTTGATGCTGCGAGATACGGCGGCGGCTCACGATTTCAACTACGTGGCATTGCGGTATTTCAATGTCGCTGGTGCTGACCCTGGCGGGCGCTCTGGTCAATCTGGCCCCGTTGTCACGCACCTCATCAAAATAGCTGCACAAGCAGCTCTTGGACTGCGCGATGGCATGCAGATCTTTGGCAAAGATTATGACACACCCGATGGCACATGCATTCGCGACTACATACATATCAGCGATTTGATTACTGCCCATTTGGCAGCACTCATGCACCTCAGAGCAGATGGCAAAAGCGCGGTTTTCAATTGCGGCTACGGACACGGTTCATCTGTATCTGAAGTGATTGCCGCAGTTGAGCGCGCCTCCGGCAAGTCGATCGATGTGGCCGATGCGCCCCGCCGCGCAGGTGACCCGCCTGATTTGGTGGCGAATGCTGATAAACTTCGTGCTGAACTAGGGTGGACGCCTCACCACGATGATCTTGATGAAATCGTTGCCTCGGCGCTTGCCTGGGAAGAGCGTTTATCTAGGCGCTAGCTCGACGAAGTATAACAAGGTCTCTGGCAGCTGACTTTGGTTAAGAAAGCTTTACCAAAGGGCGAAAATCGCGCTCACATTAAATTTAGAACTTGGCCATAATTCTTACATCATCTCCCAATAGCCCTTATGCTTTGTGTGATTCGCGTCAAAGTGCACATTTTTTGATGAGGATAAGAATGAAGCCACTGTTCCGGATTAATGGCTGGGTAAAGACTCTAACTCTGCTAGCAGCATCGTTTACGCTTGCTGTGGGTCTCTCTGCTCATCCCAAGGTAATGGGCAGCGAAGCCCGCGCCGACGCCTTTGACCGTTTTGTTGCCTCGATGCGCGTAAAAGCACGCAAACGCGGCATAAAAACGTCTGTGTTCGATCGCGCCTTCAAGGGTGTACGCCCTAACCCGGAAGTCTTAAAACTGGCGCGCTATCAGCCTGAATTCAGAAGCCCGGTATGGGCCTACATTGACAAGCGAGTGAGCGATACCCGCATCGCCAATGGGCGCGCGAAGATGAAAAAGCATGCTCGCGTGCTTAATGCTCTGCAGAAACGTTACGGTGTCCCAAAACGCTTTTTGGTGTCGATCTGGGGTATTGAGAGTCGTTATGGTGAATATAAAGGCGAAATGAACGTCATCCGTTCGCTCGCTACTCTGGGGTACAAGGGCAAACGCAGAAAATTTGGCCGCTCACAGCTAATCGCGGCGCTCAAAATCTTGCAACGTGGCGATATCAAGCTGTCGCAATTTACTGGTTCTTGGGCTGGCGCCATGGGCCATACGCAATTCATTCCGACCACATATAATGCATATGCTGTCGACTGGACTGGAGACGGTACACGCGACATTTGGAATTCAACTTCAGATGCGCTCGCCTCGACGGCCAATTATCTGCGCAAGGCAGGCTGGCGTACAGGCCAGGTTTGGGGTGTGGAAGTCAAAGCACCTAAACGCCTTAAGGTGAACCGTAAGCGTCTCGGGAAAAGCCGCAGCGTGGCCAGCTGGATTAAGCGCGGCGTAAAGCCAATTCGTGGTGGAAAGCTCAGCAATCGCAAGCGCAAAGCCTGGCTGTATTCGCCGTCTGGAAAATCTGGTCCATCGTTTTTGGTTTACCGCAATTTCCGCGTAATTATGCGCTACAACAATTCCACGTCATATGCTCTTGCGGTGGCATTGCT
Organism: Hyphomicrobiales bacterium; assembly: GCA_051010095.1. Classification (GTDB taxonomy): domain Bacteria; phylum Pseudomonadota; class Alphaproteobacteria; order Rhizobiales; family CAJQND01; genus CAJQND01. Next base: position 6,852 of record JBPCVX010000195.1, read on the forward strand.
GGGTGACCGGATTGTCGGCAAACGAGACGTCATTGGAAAATGGCCACGTTCCGGCACACCTTTAAATCGGGCTGGGCGCGTGTCTATTCAGCTCGAGTTGAAAGCGCTTGGGCTTTATGATGGCGAGGTGGATGGCCGTATCGGTAGCGGTACAGAAAAGGCCGTGCGGCTTTACCAAAAGCGCATTGGCGTGAAACAGGATGGCTATCCCTCGGTTGAGCTGCTAAAGAGAATGCGAAGAAGCTAAAGGCTTGATTGGTATAATGTTTGAACGGTTTGCGTATGTAATCTTTTTCTTAGCGATTGTGATGGTCGTCGCTGTCGGGCCTGCGCGCGCTCAAAGCCAACAACCCGCTCCCTTACCGCCTGTTGAAACACAGCCCGTGCAAGTTCAACAATTGCCCACCCAAACCCAGCCTGCAACAAATTCTGTAACGACGCCTGTGACAACACCGGTGACACAACCTGTCTCGCAACCCGCGACGCAAACAGGGACGCAAACGGACGTAAAGCCCGCAAACACAGCGAGCAGTGCTTACATCAAAGACGCTAAGGACACATATCAAGTCTTCATCATCGGTGATGACTTAGCAGCTGGCGTGTGGGGCGGCATGACGCGCATGACCGCTGGCGATAATAGATTGAAATTAAATGGTCGCTACAAGGAACAAACCGGTTTTGCGCGCGTAGACCGGTACGATTGGAATGGTGCTCTTGATAAAATCCTCGCGTCCAAGGAAATGGACGTAGCAGTAGTGATGATTGGTTCCAACGACCGCAAAGAATTTCGCGGACCTGGCGGGCGGTATAAGTTTGGTAGCGAAGATTGGAAAAAGGCCTACACAGCAAATATCGACCGCTTCATCGCACAGCTTAAAGACAAGGATGTGGCGATATACTGGCTGGGCCAGCCATCAATGAACGACCCCGATTATGACGAAGCTATGAAATTCGTCACAAAAATTCAAAAAGAGCGGGCTGAAGCCGCAGGTGTTCGGTTTCTGGCAACACGTCCTTCCTTCGTGAACGAAAATGATGAATTTACCTGGAAAGGTCCTGATATTGACGGTGTTGTGCGGCGCATGCGGGCAAAAAATGGCGTGCACTTTTATAAGCGCGGCAACAACAAAATCGCCAATCTCGTGCTCAAGCAGCTTAATGAAGATGTTGCCAACGCGGGCAAGGATATTCCTGCTGCGGTGGCGAATGCACCAGCTGCAACTGATGCAAACCAAGTGCGCCAGCTCGGTACAGTACAGCCGGGCATCGGTAACAATGTGAACGCACAAAACGCACAGAGGTTCATTGCGCCGCCGATCTTTGCCATCGAAGAAGAATTAGCCCCGCTGGCGCTCAATCCACCACAGGCTAAGCCAAGCCAACCTGCCTCAACGGGTGCAACGCAAGTGAATGTGGTGGCGGCAACGCCCTCAAATCAAGCAACTGGTGTAAGTGGCACTACAGATGGTTCTGTTTCGCCCGCATTCGAACAATTGAAGGCAAGTGTTCGGCCTGGCACTCCAGCTGCTCAAGTGTTTCAACAAGGCTTGGTTATGGCGCCAAAAAAAGGGCGCGTGGACGACGCAAGCTGGCCACGCACCCAATAGAAATGTCGAATTTTAGCGCGGCAGGGTTGTTTCACCCATAAGATGCGCATCAACAGCATGTGCTGCCTGACGGCCTTCACGGATCGCCCACACAACAAGCGATTGCCCCCGGCGCATATCGCCTGCAGCAAACACGTTCTCCTTGGACGTTTTATAACTCAACGTATCAGCAGTGATGTTTCCCCGGCCGTCGAGATCAACGCCCAGATGCTCCAGCATGCCCTTGTGGCGCGGATGCACAAACCCCATGGCAAGCAGAACGAGATCAGCCTGCAGCTCAAACTCAGATCCTTCAATGGTTTGAAATTTTTCATCTACTTCTAGGCAGTTGATGTGCGTCACATGACCGTCTTCACCTTCGATAGACTGTGTCATCACCGAAAACGCTCTGTCAGCGCCTTCTGCCTGGCTTGTTGACGTGCGCATTTTCAAAGGCCAATTTGGCCAGGTGAGGTCTTTATCTTCAGCCTCTGGTGGTGCTGGCATAATTTCAAGCTGCGTGACCGAAAGCGCTCCTTGCCTGAAAGACGTTCCAATGCAGTCAGACCCTGTATCGCCACCGCCGATCACCACAACATGTTTTGAATCTGCCAAAATCGGGTCCATCTCAAATGGCTCGCCACCCATCCGGCGGTTCTGCTGGGGCAAAAAATCCATTGCAAAATGAACACCCTGCAAATCGCGGCCCGGCACGGGCAGATCACGCGGATGTTCAGAACCACCGGTTAACAATAGCGCGTCGTAATTGGCCTCAAGCTCTGCAACGCTTACAGCACCCTCACCTTCGCCTCCCACTTCAGTGTTACAATGGAAGGTAACGCCTTCGGCCTCCATCTGCTCAACCCGGCGGTCGATAAGGTGCTTCTCCATTTTAAAATCGGGAATGCCATAGCGTAACAATCCGCCTGGTTTGGCATTTTGCTCATAAAGGTGCACATCATGGCCTGCGCGCGCCAATTGCTGCGCTGCAGCCATACCTGCAGGGCCTGAGCCCACCACAGCAACTTTTTTGCCGGTCTTGTTAGCTGGTGGCTGCGGAACGACCCACCCCTCTTCAAATGCTTTGTCTACAATCGCGCATTCAATGGTTTTGATCGTCACCGGCTCATCATCAAGATTAAGCGTGCAAGAGGCCTCGCATGGTGCAGGGCAAATGCGGCCCGTGAACTCGGGAAAGTTGTTTGTCGAATGCAGATTGTCGGAGGCAGCCTCCCAATCGCGCTGGTAAACCAGATCATTCCAATCAGGTATCTGATTGTTTACCGGGCACCCATTGTGACAATACGGAATGCCACAATCCATACAGCGGGCCGCCTGGCGCTCCACATCACGTTCTTCCATCGGAATAATGAACTCGTTGAAGTGGCGCACGCGGTCACCAGCGGGTTTATACATCCGCTCCTGGCGTGGGATTTCAATAAAACCTGTAACCTTTCCCATGTCAGGACCTCCTCAGACCAATATTCATTTCGCCCGTTTGTGCACGTTGCATTTCCTGGAGCGCACGGCGGTATTCCACCGGCATCACCTTTACGAACTTTGGAAGATAAAGCTCCCAATCTGCGAGAATGGCTTGGGCACGTGCGGAATTTGTGTAATGGGCGTGGTTCTCGATAAGCTGATAAAGCCGCTCTGCATCGAACCGGTCCAAATTTGAACCCACATCCACAAGGCCGTGGCGCTCCATATCCGCGCGATAATGCTCCATCTGCTCTTCTTCAACCTCAACCGGCTCAAGATCAACCATTGAAAGGTTGCAACGCTCGGCAAAACCGCCCGTCTCATCCAACACATATGCAATGCCACCTGACATACCGGCCGCAAAATTGCGCCCCGTTTCCCCAAGCACCACAACAATGCCGCCAGTCATATACTCGCAGCCATGATCACCGGTGCCCTCCACCACTGCAATCGCACCGGAATTACGCACCGCAAAGCGTTCGCCTGCGATGCCACGGAAATAACATTCCCCGTCAATAGCTCCATAAAGCACGGTATTGCCAACAATCATGCTTTCTTCAGGCACGATGCCGCTATTCGGATCAGGTCTGACAATCAATTTGCCGCCGGAAAGCCCCTTGCCCACATAGTCATTTGCCTCACCCACCAGGTCGAGCGTAACACCCTTGGCGGCCCAGGCACCAAAACTTTGCCCAGCAACACCATTAAAGGTGAACCAAATCGTGTCGTCGGCAAACCCCTTGTGGCCGTACTTTTCAGCAACCTTTCCAGACAACATCGCGCCTACCGTGCGGTCTGTATTGCCGATAGGAAGTTCATGCTTTACGGACTTCTTTTCGCTTAGAGCCGGTGCGGAAAGTTCGATCATTTTGAGATCAAGAATGTCGTCGATCGGGTGCGCCTGGGCACCAGAATTGTAAGTCGCGAAATCATCTGGCACTGTGGGTTTGTGGAAGATTTTCTCAAAATCAAGACCATCTGCCTTCCAGTGATCAATCGCCTCTTCGGTATCCAAACAGTCGGTGCGCCCAATCATCTCATTGAATGTGGCAAAACCCAGCTCGGCCATAAGCTCACGCACTTCTTCCGCGACATAGAAGAAATAGTTCACCACATGTTCGGGCTTACCCTTGAACTTGCGCCGCAATTGTGGGTCTTGGGTGGCAACCCCAACTGGGCAAGTGTTGAGATGGCATTTGCGCATCATAATGCACCCAGCGGCAATCAATGGTGCAGTGGCAAAACCAAATTCATCAGCGCCCAAGAGTGCGCCCACCACAACATCACGGCCCGTACGCAAGCCGCCATCAACCTGTACAGCAATACGTCCGCGCAAATTATTCATCACCAATGTTTGGTGCGTTTCAGCCAGCCCAATTTCCCACGGGCTGCCAGCATGCTTGATTGAGGTAAGCGGGGAGGCGCCTGTGCCGCCCTCAAAGCCCGAGATAGTGACGTGATCAGCACGTGCCTTCGATACGCCTGCAGCAACCGTTCCCACACCGATCTCTGAAACCAGTTTCACAGAAATATCGGCGGCAGGATTCACATTTTTGAGATCATAAATGAGCTGTGCCAGATCCTCGATTGAATAGATATCATGGTGCGGTGGGGGTGAAATCAATCCAACACCTGGTGTCGAATGACGCACCTTCGCGATCGTGGCGTTTACTTTGTGACCAGGCAGTTGACCGCCTTCGCCAGGTTTTGCGCCCTGCGCCATTTTAATCTGAATCATATCTGCATTGACCAGATATTCGGTCGTCACCCCAAAGCGCCCGGACGCAACCTGTTTAATGGCCGAACGCATGCTGTCGCCGTTTTTCATAGGCTTAAAGCGATCAGGTTCTTCACCGCCCTCACCTGTATTGGATTTACCTTCCAAGCGGTTCATGGCAATGGCGAGAGTTGTGTGGGCCTCGCGCGAAATGGAGCCGAACGACATGGCGCCTGTGGCAAACCGTTTGACGATCTCAGTTGCCGGTTCCACCTCATCCAATGGGATGGATTTGCGCTTCATTTCCTCGGCGGGTCGAATGCGGAAAAGCCCACGCAAGGTCATCAAGTTTTCCGATTGCTCATTGATGGTGCGTGCGAAGTCACGATAGCGATCGGGCAATTCACCGCGCACCGCATGTTGCAAGTCAGCAACCGTTTGCGCGGTCCAACTGTGGGCTTCACCGCGCATGCGCTGGGCATATTCTCCGCCCACATCAAGCGCGGATTCATAAACCGGATTATGGCCAAAGGCGTCGGCATGGCGCTGCAATGTTTCCAGCGCAATTTCCTTCAGCCCCACCCCTTCAACAACTGTATGAGTGCCGGTGAAATACTTGTCGACAAACTGCGTGTTGAGACCAACCGCGTCAAAAATCTGTGCGCCGCAATAAGATTGATAGGTGGAGATGCCCATCTTGGACATCACTTTGAAAATGCCCTTGTTGAGGGCTTTGATATAGCGCTTCACTGCGTCTTCAAAGGTGAAGTTCTTGCCAAAGTTTGGCAATTCGGCTTCCAGGGTTTCAAAGGCCAGCCAGGGATTGATCGCTTCTGCACCAAAACCAGCAAGCGTGCAGAAATGATGCACTTCACGGGCTTCACCTGTCTCAACCACAAGACCAACAGAGGTTCGAAGACCCTTGCGAATGAGGTGATGATGCACAGCAGAACACGCCAACAGCGAGGGAATTGCTACCCGGTCCGGCCCCATCAATCGGTCAGATAAAATGATGATGTTGTAGCCGTGCGCAACGCTCGTTTCAGCGCGCTCACAAAGGTTTTCGATCGCCGTTTCCATATAGTCCGGCCCGCGATCAATCCCATACGTGAAATCGAGCGTGCTGGTGAGAAACTGGTTATCGGCAATATCGCCAATAGCGCGGATTTTCTCCAAACCCTGATTGGAAATGATCGGGTGATGAGCCTCTAACCGCTTTAGCGTCGACGTACCCTCAAGATCAAGCAAGTTGGGGCGCGGGCCAATAAAAGTCACAAGCGACATCACCAATTCTTCGCGAATAGGATCAATCGGTGGATTGGTGACTTGCGCGAAGAGTTGCTTGAAGTAGGTCGCGAGTGGTTTCGACCTATCAGAAAGCGCTGAAATCGGCGTGTCCGTGCCCATTGAGCCGACCGCTTCCTGACCGGTCTGGGCCATGGGTTTCATGAGAAACTTCAAGTCTTCCTGGGTATATCCGAACGCCTGCTGGCGTTGTAAGAGCGGAACGTTTGATGCAGGTGCTGAGCGACCAACATCTGGCAAATCAATCACGCGGATTTGCGTGCGTGCCAACCATTCAGGGTAAGGATGGCGGGTCGCAAGATCGGCCTTCAAATCTTCATCAGAAATGATCCGACCTTCTTCCAGATCGATCAGCAACATTTTGCCGGGTTGCAACCGCCATTTGCGGATGATTTTTTCCTCTGGAATATCCAAAACACCCATTTCCGAAGCCAACAACACGTACCCATCGCTGGTTTCCAGATAACGCGCCGGGCGCAAGCCGTTACGGTCAAGGGTCGCACCAATCTGCCGGCCATCGGTGAACGCGATCGCCGCTGGCCCGTCCCATGGCTCCATAAGGGCAGCATGATACTCGTAAAACGCTCTGCGGTTCTCATCCATCAACGGGTTGCCGGCCCAAGCTTCAGGAATAAGCATCATCATGGCATGCGATAACGAGTACCCACCGAGGAACAACAATTCTAATGCATTATCAAAGCAGGCTGAATCCGATTGGCCTTCATAAGATATAGGCCAAAGCTTCTGCATGTCATCGCCGTAAATAGGCGATTCCATGGTCGCCTGGCGCGCCGCCATCCAGTTATAGTTGCCACGTAGCGTGTTAATTTCACCATTATGGCAGATCATCCGGTAAGGATGCGCCAACGGCCAAGATGGAAACGTATTTGTCGAAAAGCGCTGATGCACGAGTGCTAACGCCGACACAAGATTCTCGTCTTGCAATTCAACAAAATATTTCGACAAGGCTTCAGCAACAAGCAACCCCTTGTAAACAATCGTGCGTGATGAGCAGCTTACCGGGAAGTACTTTCCGACCGCTTCCGGGCACACATCGCGCAATCTGTTGGAGATCACCTTGCGCATCACATAGAGTTTGCGTTCAAAAGCATTGTCTGTAGCAATTTCGGCGCCACGGCGCACAAACACCTGACGTGTCAGCGGTTCGGTTGGCTTTACGGTTTCGCCAAGTACTGAATTGTCCACCGGCACCGTGCGCCAGCCAATCACTTCAAGTCCTTCTTCTTCGGCAACCTCTTTATAAAGCTTCTCGATCACCGCACATTGATCGTCATCACGAGGCATGAAGATCTGGCCAACGCCGTAAAAGTTCGGCTTAGGTAGTTCAAATCCGAGTTTTTCTGCTTCAATGGCAAAAAAAGCGTGCGGCAACTGAATGAGAATGCCTGCACCGTCTCCCGCTTTAGGGTCAGCACCCACGGCACCGCGGTGCTCAAGATTACTCAAGATAGCAAGCGCGTCATCAATAATTTTGCGACTTTTCTCGTTATGGATGGAGCAAATCATGCCCACGCCACAGGCATCATGCTCGTGCTCAGGGTTATAAAGGCCCTGAGCATCTGGCAAACCAGCAGGTTTATACTTACTGCGCAAAGATCGGGGCTTCAGTGTGCTCTCAATCGCATTGTCGCAGCTCTTCACCATGGTTCATCTCCACTCAGTTTAGGCACATTTGGCGTGCATTTTGTCGGCGTTTGGCCCGGCCACCTTATTTGCATTATAGCTTTAAAGATTGGGGAACAACCGGTTGTGCGCCGTGCTGTTAGGCTTTCGCCGTTTTGGCGTGCAGAGTTGGCCGTTTAAGACGGGTATAATTAGCCGCAACTAATAAAACGCTGCCCACGTTCGATCGCCCTTTTTGACCCTGCATTCCATTTAGGACCACAATCACCACCTCCGATAGGACAGTGTTGCTTACCTAAAGTTCCGGCAAACTGCCAGAAATTTGTCGCTTGCGCAAGTAATCGCAACGCTCTGCGGCTTTTTGCGCAATGATGTTTCGCTTACCAGCAAATTTGTTTATTTAAATTAGATGACAGTTCAAAAACAAATTAAACCGTTTGGCACTTGGCCTTCTCCCATTTCACCCGAACTGGTCGCCGGGCAATCCATTAGATTTGGCTTGGTCCGCGCCCATAACAACGCAGTTTATTGGACCGAAGGACGACCAAGTGAAGGCGGTCGCGGCGTTATTATGCGCACTTCACCCGATGGCGGCGTGGAAGAACTTCTGCCAAATCCATATTCAGCACGCTCTAAAGTGCACGAATATGGCGGCGGCGAATTCATGGTTACAGATAACGGCGTGTATTTCGCCAATGCGGACGATCAAGACATCTATCTGATTACGCCCAAAAACAAGATTGAGCGCATCACAAACGCCAAGGCCTGGCGGTTCGCTGATTTCTGTATCGATGCCACCCGTCGCCGTTTGATTGCCGTTGGCGAGTACCACAGAGAAGAGCATGATCCCTCGCCCGAAAACGCCTTGGTGACGGTTTCACTCACTGACGGAACGGTGGAACGGCTCGTCACCGGCGCTGATTTTTATGCCGCGCCCCGCGTTTCGCCCGACACTGAAAATCTCGCCTGGTTAGAATGGGATTTGCCTGGCATGCCGTGGGACGGCGCCCGCGTGATGTGCGGCAAACTATCAGGAAATGTGAATGAGATTGTTGCCATTGCGGGCGGTGATGGATCAGCCGCATTCCAACCGGAATGGGCGGCGGATGGTACGCTTTACTTTATTTGGGATGAGACGGGATTTGGGCAGCTTTATCGCCATGAGAGCGGGAACACACCGCAACGCATCACTCAGGAAAGGTCGGAGTTTGGTCTGCCTCTTTGGGGTTTAGGTGTGCGGTCTTTTGCACTTATCGATAACACACACGCTATGATGAGCGGCATTCGGAATGGCGAACATCACATGGCCGTGGTTAACCTTGAAACAGGCGCACTCACATGGCTCGATATAGATATCGCTTACATTTATGGCGTTTGCCCAACGGCAAGTGGTGTCGCAACCCAAGTAGCACGCCACGATAAACCTTCTTTCGTCGCAGAAATTTCGGTGTCTGGGGAAGTCACCCCCATTCGCGATAGCGCCAGCATTTCGTTCGATGCGCAAGATGTATCACCTGGTGAAATTATCTCGTTTGAAAGCTCCAATGGCCGCACGGCTTGGGCGGTTTATTACGCACCTCAAAGCGCCAGCTATTCAGGGCCTAACGACAGCGCCCCTCCCCTTATCGTGTCGGCCCACGGGGGACCAACGGGTATGGCAGATCGCGGTCTCAAAATGAAAATTCAATACTGGACATCGCGCGGTTTTGCCTATTTGGACGTCGACTACACTGGCAGCTTTGGTTATGGACGCGCCTATATGGAAGCGCTCAACGGGCTTTGGGGTATCGCAGATGTCGACGACGTGGTTGCAGGTGCTAAAGCTCTTGTGGCGCGCGGGCTGGCCGATCCGTCCAAGCTGTTTATTTCAGGCGGCAGTGCGGGTGGTTACACAGTTCTCTGCGCGCTGGCCTTTCGAAATACGTTTAGTGCTGGTGCGTCCTATTACGGGATTGGCGATCTAAAAAAGCTGCAGGATCTTACCCATAAATTTGAATCTGGATATTTGCATGCACTTATCGGCACCGAAGAAGCGTTCAAAGAACGTTCACCTTTACACCATGCGGAGGGGGTATCAGTTCCTGTCATCTTTTTTCAAGGCGGAAGAGACTTTGTCGTACCACCACAACAATCGCGCGACATGGTGGCGTCACTAAAGGCGCGCGGCATAGAGGTGGAATATTCAGAGTTTCCAGACGAAGGCCATGGTTTCCGAGCAGGTGATGTGATTTCCCGTTGCCTAGATGAAGAATATGCCTTCTATTTGCGCCAGATGAAGTCTTGAGGCGAGGAAACAGAATGGATTTCCGTTCCGACAATGTTTTTGGGGTGAGCCCTGAGATAATGGACGCGCTTAACGCGGCCAATGACGGCAGCGCTGCATCTTATGGCGGTGATGAGTGGACCGAGCGCGTTGAGAAAAAACTACAAGAAATATTTGATTGTGATCTTGCCGCGTTTCCAGTCGCCACAGGAACCGCTGCAAATGCGTTAGGTCTTTCTGCGATTTGCCAGCCCTATGGCGCCATCTTCTGCCATGCAGGGTCACACATATATTGCGATGAATGTGGCGCACCAGAACTCTTTACCGGCGGTGCAAAGCTTATCGGACTGTCCACGCCAGGAGGTAAATTTGGGCCTGGTGATGCCGAACGTGTTTTGGGCACGTTTGTGCGTGGCGAGCACGATCCCAAGCCTTCGGCAATCTCTATCAGCCAGGTTACAGAACTTGGTACCGTGTATAGCCTTGATGAAATCAAAGACCTGGGCGCATTTGCAAAAGAGCATAACCTAAATATGCACATGGATGGCGCGCGTTTTGCAAATGCAGTGGTATCGCTGGAGTGCTCGCCTGCCGACATGACGTGGAAACGCGGTGTTGATGTGCTCTCGCTAGGCGCCACCAAGAACGGTGCAATGGCAGCTGAAGCGGTCGTATTTTTTGACACCAAACTTGCGGAAGATTTTGTCCATCGGCGCATGCGGGGTGGCCATCTGATTTCCAAGAGCCGTTTTTTGTCGGCTCAATTAGAAGCATATTTTGAAAATAATCTCTGGCTTGAGAATGCCAAGCATGCAAACACGATGGCCCAAGCAACCGCAAAAGCCCTGAAGGCCGTGCCCGATGTTCGTTTTTGTGCACCTGTCGAGGCGAATGAGATTTTTCCAATAATGCGCGCAGAACATGCAGTTGAGTTGCAAGCGGCTGGTGTGCAATTTAACAGATGGCCCGCCACAGGAACCACAGATGAAGGCTTGGCGGAAGATGAGAACATTTATCGTTTTATAACATCATTTAAGACATCGATTACTGATATCGAAGCACTGGCAAATGTCTGCCAAACTCTCTCTAAAAAATAATAGATAAAAAATGCATTTTTGCAGTTTATGTCAAAAAACTGCACAAACAGACAAGACTCGGATTTTGTTTTGCGTTATATGAATCTTGTCATTTTAAGATATTTTTTATCCAATAAATGGCTGCCCTTCCTCTATTGTTCCCAGCCCTAGAGGAGGGGCTTTCTTTTTTGGCCCACTGCCAGCCCTCCTCCAATGCAAACAGCAGACACATCACCTAACGTGAGTGAATGGAAAAAAGGCGGCTCCAATTCGGAACCGCCTTTCTTTGTGGGAGAAGAACGTAAGTGCTTATGCAGCGACTTTTTGTTCAATTTTCTTGGTTTTCTTCACTTTGCCGTTGGCAATCTTAATTGTGCGAGATTTCAAAGCTTCTGGAATTTCGCGCTTCAATTCGATGTGAAGCAAACCATTTTCGAGCTCAGCGCCATGAACTTCAACATAGTCAGCAAGCTGGAAACGGCGCTCAAAACTGCGTGCAGCGATGCCCTGGTGCAGAAATTCTTTGTCTGTGCCAGCAAAATCGCCCTTGCGGCCTGTCACGGTGAGCGCGTTCTCTTTAATCTCGACATCTAGTTCGTCGCCCGAAAAGCCCGCAACAGCCATGGTGATGCGGTATTCATTATCATTCTTGCGCTCGATATTATAAGGGGGGTATCCACTGTTCATTTCAACACCAGAAACTTGGTCAAGCATGTTAGCCAAGCGGTCAAATCCAACGGTAGAACGGTACAATGGGGTCAAGTCAAACATATCTTCATTTCCTTCTTTAGTAAGCAAGGTTTAGATCGCCCTCCCCTAAGGGCTGGGCATTCTCAGTTAAGCGTGGACCCAAGGTGAAAACTCCCTTATGTGGCATCCACAAATAATATTTAGGAAGCCATCTACGCGTTTCAAGATGATGGATAATGTTTTAGAATTGCGCATGATTGTTAGGCACGAGGCGATATGAAGCAGCCCAACGGCAAACTGGTCGACCACGAAGAAAACCCCATACCACATGGGGCGCAGCCTGGATTGTGCGAAACACCCGACGGACGCCTATTGCGCTATGCGCTGTGGGATCCGCCAGCTGGTTCACGCAAGGGCACGGTTTGCATCTTTGAAGGGCGCGGCGAATTTATCGAAAAATACTTTGAGACCGTGCGCGATTTGCAAGCACGCGGCTATGGAGTTGCTGTGCTTGATTGGCGCGGCCAGGGTGGGTCTGGTTTTGCGAAGCGCCGCTTCTTTGGCAGCTATGTCGCTTCGTTCGACGAATATGAAGATGACCTCATCACCTTTATGCAAACCGTGGTGCTACCCGATTGCGCACCGCCATTTCACGTTATCGCGCATTCCACAGGTGCGCTTGTGGTTGCAGAAAATTTGCTGCGACGCACATGGTTCGAAAAGGCGATTTTTACCGGGCCACTGTTTGGTTTTTCGCGCGGTGTTATGCCATGGCGCCTTGTTCACATTTCGTCTGGCATCTTAACCGCATTCGGTTTGGGTGGTTTGTCTCTGCCCGGACGCAGTGCGCGCAGCTTTGCGGGAATGGGTTTTTTCGGCAATCCTTTCACAAGTGATGAAGATCGCTTCGATCGTATCAAAGGCGTTTTGAAAACAGCCCCGCAACTCAGTTCCAAACGCCCAAAAATTGGCTGGCTGTTTGCTGCATTTCGCGCGATGTCGGAACTCAACGCAATTCCAAACAAAGTGCATCTCTGTGCACCGGTGATGATCCTTTCAAGCAGGCGCGATCAGATCGTCGCGCGCGAAGCAGCCGATGAATTCTCTGAAAAGGTACAAAATGCGACGAATATAGTGATCGACGGTGCAAAGCACGAAATTCTGCTCGAACGTGATGATTTGCGAGAGCAGTTTTGGTCGGTTTTCGACACATTTTTTGATGGCGCTGAACCTCTTGTGAGCGCGGGTCAAAACCGACCAAGCGCACAAAATGAGGCGAAAAAAAATGAAGCCGCTTAAGAGCAGCTCTCCAGTAAATTGAGAACGGCTTCATGCAACTGTGGGGTGGCCGCCGCGACAACATCGCCTCCACCGTGTGCGGACGTTCCTTCCAGGGTGGTTACTACGCCACCAGCCTTTTCAATGATTGGAATGAGCGCAGCAATATCATATGCCTGAAGTTGAGGCTCGACGATCACATCAACCTGTCCTGCCGCCAGCATGCAGTAAAAATACGCATCTCCGCTAAATCGTTTAACAGGTGTGATCTCAAGTAGCGCGCGGAGAAAAGGTTCAAGTGGCCCCGTAAAATGTTCAGGAACGGTGCTACAAAATTTCACATCTTCAAGCTTTGTAACATTAGATACCTCAAGTTTTTCCAACTCACCATCAGGTCCTCGATACCATGCACCTTCAGTTTCCCCGTCAACGAAAAAGCGTTCTTTTGTAAAGGCTTGGCTGGCCATACCAGCATAGGCGCCACGCTCATCGGTAAGTCCAATAAGCGTCATCCAATTGAGCATGCCTGTAATAAACGCTCTGGTGCCGTCTATCGGATCGAGGACCCAAGTTGGCGATCCACTTGTTCCTGGTGTTTTATGCCCAAATTCTTCGCCAAAAATGCCATGTTCGGGATATCGTGCCTCAATTAGGGCACGCATAACTTGCTCAGCGCGCCGGTCAGCTTCCGTCACTGGATCATAGCCTTCATCTAACTTGTTAGTCACTGCATTTGCGCGACGAAAGTATGGAAGCACCGCCTGATCGGCACCATCGGCTAAGCCGTGAAGAAATTCGGCCAGTTCAGAATCTTTTTGCCCGCTCATCTGCACCTCTATGATTTGGCCAATGTGCTTAACAGTTAGAATCAAGGGCCGGTTACACCTTTATGCCATGCCGCTGTTTTTCGACCAAGTCTTCCAGGTAAATTCGTGCATAATTCTGAAAAGGGGGCATTTATCTTGTGCACTGCAACATAAATACTGATGCATTGCTTATAATTTCACCAAGGGTTAGCGGAAAAATCTGATCAGTAAGTAAAATTTTTGTGATCGAAACGCTATAATATGCAATTAATTCAGTTAATTATGAGAAATTGTGTGCTTTTTTTGCAACGCCTCTGTGCAAAAAGGCGAAAATGCAGTTTCAACCCTTGATTTTTGTGCGGTGCAAATGCATATACTGCACATGCGAAACGACACATATTTCGTTTCGCCGCCCTTCTTGGGCGTTTCCTCCCTAGACTTGGGCCGCTACATTTCATGTAGCGGTCCCTTTTTCTTTACACACCATGAAATAAAGTAAGCGCAACTACTCAGCAGCAATACTGCCGGGATTAAGAATCGATGGGAGCTGCGAAACAAAATGCTCAATAATTTCAGCGAGCTTATCTTGTAGTTGCGCAAAACCTTCATGCGCCAGCAAGGTCGTTTCGTCCATATACAATGCGCGGTTTACTTCGACCTGCATAGCGTGGCGGTTATGAGCGGGACGGCCATAGTGCTGTGTAATATGCCCGCCAGCATAAGGTTTGTTGCGCGCTACCGTATAACCAGCATCAATAAGTAGCGCCTCAAATGTATCCGTAATCGCACCATTACATGTTGAACCATATCGATCACCAAGCACGAAATCGGGGCGCCGGTTATCGGTTTCATGTGAAAATGCCGGGTTGACCGATGAAGGCATGGAATGACAATCAACCAATAAAACCTCGCCAAAACGCGCTCTACACTCGTTGAGCAACCCTTCTAAGCGACCGTGATACGGCACATACAAATTTTGAATGCGGTCTTCTGCTTCTTCAAAATCCAGCAATTCTCGATAAATTTCTTCTGTTTCACTTACAACCCGCGGAATGGTGCCAAGACCGCCAGCAACGCGCATAGACGACGTATTCACATAATCCGGCAATTGCTGTCTAAACATAGAAGGATCGAGCTCGTAGGGTTCGCGATTCACGTCCAAATAAGCACGTGGAAAATTCACCTTAATAAGCGGCATACCCAGAGTCACCACAGGCTGAAACAATATGTCGACGAGCGCATCTTCAGAGCGCCGCAAAGCGTGCGAATCAAGCTTAGACCCTTCGACAAAGTGCAGAGGGTATGTATTTCCTGAATGAGGAGAGTTGAAAACGACAGGTTTATTGATCGGTCCATTTTGCAAGACTTCAAACGGCGGATCGAAATGTGCCGCAGAAGAAGAACTCGAATTTTCCCGAAATAACGCCATTTTGGCCCCGAAATCCCAACAAAAACACCGGGGCGCTGTTCCCGGCCGCATCGTCAATTAAGATGCCAGTGCGGAACGCTTATGTCTACAGTCCACTTGATGCTTTTTGAGCAATACCAGATAATGGGATGGATCGGGCGTTGCAAACAAAAGTGGAAAATTTTGCGAATCCTTTCACCAGGCATTTACCTGTTGGAACTAGGCTCCCAGCCGATGGAGATCAATAATTTGATGATTGTGAACAATGGCGAAGATTCTACTTGCTGAAGATGACGGTGATTTGCGGGTATTTTTGGTACGCGCACTCGAAAAGGCGGGCCATGAGGTTGTGTCTTTTGGTGAAGGCCTGAGTGCATATGAGTGCGTAAAAAATGACGCGTTTGATTTGCTTCTCACCGATATTGTTATGCCCGAAATGGATGGCATTGAACTTGCCCGGCGCGCCGCAGATTTGGATCCGGCATTGAAAATCATGTTCATTACCGGATTTGCGGCGGTCGCTCTCAATCCAGATAACGAAGCACCCAAGAACGCCAAAATTCTCTCCAAACCTTTTCATTTGCGTGATCTGGTGAATGAAGTCGACCGCTTAATGGCGGCATGAATTTTCTTTACGTGAAGCCTTCAGCCAGCCTTGCACCAAGCCCAAGTTAAGGATATATCCATGGCCTGGAGTGGGCGTGTAGCTCAGCGGGAGAGCACTTCGTTGACATCGAAGGGGTCACTGGTTCAATCCCAGTCACGCCCACCATTCCAATCGCATTGAAATTCATTGTTCTCTGGCATTATCATTCTGATGTTGGCGGCAGTTTTTATTGATTGACTGGATGCAATTTGTTGGCGTCACCAGCCTTAAACACGGCCATATCCTGCTTGAACCGCCCTTCGGGTAAATCAACAATCTTGCGGTCAATCTCTACGAGTTCAATAAGGCGTTGATCTTTAATAAATCCCAGGAGCGTCAGCTCACCTTTAGACGCCATTTCATGGCGTTTATCATCGCTCCAGTACCAGCCGAAAGGACAGTTGAGGTTGCGTGGCGTTGCGCCACCGTTTGGTTGAACAATAAGTGTTGGATGGGCAATCCGCACTTCATCCCACTCGAAGGGCGTTGCTTTAGACAAAACGCTGGCAGATACCCCACTCGCAATTGCCTCTCGCGCCCAGACGTGAACTTTCTCGCTTAGATTTGCACGGTGTGTGCAAACAGATTTCAAAGTAAATCCGTGCCATAGCGCAGCAACAACGGTAATTGCCGCAACAACGGTAATAATTGGCTTGGCAGGAACTTGGTTTACCGCATCACGCAGGCTCATTACTTGGTCCACTCATTAAACAGGCTGGCCAGCTTTATGCTGGCCAGCCCATCAGAACCGATACTCTTTGAGGGGGTCAATACCGGTCTATGGCTTTTCGAGCCTCTTCGCCGGTGGCATCTGCGTCCATCTCATGGCGAATTTCCGTATTCTCCTGGCGCAGCTGGATTACGTGCCAGCCAATCCAGAAAACCAATCCAATCACGAACAGAAGGAATTCTGAACCTTGGAAGGGATACACGGCAGCCACATCTTTGAGATCGACGGCCCAATTAGACATTCCATTGGTCGACATTTGTTTTCTCCTTATCTGTGGCGTTTATGATTTGACCATGGCGGTTTCAGCAGCGATCACATCAGCTTTCGCGGCCTCAAATGCCTGGTTAGATTCAAAATCAAGTCCTTCGAGCTCGACCTTGCGCGGAATGCGCAACAATCCCATGCCGTTTAGAATCTTGGCAACGATCCATGCAGGAAGGAAACCAAGAACAAAGAACATGATGATAGCGCCAATGAACTGACCAAATGGATTGATCGTTGCATAGCCTTCATACGGAGATGAAGGTTGACCCCATAGCATGAAGCCACAAATTATGAGGCCGATGAAGCCTGCATATCCATGCACGGCAACTGCACCAACCGCATCGTCGATCTTGAACTTACGCTCAACCCAGAAATGCAGCTTGTAAGCAGCCCAAGCGCCAACACCTGCAATCAACATGGCTTGGATGGGATGATACAAATCATTACCAGCAGACGCGGTGATAATACCGGCGAGCCCACCTGAATATGTCCAGAACGGATCGCCCTTGGACACTATGTAAGCCACCATGAGACCACCAGACAATGACATCAGGAAGTTAAAGGTAATGGCTGAAAGAGTGGTCGGTGCGAGATAGATATTTGTCGCAGTCCAAGTTTCACCGGTGATCTGTCCACCAATTGCTTCTGGCGAAATGATTGGAACGTTACATGCCGCATAGAAGCCCCAGAAGCCTGTATAGATGAGGAACAGGCCAAGTGTAACGAGCCATACATTGTGAGGCGGAATATCACGCGGCGTGCCATCTTCTGCGAATTTACCCAAGCGAGGACCCAATACAACAAGCACCCCTAATGCGAAGCCACCGGCGATCGCGTGGATAACGCCCGATGCATACGCATCGTGATAGCCAAGCAATTTGACCATCCAACCACCATAATGCCAGCCCCAGGCCGCATCGATGATCCAGGTGAACGATCCAATCACCACTGCCAAAATCCAGAACGCGCCGGATTGAATACGCTCAATCACAGCCCCCGATACGATAGAAGCGGCAGTCCATGAGAACAGCAAGAATGCCGCCCAGAACACACCGTTGATACGGTCACCCAAGTTCGTGCCCATATTGTCATCCCAAGGTCGCGCACCTTCTGCGGCAGCAAAATCAATCCCTCCAGTGATGAAAGGACCATTGGGAAATGCGAAATAAATCCACCACCCAAAGAAGAAGAAAGTCACGGTTACCAGTGGGATAACCATGGTGTTTTTCATCAAGGTGTGGAGATGATTGCGGCGCCTGCTGGCAGCCACTTCGTAGAGACAAAAGCCTACGTGAATAAGAAACATAAAGACAACGGTGACCCAGTAGTAAAACTCGGTAAACACCGTGGTGATGGCGTCAAGATTATTGCCCATCGAAAGTTCCCCCAACTTAGTGTTCTATGCCAGCACCTTTGGAGCTTTCGCGCCGCGGTCCGGCATCTCTTCCAAAATCAGTTTCTTTGGTCCCGCATTATCGCCCACGGGTATTCGATAACATTCCCGACAAGAACCAAAAAAGAACCAAAAAAGCAAAGCATACACGTGCACGTGCTTACGCTGCATATTCTATTCATTCTTGATGAAATTCTCAGCCCTTATCGTTCGCCCTATTCAACAAAGTTTATTGTGAAGGAGCGATTCGCCAAAATCAAGCCAAAAAACCGCTGAAAATCTGAGTTTACACAGCTTTGGACCGTTTTTGGTACATTTAAAGATTAAGATGCCTTGCCGTTTTCCCAGTCGGGCACAAAGGCCAAAATTTGTGCATCCGGCGACAAATTTGCGTTGAACAGAGCATTGTGCCACCAGGTGGCTTGATAGAGCGCATGGCTTGAGGCAAGCGTTTCAACGCTGCAAGGCAAGTCAAAATAATGCCCGTATCCTTCAAAAGCGAGCCGACACTGGCCTGCTTGCGCCAACAACTCGGCACCTTTGGAGTTCGGTTGGAATGACGCCGTTAAACTATCTGAGAACTCCTGCGCCTTTTGATAATAGGCTTCTGAAAATAGTTGCAACGCCTTCTCGCGCCGCTGAGCTGGATCATTCGTGCGCTTATACATATGTTGCATCTCGGGCGTCTTCGAGAAGGGCAGAGATTTCGAGATGAGCGTGATTATGGCGCCCATCGGGGCATCTTCTGCTGGAAGGTACACATCTGGTGTAATGGCACTGTCAGGCCTGCCTTCGCGTTCACGCATTGCAATTTGGCGCACGCGGCATTGCCACTTCATAAATTGCGAACGCAAAGGATGCGGCGCGCTTGACGTGCCGAGCAGTTGATTCAATTGGTTCATGCAACGTCTTTGCGCGATGTATCCAAGATGGTGAACTCGCGATCATGTTGAAGGTTGGGAATTTTGGCACGCGCTACCGCCACCTCATCGAGGTCGATGAGGGCTTGGGCAACACCATCACCCTCGCCACCATCAGCAAGAATGTCTCCCCAAGGTGCGATAATGAGAGAATGGCCATAAGCTTCACCGCCACCAGGTACGTCGCCCACCGCGCACGCGGCAATCACAAACGCACCATTTTCAATAGCGCGCGCCTGATTAAGAACATGCCAGTGTGCTTCGCTGGTCTTTTTGGTGAACGCGGCTGGCGTCAGCAGTATTTCCGCTCCAGCATGCGCTAAATCCCGATAAAGATAAGGGAAGCGCAAATCATAACAAATACTGTGCCCGAAAACCGCCATCGGTGTTTGCGTAAGAACAGCTTGATTTCCCGCAGAAACTTTCGCGCTTTCTTGATAAACCTCTGTCTCTGACAGCTGGATATCGAACATATGGATCTTGTCGTAGCGACTGACGATCATACCTTTGGCATCGACCATTAAAGACCGGTTGAGAATTTTTCCTTCTGGTCCAGGAACGGCCACCGAGCCAATTGAAATCCACACTTTATTATCGCGCGCGAACTCTTGCAGTCCTCGCACAACAGGGTGGCTTTCCTCATTTGCAACCGGTGGAACGAGGGCGGGGCCATCAGTAAGAAGCCCACCACAATATTCTGGGAGAAATAAAAATTCTGCCCCATCTTTCACCGCGCGCTCAGCCAAGCCTAATGCCTCATTTAACGCAGTGTCAAAATCAGGCATCGGTCTGGTTTGCAGACACGCAACATTAAGCTGACGGGGCATTATAAACTCTCCTAAAACTTCATATAGGCCTTCCTGAGTGCTACAAGCGGATGCCGGTCAGACATCTGAAACTTGAGCAGTAGCTCTCGGGCAATCATATCACGATCTTGCTGATTGTCTGGCAACTCGATCGTATCGGGAATGCGTACCCAGCCATTAATATTGCGGTCAAACACCGCCGGATTGCTTTCCTCATAACCCATATGAATGTCTTCAAGCCAGTTCAGATCATCCCATCCCATGAATTCCATATAGTCTTTTAGGAACGGGGTGAGCCGATCATAATCGGGAACGAGATTCACGTCATATCGGTAACCAATATGTTGACCGATTTCTTTCTCGCGCTCACTTTCAAGCCCTGCGGAATCATTGAGAAACTGATCAACATCTTTGATCTCTGAGCCGCGATATTGGGTTCCTGCCATCTCACTACCCTCCTAAAGATGATGATAATCTTCAACACCAACCGTATGATTGGTGCCTGCCAAAGGCACGCCGGCCATGGCAGATGCTTCCATTGTGAGCGCGGCGAGATCTTCAGGCTCAAGCGAATGAATATTGGTCTTGCCGCACGCGCGGGCGAAAAGCTGCGCTTCAATTGTGAGCGTGTGCAAGAAGTTATAAACGCGCTCCGCAGCTTCATCTGGATCAAGACGTGCACGCAATGCAGGGTCTTGCGTAGCAACACCCACGGGACAACGGCCCGTATGACAATGATAGCAATATCCAGGGGTCGCTCCAATTTCTTCTTCGAAGTTAGCTTCTGGAATGTCTTTATTGCAATTTAAAGCCATCATCACTGAGTGCCCTATCGCGATAGCATCTGCGCCAAGCGCAATTGCCTTTGCCACATCAGCACCGTTACGGATACCGCCGGCATATACGAGCGAAATCTCGCCACGCTTACCCAGATCATCGATTGCCTTGCGGGCCTGGCGGATTGCCGCCATGCCAGGTACACCGGTATCCTCGGTCGCCAAATGCGGTCCCGCACCCGTGCCACCTTCCATACCGTCAATATAGATGGAGTCCGGGTCGCACTTTACCGCCATGCGTACATCGTCATAAACGCGCGCTGCACCAAGCTTAAGCTGAATTGGAATCTGCCAGTCGGTAGCTTCACGGATTTCCTGAATTTTAAGCGCCAGATCATCCGGGCCCAGCCAATCGGGGTGACGTGCGGGCGAGCGTTGGTCAATGCCAGCTGGCAAAGAACGCATCTCGGCCACCTGGTCGGTCACCTTTTGGCCCATCAAATGGCCGCCAAGACCAACTTTACAGCCCTGACCAATAAAGAACTCACAGCCATCAGCCAAAACCAGGTGATGCGGGTTAAAGCCATAACGCGATTGAATGCACTGATAGAACCATTTCGTCGAATAGCGCCGCTCATCAGGGATCATGCCGCCCTCACCTGAGCATGTTGCAGTACCTGCCATCGTGGCGCCGCGGGCCAGCGCTGTTTTTGCTTCATATGACAGGGCGCCGAAGCTCATGCCGGTTACATAGACCGGTATATCCAAATCGATCGGGCGTTTCGCACGCGGACCAATCAATGTGCGGGTTTCGCATTTTTCACGATACCCCTCGATCACAAACCGGGTGAGTGTGCCCGGCAAAAAGGTGAGATCATCCCAATGAGGAATCTTCTTAAACAGCGAAAATCCCCGCATCCTATAGCGGCCCAGCTCAGATTTAACATGAATGTCGTCAATGACGTGGGGCGGGAAGATCGATGAATCACCGAGGCGATATGTATCGCGATCGAGCGTTTTTTTGACCTGTTTATCCATAGTTTCTGCCTCTCTCTCCCCTACAGGATGAGTTTCTTCTCGGTTGGTTCGAGATTGTCGTAATTCCAGAGCTGTTTGCCCGCGACGATCTTGGTGAAATGATCGACGCCCTTTTCCGGCATCATTTCATACTGCGTGAGCTTGCGGGTCAGCCAGGCTTTATCAAGGTCGGTCAACTCAGCAGGAACCGCATCGACTCCACAAGACTGAATGTCTCCACCCACAAAAATTGTGCCGTCATACATGGAATCGCCCAGGTTCTTACCTGCATTTCCACAAACAACCATACGGCCACGTTGCATCATGAAGCCCGACAAGGCGCCAGTGTCACCGCCGACAAGAATAGTGCCACCCTTCATGTCGATACCGGTACGCGAGCCGACAGACCCTCTACACACCAAATCACCACCACGGATCGCCGCACCGAATGTTGAACCGGCATTCTTTTCGACAATCACCGAGCCAGACATCATGTTCTCGCCGCAAGACCAGCCGACACGGCCATTGATGCGTACATTTGGCCCATCAATCAGACCCGTTGCGAAG
Source organism: Hyphomicrobiales bacterium (assembly GCA_051010095.1). Lineage (GTDB taxonomy): Bacteria > Pseudomonadota > Alphaproteobacteria > Rhizobiales > CAJQND01 > CAJQND01. The sequence goes on from JBPCVX010000195.1 coordinate 29,226, forward strand.
TATCCCAGCGAACCTTCAAAGATGAGATTCAGACGATTCAGAATTCCAACACCAAGTGAATGCATGCCACGCGGGTTTTTGATGACAATCGTGCCGAAGCCTTCATCCATCAAAGCACGTACTTTGTTGTTCACTTCGGTGGCCGTCATGCCATCTGCGTCTAGCTCAGAGCGCTTGTTGAAATCCACATCCGGTGCCCAAGGGTAAGCAAAGCGCGCCTCTGCATCAGCATCGAACTCGATCAACAGAGAACGGCCCGTCAATTGCTCGCTGGTCATGCCGAGCGCTTGTGCGCGCTCGTCTTGGTTCATCTCTTTAAGTTGAGCATCGTTTAGGCTTGCCATACGCGAACCTCCTCATCATAGGGGTCATAAGTGTCGATTTCCTGAGGAAGGATAGAACGGATCGCCACCTCTTCAGATGCCATGGCAATCAGATCATCACTTTCATAGAGAACCAATGGTTTTGCGGCCATTGTATCTTTGGCCATGCCAAGTTGATCTTTGGTGGCCACCAAATATGTGAAAACACCATCAATCTCATCGATTGAGCGGCGCAAGCTGTCTTCCAAGCTGACGCCACTAGCCAGATTGTCGGCAGTATAAACCGCAAGCAATTCAGAATCGCAGTTAGACATGAAACGATGTCCTTTACGCTCCATCTCGCGGCGCATGATCCAGTAATTCGTGATCTGCCCGTTGTGAACCACTGACACATCATTATAGGGAAAAGCCCAATAAGGATGAGCTGAGCGAATGTCCACATCAGATTCGGTCGCCATGCGCGTGTGGCCAATGGCGTGGGTTCCTTCAAACTCATCCAAGCCATAAGCATCCGACACCACAGTGGCATCGCCAAGGTCTTTGATCAGTTCCAGGCCATTGCCCATGGAGAGGATTTCAACATCGTCAATTTCCTCAATATGACGGGCCATTTCTTCAGTGTCGCCATCATGGTTCACGATATAGCGCAGAGCATATTCAGTCGCGTTCTGCTTATCCTTCACTTTTGCACCGTGATAATCGAGAAGCTTCTCAACTTCAGCAATACGTTCCGTGATGCGGTCGTGAATACCATGACCTTTGGACATATCTTCCTGCTCAGCGACTTTAATCCGCATCACATAATCACCAGGATTTGGTGGCCCATAGACCGCAAAGCCAGTTGAATCAGGCCCGCGATGTTTGAGCGCTTGAAGCATGGAGGTCATTTCGCCGCCCACGTTCGAACTTCTGCCTCTATGAATGAGGCCAGCAATTCCACACATTGAATTACCTTTCCTTCTTCAACAAAGAAATGAAGAGTGTGCCGCTATGGCAGACACTCCATGTAGGTTTCGTTATCCCATTCGGTCACCGTCGACATGAAGCGCGCAAACTCGTCATGCTTGTACTCATGATAGAGACGGTACATCTCACCTGGCATACCGCGCCTGACGACTTCGCTGTTTTCCAAATGTGCCAAAGCTTCGCCGAGCGACATCGGAAGCTTTTTGACTTCCTTGCCCTCTTTGATCGCTTCATAAATGTTGCGTTCTTCGGGTTGACCGGGATCGAGTTTGTTGTCGATACCGTCATCCATTGCCGCCAACAGCGTGGAACCCATGAGATACGGGTTCACCATGGAATCCACTGAACGGTATTCAAAACGGCCCGGCGCTGAAACACGCAAACCCGTGGTACGGTTTTGAAAACCCCAGTCCGCAAAGACCGGTGCCCAGAACCCTGTATCCCATAGGCGCCGGTATGAATTCACTGTGGAACACCCGATTGCGGTGAGAGCTTGCAGGTGATGAACGACGCCGCCAATGGCTTCCAGACCTTCTTTACCTGGCATTTGCGGATCGTCATCGTCAGGCATAAAGGTGTTTTCACCGCCCTTCACATACATATAATTATCAACCATGCCAGGCAGGTTGTCCTTGTCATTGCCTACGGCAACAAACTCATCTTCACCGCCACGCCACAGCGACATGTTGTGGTGACACCCAGATGCTGACACACCCATAAACGGCTTGGTCATGAAGCATGCAAAAATGCCATGTTCGCGAGCAACCTGTGCGCAGATTTGACGGTAAGTTGTCAGACGGTCTGCATTACGCAGAACATCATCAAACATCCAGTTTAGCTCCAGCTGGCCAGGTGCATCCTCATGGTCACCTTGAATCATGTCCAAGCCCATCTTGCGGGCGTATCGGATCACCTGCAGCGAGACGGGCCGCAAGCTTTCAAACTGGTCGATATGATAGCAATAAGGCTTGGAGAAGCCGTCCTTTGGGGTGCCGTTCTCGTCGAACTTCAACCACATCATTTCAGGCTCGGTACCAATACGCAGCGCGCGACCGTGTTTTTTCTGAAATTCCTCGTGCATCCGCCGCAAATTACCCCGGGAATCTGCTGTCAAATACCCGCCTGGGTTCTCTTTTTCTTCACGATTTCGGAAGAGCGTGCAGTAAAAACGACCGATTTCTGGGGCCCACGGCAGCTGCATGAACGTCTCTGGCTCAGGAATACCAACCAATTCCGCCGCCTCCGGCCCATAACCCAAATAGTTTCCAGCGCGGTCGGTGAACAAATTTACCGTTGCCCCATAAACCAGCTGAAAGCCTTTTTGTGCCACCGTTTCCCAATGGTCGGCTGGAATGCCCTTACCCATAATCTTACCGGTGACCGAAACAAATTGCAGATAAAGATATTCAATGCCCAGCTCGTTTATCTTCTCACGAACCTGTTTTACCTTTTCGTCGCGGCCTTTCGCTTCGACAAAGCGTTCAAGATCTGTGGCTCCCATTTCATTACCTCCCTAACTTTAGTTTTTGTCTCGAAAGACTCTTATAAATTAGCTCCAAGGAAACGGGCTGTTGGAGACCGGGTGTAGATCACCCGAAGCATACCGACCAAATCGGAATGGCTTTAAAAGCTCCTGCTCTTCGCCCATTACTTCGTCGGCCACCAAACGGCCCACGCCCAGCATTTTGTAACCGTGATTACTATCAGCAATGACGCTCACATTGTCATGAAATCGATCAAATACCGGGAAGCTGTCAGGCGTAAAGCAACCAATACCCCCTGAAGGTTCCTTGTGATATTTACCGATCAAGCCCGAGAACCGTTCATGACAATGTGCAAGCGCTGATACCCACATGTGCGCAAATTCAGGGCTTGAAACAAATTCTGGGCTGGATGGTCCATAAGGATCAATGGCCACTTCGTTAACTGGTGTGGGCACTTTATAAGGTGCAGCACCGCCTTGAATTCCATTGAAGTGCCAATCGGGTTTGTAATAAATGCCCCACATTTCTTCGGTGATGACCGAACCATCAACATCTGAAATCAAAGGTGCATCGGTATCAACATGAATAACCGGTGGTAGCGCGCCATCATTAGTCAGCATTGTTTCAGGAGGGATCGACAACACCCCTTCTTCCAGCTGCCAAAAGCGCCACATATCGACATTCTCATGAACGGCACCATCTCTGCCTTTAACGCTGATTTGGCGCGGCAAATCGAGCATGTCCCAAAAATCACGCACCCAGGGGCCAGCTCCAACGATGACCTGTGTACAGGATATGGGTCCTTTATCAGTCTCAACGGCACTTATCGATTTTGACCCGCTCTCTGCGGTGAAACCTTTTACTTCAACACCTGAGAGAATACGTACGCCTAAATCTTCCACCTTTTTGGCGAGGCCATACATTGAGGTCGTATTGTTTGCAAAGCCACCGCGCTTCTCATGCAACACAGACGTAATACCCTGTGCCCGCCAGTCGCTAAACAGCCCGCGCATATAGGTATTACAAGCCTCTTCGCCCTCAATGAAAGAGCTCTCATAACCAATCGCGCGCTGTTCATTATAGATTTGAGCCACATCTTCATGCATCGCTTCGCAAGAGATCTGCATGTAACCAACTGGATGGTAACTGAAAGCTTCTGGGTCGCTTTCCCAAACACCTACTGAATGGGCCATAAGATTACGCATGGCCGGCTGAAAATAGTTGTTTCTCACAACCCCGCAGGCGATGCCCGTGGCACCCGATCCAATACCAGACTTGTCGACAACGACGACACGCCCTTCGACTTCTTCACCCTTTTCAGATAAACGCTCTGCAAGCCGCCACGCTGACGAAAGTCCATGAATACCCGCGCCAATGACGACATAATCAACATGTGCTGGAAATGCCACAACCTACCCCAATTTAAAACGCCTTATCATTCACATTTCATGCGTAAGCCGAATGTGTAAGATCGCCAGAATGTGCTAAAACAAATCCAGTTTCAAGCCTTTAATAGTCCAATTTAGGCTCAATATGTTGAAAATTCTGATTATTGGTTTATTATTGGTATTAACACTGTGAGGAATTGATGACACAGACGCCTCAACCAAAACTCGGCTCCGCTGATATTGCCAGCATTTTGCGACGTGAGATTTCCAAAGGCGTCTTAGCGTCTAAAGACCGGTTACCAGCCGAACGTATATTGGCAGACAAATACGGTGTTGCGCGGGGCACGGTGCGCGAAGCACTGCACCAATTAGCTGAAGATGGCCTTGTAGAAATACGGGCAGGAAGCGGCACCTACATTACGCCAAACATAACTGAAGTGATAAATCCTATCATCGAATCCGCAACACCGCTTGAGCTTATTGATACACGTTTTGCGCTCGAACCACACATATGCCGTTTGGCTGTTTTACACGCGCGCCAAAGCGATTTCGAAGCAGCCGAAACATTGCTGGACCAAATGGAAGAAAGCGTTGGAGATCCGCAGAAATTCTCAAACCTCGATGCTGCATTTCATGCTCTACTGGTCAAATCGACCCGCAATCAGTTGCTGCAGTGGATTGTGTCTCAAATCAACTCCGTGCGGAATCGCGAACAGTGGTTACACATGCGCCAAGTCATTTTGAACCGCGCGACCATCACTCAATATAACGTGCAACATCGAGAGATTCTTGATGCTTTGCGCGCCCGCGATCCAGAAAGTGCCGCAATGGCGATGAAAGATCATCTTGAAGCAGCGCGGCTTTCACTCACACGCGCGGTTGAGACCTAATCGGTGCCAACAATCTCTGGCAGTTCAGCAAGGCTGTTCAACAAAATGTCTGGCTTTCCCGGTATATTGTCGTCTGCTAACCCAAACCGGTTTATACGGGCAACTTGATACCCAAAATGGGCTCCGGCTTGCGCATCCCATGGGTTGGCGGAGACAAAACAAATCTCTCCAGGCGCGCCAACGCCCATGCGGTCTACAGCAAGCTGATAAATCCGCGAATCCGGTTTGTAGATTCCTATATCTTCAATCGAAATCACCTCATCCAGCACTTTATCAAGCCCCGATGATGTGACCGCGCCTTCCAGCATATCTGGGCTGCCGTTTGACAAAATGCCTGTCGCAAAGCCCAAATCCTTGAGGCGCGCAAGGCATTCGCGCGCATCTTCATAACCGTCAAGATGGAAATACAATTCACGCAGTTCTTCGCGCAGCTCCTGGTTTTCAATGCCATAAAATGCCATGGCATAATCGAGCGCCTCTGTGGTCACCTGCCAAAACGGTGCATGTGCGCCCATCAGGCTGCGCAGCCAGGTATATTCCAATTGCTTCTGGCGCCACAGCTTTGACATGTCGTCAGCATGGTCGCCCACTTTAGCCGAGAGCCGCGCCACTGGCGCGTGCACATCAAACAAAGTTCCATACGCGTCAAAAACACATGCCTTGACGCCCGCAAACTTTACACTCATCAATATATCTCCCAGACCTTGCGTCTTACCTCACTATGAGTGCTCGCGCAGAAAGTTACAAGCTATGGCACACGATCACGACCATTCACATGATCATGAGTTTTCAGACCTAAGCGATACCGCTTTGCGGGTGAAAACACTTGAATCTCTTCTTATCGAAAAAGGTTATGTTGAGCCTGAAACTCTTGATACGATTGTCGACATTTACGAAACCAAAGTGGGTCCGCGCAACGGCGCCAAAGTCGTCGCAAAAGCCTGGATTGACCCGGAGTTCATGAACTGGCTGCGCGAAGATGCAACTGCGGCTATTGCCTCCCTTGGGTTTACGGGCAGACAAGGCGAACATATGCGCGCTGTCGAGAACACGCCGACCCAGCACAATATGGTCGTGTGCACTTTGTGCTCTTGCTATCCCTGGACCGTGCTTGGTTTGCCACCAGTATGGTACAAAGCAGCACCCTATCGATCGCGCGCCGTGATTCACCCGCGCGGCGTTCTGGCTGACTTCGGCGTCACTTTGCCCGATGAGAAGAACATTCAAGTATGGGACTCAACCGCGGAGTTGCGGTATCTGGTTATTCCCGAACGCCCGGAAGGAACCGATGGCTGGAGCGAGGAAGATCTGGCAAGTCTTGTGACCCGCGACAGCATGATCGGCACTGGGTTTGCTTTGTCACCTGATGAGGCAAACTCATGAACGGCCCGCAAGACATGGGCGGACTGCAAGGCTACGGCCCTGTTATTCCAGAGCAGAACGAACCCGTTTTTCACGGTAAATGGGAAGAAAAAGCGCTCGCCCTAACGCTCGCTGCAGGTTTTTTTGGTCAATGGAACATCGACGAAGGGCGCCATGCGCGTGAGAGCCTGTCGCCGGCAAAATATATTTCATGGTCCTATTACGAAATTTGGTTAGCAGCCCTTGAAAACCTTCTTCTGACCCATGGATTTGTAACCCGCGAGGAACTCGCAGAAGGAAAAGCCAATGCGCCGCGCAAAGATATCAAACCTGCTGTAAAAGCAGATGCGGTCGCGGGCATTCTGAGCAAAGGATCCGCTTATCTTCGGGATGCGAACGCGCCAGCGCAATTCAAACCCGGCGACACAGTGCGCACCTTGAACATGCATCCGCGCGGTCACACCCGTCTCCCCCGCTATGCGCGTGGCAAAACCGGCAAAGTGCTTTTCGTCAATGGAGTGCATGTTTTCCCCGACACCCACGCCCATGGTGAGGGAGAGCAGCCACATTGGCTCTATACTGTACAATTCTCAGCCCAGGAGCTCTGGGGGAACGATGCACGCGCAGGTGATACAATTACCATTGATTGCTGGGAGGTTTATCTTGAACCCGCGTGATAAAGATGCACTCGCATATGTAAACTCGATACCGCGCGACGACGAAGGTCCAGTCTTCCGGGAACCGTGGGAAGCACAAGCCTTTGCCATGGCACTTGCCTTACATGAGAAAGGTCATTTTACGTGGCCGGAATGGGCAGAAGTACTGAGCGCAGAACTGAAGGCTGTCGGTGCGAACCAGCGCGGCGAAGATTATTATCTCTATTGGCTCGCTGCCTTGGAGAAAATTGTTGTGGCTAAGAATATCGCCGTTGATACAGAACTAAACAGCCGCAAAAATGCCTGGGATCGCGCCGCAAAAGCAACGCCACACGGCGAACCAATCGTCCTTGGACGTGAAAAACAATCGCACTGACCAACTCGTGAGTTGACCGTGTTGGACAAATAAAGTCTGAACATCTTCATGAACACAAAACACCTTGGACATTTCGCCCAACCGCTCCTGATATGCGGCGGTGCGTATGGAAACCTTGAAGCGCTGCATGCGCTGGATATGCTTGCAGACGAACGAGGCATTCCAGCCCATCGTATCATTCATACAGGCGACGCCATTGCCTATTGCGCAGACGCGCGCGCAGCAGCTGAATACATCGCCAAAAAGGGATATCACGCCATCCCTGGCAATGTGGAAGAGCAGCTGGCCGAAGAGGCCGAAGACTGTGCGTGCGGATTTGAGGAGGGATCAGAGTGCAACATTCTTGCGCGCACCTGGTATGCCCACGCGCAGTCAAAAATGACCCAAGACTTACGCGCCTGGATGGCCACTCTTCCCCAGCATCTTACTTTCACCATGTCCGGCAGATCCGTGCGCGTGGTGCATGGCGCACCCAGTCAGACAAACCGCTTTATGTGGGAAAGCTTTTCCACTGAAACGTTTGCAGAAGAGTTCAGGACTGCAGACGCGGATATTGTCATCGCGGGCCACACTGGCCTGCCGTTTACGCGCGTGTTCTCTGACGGCCGTGTGTGGCAGAATTCAGGTGCCCTAGGCATGCCCGCAAACGATGGCACGCCGCGCGTATGGGTTTCTCTAATGTTTCCAAGCGATCGTGGGCCGCAGTTTGAACATATCGCACTTGAATATGATTACCGAGCTGCAGCGCAAAAAATGCGCGACCAGAATCTGCCTGAAGGGTATGCATCAGCGCTTGAAACGGGCCTGTGGCCATCGCTCGATATTTTGCCCGAGGCGGAGCGCCAGATCACAGGCATTATCCGCGCAGCTTAAGCCGTAAAAAGTTTAGTGATCAGGCCCCAGGGCGTCATCTGTGCCTTCTTGCGCAATATCGGGCTGCAGATTGAGCTTCTCGACAAGCCCTTTCATGGTCAGGCCCTGGATTACGATCGAGAACACAACAACGGCATAAGTAGCTGCCAATATGGGCGCCTTAAACAATGTATCTGGCAGTGACAATGCCAGCGCCACCGATATGCCGCCGCGCAAACCACCCCATGTGAGCATGGTGATTGCGCCTTTGGTGAAGGTCTCACGCAGAGACAAAAGAGAAATTGGAATGGCCACCGCGATGAACCGCGATGCCAGAACAATAGGGATGGCGATAAGGGCGATCCAGGCATATTCAAACGCACTGCCAATCACCAAAACCTCAAGCCCAATCAGCAAGAAGAGCACTGAGTTCAAAATCTCATCGGACAGTTCCCAGAACTGAAACACATGACGGCGGGTGTTCTCGCTCATGGCAAAGCGTGCACCATGATTTCCGATAAAGAGCCCTGCAACAACGACAGCAATTGGCCCTGACATATGCAGATGCAACGCAAAGGCATAGGTTCCGCATACCAGAGCGAGAGAAATCAAGACTTCCAGATTGTGCTCATCGATCCGGCGCATGCCCGCATATGCGATATAACCCGCAACAATACCCAAAATCGCCCCACCAACCGCTTCAAGCATGAAAAGCTTGAACACATCCAACGCGCCGACGGTCTCACCACCAGGAGCGCCCGCACTAATCGCGATGGTGAGAATGATGGAGAACACAACCACGCCGACACCATCATTGAACAGGCTTTCGCCTGCAATTTTGGCCTCAAGCAACTTCGGCACACGCACCGTTTTGAGAATACCTAGAACCGCGACGGGATCTGTTGGACTGATGAGCGCACCAAAAACCAGCGCCCATATATAGGGCATGGGCACACCTGCCGTGTTGAACACCCACCACATGACCGTACCGATTATGAAGGTGGAGGTGACAACACCCAATGTCGCCATTAAGCCGATGGCCCATTTGCGCGCCGCAAGTTCCTCAAAATCAACGTGAACTGCACCCGCAAACAGCAGAACAGAGAGCATGCCATTCATCAACGTGTCATAAAAATCAATCGAGCCAAGTGCAGCCGTAACGGTCTCGCTGACGCTCGTTGCTGGGGCAATAAGCTCCAGCAGAATGATGGCACCAGATGCCGCGAGGGCGATTACGACCAGACCAATTGTATGTGGTAAACGCAGATAGCGGTGGTTGATATAGCCAAAGACTGCGGAAAGAAAAAGCAGACTTGCGATAATGTCAAAAATGGAGAGCTTCATGGGTTTATGCGATAGCGCTTCGCCCGCTCGAAATCAACAGCGCTTATCAACCAAGTTCGGCAAGACCAGGAAATGCTTCAAGCATCCAATAGGCAATATTTGAAAAAGAGCCTGTGATAAACATGACGCCTGTTACCACCAGCAAGCCACCCATTGTCTTTTCAACCACGCCCATGTGACGGCGAAAACGCTGCATGAAATTTAGAAACGGCTTCACCGCGAGACCAGCAGCAATAAACGGAATTCCAAGTCCCAATGAGTAAACACTGAGCAATTGTACGCCCTCTCGCACTGTGTCCTTTGCTGCTGCAAACGCCAGAATTGATGCGAGCACTGGGCCAATACAGGGTGTCCAACCAAAACCAAATGCCAGACCCATAAGATAAGCACCCAAAAACCCGACCGGATTAGAAGAACCTTGATAACGCATTTCCCGATACAGGAGGGGAATTCGAAATACCCCCAGAAAATGCAAACCCATTATGATTATGATGACACCTGCAACCCATCCCAAGACATCCAAGTGGCTGCGCAAAACCTGACCTACGGCCGAAGCTGCTGCGCCAAGTGAAATGAACACAGTGGAAAAACCAAGTACGAAGACGACGGATGCAAGTGCAACACGGCGCACTATTGCACTATCAACGCCATCTGATGAGGAGAGCTCGTCAAGCGATGTACCTGCCAAATAACACAAATATGGCGGAACAAGCGGCAGAACACACGGCGACAGAAAACTTAACAAGCCTGCACCGAGAGCCGCAGCATAAGTTATGTCCGCCATTCATAGACCTTCAAGTTACTAGAGCACACCGAGCCTGAGATAGACCGATTTTTGTATCACCCAACAGTCAAAATTACGTCATTCATGCTGGCTGGTATTTGCCAAGACTCATATAAGTACTAACATATTGTACTTTTTTATGAGAACTTTCACTAAATCGCCCATTTTGCCGTATCATTGTGAAAAGTCACACAAATATCATACGGGCGCTCGCTCTGAAGGAACCTGAATATGAAAAGACATGCGTCTTGGCTTGGCCTGGCACTTATAACTGCGGCTCTTGCATTTCCCCTGACAATTACCGCGCAGGCAGACTGCGATGAGGGTCCGTCTCAAGGTATTGATTGGTCGGGATGCAATAAGTCAAACAAGATATTGAGCGGGAGCAACTTACAAAACGCCAAGTTCACTAATGCAAATCTTACAGCGACAGATCTGAGAGATACCGACCTTAGTGGCGCCGATCTTCAAAGGGCAACAGCAGTGCGCGCGAGCTTTTCGAAATCAAAGCTTGTGAAAGCAAATTTGAGCCGGCTCAATGCAGCGCGCGCACGATTTCGCAATGCAGATCTTAGCGGTGCGATCTTAGAAAAGGCTGAGGCCGGTCGCGCCGATTTGTCCGACGCCATTCTCGTGGATGCTGATCTCTCAAAATCTGACTTACCGCGTGCAATTTTTGCTGGTGCCGATATGACGAACGCTATGCTGATTTATTCGAATGTCGCGCGCTCAGACTTCCGCGGTGCGAAACTAGCTGGCGCAGATTTTACCGGCGCATTTACATTGCGTGCACGTTTTGAAGGGGTCGATCTAAGCGGAACCAAGGGTCTTATTCAACTACAAATAAACTCTGCATGCGGAAGTGATGATACAAAACTCCCGGCAGGTCTTGAGAAGCCTAAAACCTGGCCATGCTCAGGTTCAGACGAATAAAACTACGTGGTCACACCACGCCACATTGATGTTCTTGTCTACGACAACGTGAACTTGCTTGATGTGGCAGGTCCATCACAAGCATTCTTTTCAGCTTTAATAGAGGGTGAGAATGCCTATCAATGCCAATTTTGCTCAATCGACGGTACAAGCATTCGCACCTCAAGTGGGATGGAAATTTTACCTGCGCGAAAACTTGAACTTTGCGCGCATCGCGACCTTCTTGTTCCCGGTGGCCGAGGCTCCCACCAGGCCAGGGAGACCGAACCCATACTTTCAGCGCTCAAAGAGTTTATCTCCAGGCCTGATCGCGGTCGTTTGATATCTGTATGTTCAGGAGCATTGGTTCTCGCAGCAGCAGGTGTTCTCGATGGTCGCGAGGCCACTACCCATTGGACACATGCAAGCGACGTTGAGGCATTGCATCCAAACGTGCGCTGGCGTGTCGATCAGTTGTTTGTGAAATCGCAAGACATCTACACATCAGCTGGTGTTTCGGCAGGCATCGATTTAGCCTTGTCGATAATCGAGGAAGACCATGGACCTGCCGTGTCGCTTGCAACCGCGCGAGAACTTGTTGTGTTTCTGCGTCGAGGCGGTGGCCAAAATCAATTCTCAGAAATTTTGCAAGCGCAAGAAAAGCTAGAGCCCGCTTTGGCACTTCTCGTCAGCAAGGTCTGCGCAAATCCCACAGGAGATTGGAGCATTGAAAGAATGGCGGCTGAGGTCAATATGAGCCCACGTTCTTTGCATCGCCGATTTGCGTCTGAACTCGGCAATTCACCTGCCCGTTTTGTTGAATTGGTGCGATTAGACTACGCGCGCACGCTGTTAAGCGCGAACACACCATTAAAGCAAGTTGCCCGAACAAGCGGATTTGGAGATGTGCAAACCATGCGCCGCAGCTTCCAACGCAAGTTTGGGGTTAACGTCAGTGATTATGCGGCGCGGTTTTCGTCTCCCCACCCAGAGTGACGAGTGCAACCGCGGCGAGCGCCAGGAACGGAAAGCTTATCCACGCGAGCGCAACCCAGCCGTGACTTGCCATGAGGGCTCCTGAACCGAATGTGGCAAACACCGAAACAAGCGCAACGATCGTCTCGTTTACACCTTGAGCAAGCGGCTTTTCTTCTGGCGCCAGGCTGGTGCTTAAGATGTGAGTTGCTCCGATGAAACCAAAATTCCACCCCAAACCCAGTAAGATCATAAATCCATAGAAATGCACGAGGCTAAGTCCCGCTAATGCAACTACAGCTGAAAGAGCAAGAAGCGTAAGGCCTGCCAAAATTACATTTGTGACGCCAAAGCGGGTGATGAACCATCCTGTGAAAAAGCTAGGTGCAAACATTGCCACAACGTGCCATCGCACCACATCACCTGCATGTACCTCTGTGAAGCCGTTTTCGGTCATGGCAAGCGGGGTCGGAACCATGAGAAACATCATCATGCCAAACGAAACGGCTGCGCATAAGATCGATGCAATGACGGGCTTACGCGTAATCACTTGCTTTAGCGGTAAGGAAGGCGGGTCGTCTTCTGCGCCTATCTTCAGAGCAGGCAAGAGCATAACCGGAACAGCGCCGAGCAGACACACAACGGCAATGGCTACATAGGCACCAGCAAACGAAACAGGCGCAAGCATGTCTTTCGTCCATATAAACAGTTCAGGTCCCAATATGGCAGCTACCAAACCAGAACCCAGTACCCACGAAATCGCAGTGGGCTGAAAACTCTGCTCCACAACTTCTGCTGCTGCGAATCGAAAGAACCCGAAGGAGATGGCGGCCGTTCCGAGCAAACCATGCGCGAAACAAAGCGCCCAGAAGCTTTCCTGCACCATGGCCAGAGCACCAAGACCGCCACCGAGGATCGCTAAGCCTGCACCAAGCAGAAAACCTTGTTTTCGACCGCGCCGACCCATGAAAAGCGATAATGGCGTGGCGAGCAACATCCCAAAGAGAATCTGAACAGATGCGGGCGCTGTGTTGAAAGTTGGATTTGGCGCCAGCGCCGCGCCGGCAAGACTCCCTAGCAAAATAAGCATCGGCATTGGCATGCCGAGCGCAATATTAGCGAGCAAAATGAGTGTAAATTGTTTACGCGAGTGTGAGGCAGTCGCCATGGCTTTCTCCGATGACTAAGTCAAAAGAGAAAGACCTATCAGAGGACGTAATTGGCGAAAATGACAATCAAGCGTCAAATTATGCCAGAACAGGTTTGCTTAGAACAAGTTACCGAAGTGCCAATTCACGCCAAGGCGGATATTATGGGTTTGCACCTTATCACGAATAGAAGTCGCGCCGAGGTTGAATGTCTTTTTGCCATAGTCGCCATAAAGGTACTCAAGGCGCGCCGAGAGATTTTCGCTGATCCGCGCTTCATAGCCACCACCAACGACGAACCCCGTGAAGAACTCTTTATCACGGCCAGCCGAAGAACGCGCCCAGATATCAGCAAGCCCTAAACCGCCCGTCACATAAAGGAGGCCTGGGCCAACATTCGCACCACCACGCAGGCGCAATGTGTGTTGCCCATGATGGGTAATCTTCACATCACCAATTCCAGGGCGGTTTTCAGTATCTTTGATGCTGCCAAAACCTGTGTCAGCTTCAATACCGAGCACGTAACCGTTCAGGTCGAAATTGTAACCCAGCATAACGCCGCCCAGAAAACCACCGGCTTTTTGGCTCCAGCTTTGTGAGGGCCCACTCGTGACAGTGCTTTTGGATTTGAGCGCACCATATCCAGCATGCAAGCCTATATATGCGCCTTCCCAGTTCGTCTCATAAGTGTTTCTGAGATCTGGTTCTAAATCTGCACCCAGAGCTATCGATATGGGTGAAGACAGCAATAATGCCGTAAATCCAGCAATCACCGTGCTATTACGCAAATATCTTGACATGGTGCCCCTTTCGCCCCGTCTGCTCAAGTCATGCGACTTGAAGCATATAGAGCGTGTTTGTCAAGGTAATAAGCGGATTTTGCTATGTGATTTGGTTAATATTTGAATAATTTTTTAACCAAAATGAGATGCATGTATCAAAAACTCATTTTTTCTGTATTTTCTTCCGCGCGACGCACGACAGCCTCGAAGCGATCTTCATAAGTTTGCATTTTTTTGGCGGGCTCTTGGAAATAGGCCGTAAACTTCAATGCTTGCACAAAGGCTTTATTAAGTACGCGCCCCAAAAAGTGCATTGGCCGATCAAAGTCTAGAATCAGAACAACCCGTTCTTCATCGGTATCGTTCCAAACTTCGTGCTCATAAGTATCATCGAAAACAAAAAGCTCGCCTTCTTTCCAAACAACAATTTCGTCTTGGACGCGAAGCCTGCATTGTTCAGCTTGCTTTGGAATAATCAGACCTAGATGGGCGCGCAAAATCCCAGTCGTTACACCACGGTGCGCAGGGATGTGGTGGTTCGGTCCCAATATTGAAAACCACGCGGTTTGTATATTTGGAACACGCTCAAGCAAACTTGCGGTGACGGGAGCTTGTGAACAATTTTTCTCAAGTTTGTCGCCAAATCCGAACAAAATAAACGTGCGCCATTTGTCACCCAGTGAAATGCGTTCTTGTTCTTTCGAGATTTCGTGAAAGAGCGGAATGGCTTCACGGTGCTCTAGAATTCCATCAACTTCTTTGCGTATTGCCTCCCAATTCTCTGAAAACACTTTGAGATGCGCAAATTGCTCGACAGACATTACCGGTGCATCTGAAAAATTCGACTGACTGCGCAGAAAGCCCGATAGAGCGCGAATTGTGTGCTTTCCAGCCCAGCGTGTGCGGAAACGTCGCTTCATCTGGGTGTATTGCCACCAGGTCTTATTCGGTTTCACGCTAATTGTATCTGTCATAGTTCCCTCGCCCGAAACATTGGCACGGCTTAGAGTCGAGCATAAACCTAAGTCAAATCTTATTAAAAGATGGTAACACGTCGCAATAATTGTATTAAATCCTCAAATTATTTTTTCAAGCTTTAATAAGCCCTGCGACATTGTAGTCTATGTTTTAACTGTGTTTACCAAAGGAAAAAACTGCAGTGCCTGATGTCAAAATTCGAATTCTTCAAATCCAAAGTGATTTACGTTCGTTATGAGTTCGAAAGCCACTTGCACTGTGGGACATTCTCCCCTTAGCTGTTCATTTGATAGATCGAGGGCTTACCTACATGCGCTTTTTCCTCTCCCTTTTCACCTTATGCATAGGCTTTGCGCTAACTGGAATCAGCCACGCGGATACTGGTGATGAT
>JBPCVX010000196.1:0-5175 GCA_051010095.1 Hyphomicrobiales bacterium
ATCCAGTCGCGCAGATAGTTGGGACTTGCGCCCTTCGCTAACCGTTCAGCGATATCATCGGCGGAGTGCGAATGTTCAAGCGTCATATATCGTTGCTCCTTGTTTGTGTGATGCTGTGTCAAAGCAATGTGAGCAAGTATGGGGCCTGTTCCAGATAACCTTCTCGGCGAGCTGATGTTGAGCCGCCATAGCAGCTCAGGTGCGGGTAACCGGTGGCAAGTGGTATGTGCCATCGAGTAGGGGTTCTTTTGGCATATATGTGCGTGCCACGAGATAGAACTCGCGATCAGGTGCCGGTAGCCAATTTGACGCCTTTTCAGCCTCTGGTGCCTCATGCTGAATGTAAAGTTTCAAGGAGCCATCCTCGCCATACTTCAAGCCGTCTGTGCGATCGCCAATGGAGTAGCGGGCAATTTCATTGTGCACCATTAAGCGAGTATCGGCAAAGTACATCGTAATTGACCAGAACGCGTTGACTGGCGGTAACTGACCAGCCGGGAAATGCAGAACATAGTCTTTTTTGCCCGTGAGCTGATTTCCTTCGACGTCTGTGTTGGCGATTGGATAGAGTGCCTCTTCAGGACTGTTGGTGTACATAAACTTCCAAGCGACAGCAGAGCGGAACAGATAGTTGTTGCCATAATCACCCATCGGCGGGGTGTACTCCCAGCCATCGATGACCTCGCCAAGGTTGTTGCCGCGCTCTTCGATTTTCTGATGCGCCGCAGCCAAGCCGTCTGCAATGGCTTTTTGAACATCGCCTGGGAATGCGTTGAAGTCGAAAGTAAGGTTTGCGCCCACATTGATCTGCGCCAATCGCCTTAACAGTTCATGCTCAAACAGTGGTGGTGTGTGCCATTGGAGGAAAAATCCAAGATATTCCAACAGTTTGGTCGACCCATGTAACTCAGGGGTGAAGGGTGGGAAGGAAATTTCCGAAGCAGTCTCTGGAGCCGGAGAGCCGAGGAAAGTACTCATAGGTGTTATGGCCATGGCGTCTTGTATCTTGACAACCTCTTCCAGATCGTCTGGACCGTCAATTGCGGTTCGGGTTGCCAAGGCTATGAACTGGCTGGGGCAGGATATAACGGATGTAAATCGATCTACAGGCAACGTCCCTTTAAATGTCGGGCCGATCAGAAGGAAGTCACCACCGTTCACACCAGTCACGCGCGTGCCGATATAGGCAAAATTATCTGTGCCCATATCAACAAGCTGTATCACCTGATAGCGATCGCCCGTCGGAGGAACACTCAGAACCAAGGGTTCAGTTCTAAGATCTGCAAATGTCGTTGAATATAGTGTGTCATTGTTTGGCGTAACCACCACATCATAATCTGGGTCAAACAGACGGCGTCCGTGAAGATAGTTGTTAAAACCAGAATATTGAGGAGAGTCCTTGTAGACGCACATTCCGAAGATGGCTTTGTGATTCTCTACGATTGCGAAACCATAGGTGTATGCTTCTTCTGCAAGGACGCGTGCTTCCTGAGCAGTAATTTGTGGCATCGGCTGATCCTTTGTTGAATTCCAAGTGTTACATGCGTTCTAGAGGCGGCGGGAACCAGTCTCCCTGCTTAACGGCTTCCTTTGGCACATAAGTGCGCAAAGTTAGTGAAAAACAAGAATTATCAGGTGTTGGCAGCCAGTTCGGAACATGCTCAGCCGCGGTGTGGTCCGTTGAGAAGAACAAATCTAATGAGCCATCATCATTTTCCACCAAGGACGAGTAACTGTTGAGGTTAAAACGATCATCTGGATTTGGGACCACGCGATAGTCCGGTAAACTGACCAATATGATTGACCAATATCCATCCACCACAGCGTCAGGGCGTTGGTCTGCTGCGAAATGCATTCGGTATGTTTGGTTGCCGTCTAAGGAATTGCCGTCGCTGTCTCTAGTGCCAACAAAGTAGATAACCTCGCGACTGTTGTTGGCCCATATGCCGACAAGATTTGCGGCTGCTCGTGTCCAGTAATCATCGCCGTAGTTGCCGGCTTTTAAGGTTGCAAGCCAGTTGTTTTTAAAACTGCCCGCCTCGGTGACCGCAAACTTGAGAAATTTTGGAACCGCTTGTTTTTCGATGATCTCTTCAATTTCACGTCGCGCTTGCGGAACTTGCGCCATGTACGCAGCAATCTCACGTGCCTGAGCGCTCAGTTCACTAGCGCCCGGGTTCTTGTCTGGTGCTGATGCGAGAATTTTATCAACCGATGAAAATATGTTGGCGCCTGCAAGCGTCGTGTTGTCAAACATTTCAATTTCGACCGGCGGCTCGACGGTGAGGGGGCCGGTGCCTTGCAACTTAAACTGCTTCTGCAAATCTACCGCGCCATCCCAATCATCTTTGAGCTCAACGCGTGCAAGAAGCTTGGCCTTCTTGGAATTTAGTTCAACCGGCACCGTTCCATCTGGCGCACTTGCGATAGCATCTGGCGCGCAAAGTGCGAAATCTCCATGCGGATGCTGCGGGTAAGTGCGTTCATTTATGTTGGTGATTACTTCGCCCCATTCATCCAGAATTTGAGCGGTATAGTAGCGGCCTTCAATCTTTGGAATCGTGAGTATTGCAGGCGTCGTCTCATCGACCGCAACCCATGCTTCCAAGTAAGCCACATCCAGGTTTGGATTTACAAAATCGGCGCCGCCGACCGGGTTAAACTTGATGGTATTATAGCCGATTGCTTCTTCTTCAAAGTCTGCATGTTCCTGCCGCAAAACCAAATAACGCGCCAGTAAATAAACATACGAATTAATAATATCTGCAGCGTTGAATTGTTGATTCATGATTGACTTTCTGATTAACAGCGAAGTGTTTCCTTTATCAATTGAACAAAGATACATGAAAACTGTACGATAGTAATTTTTTTCAAACTCTGAATTTATGAGAGCTTTTTCTGAAAAAATATTTAGATGTGTTCTTGATGCATTTTAGTTCAGAGGAAATGTTTAGGAGATACTTCTGGGGCGAGAGGAATTCGAACAGTGGTTTTCCAATCTGCAAAATGCGGATTGTTTACTTCCATGTTTCTTTGTTACATGCTGAGAAGTGTATTTGCGAACCAAGACCAGATTGTTTAACGTTTTTGGGCGCCGCTGGGAGGTCACCACACATGCTTAAGACTACCCTTCTTATCGTCAAATCTATTGCTTTATTGTTGGTCTTAGTGGCTACGGCTCACGCTCAACCAGAGATTGTCCGGGATGCTGAATACTATATTCTAGAAGCGCAACACGGAGATAACTGGGCCGCGCAGGATAAAGAAATTGACGCTAAATTAGCGGAGTTTCGCGAGAAAAACGGTGGCAAGCCACCGAATATTTTTTACATATTAATCGATGATATAGGATTTGGAGACCTTGGGAGCGAAACCTTAAACGCGATCCGTGGCTATCGCACCCCATCTATCAACAAGATCGCTCGCGAAGGCATGCGCTTGGCACGCATGTACACAGAACCCTCTTGTACGCCAACACGCGTTGCCTTCATGACAGGACGCCAACCATTTCGAAACGGTATGGGGAATACGTCGGTAGATATATCTGGCTTCGGATTGGCTGGAAAAGAGGTCACGCTTGCGGAGGTCCTGTCTGAAGCAGGGTACAACACCTCTCATATTGGCAAGTGGCACATGGGTGACATAAAAGAGGCTTGGCCGACAGAGCAGGGGTTTGATTTTGCTGCATATCCAATACATCAGCAGGGGCAGTTGACGATTTTCCATGATGATGCGGCAAACGAAGAGGTTTCGGTCGGCATTGGTGACAATAATTATGATGCGCGTTTTACCATTGATGGCTGGCTGCGCACGGATGCATCGAGCATGGTCACCGGGGTTGAATCCACACGCGGCGGTGCCATTCGCGAAGTGCATATGAAACCGAGTGAACGCTGGAACGAAGCCAAGTACCACGAGATGAACGTGCGTTATCAGAAACAGGCCATGGAACAACTGCGTAAACTGGCCAAGGATGACAAACCATTCTTCATGCAATATTGGCCACTTTATCCGCTCGTTGGTGCTCGCACCACCACCAAGGAATACACCACTCCAAATGGTGGCACTTATGTTGAAAAGATGAAGCTGGTGGATAAATGGATTGGTGAACTGATGGCTGAGATGGAACAGCTTGGCGTTGCCAAAAACACTGTGGTGATCGTCATGGGCGATAATGGGCACTTCACCAAATACTCACCCCAGTCGGGCTATACGCCAATGATCTTTCAGGGGGGCAAGGGCTCAACGAAAGAAGGTGGTGTGCGGGTAGATGCGTTTGTGCGCTGGCCAGAAATGATTGAGGCGGATTCAGTGGTGGGAGACATGGTGCATGTTACCGACCTATTCACCACTATCGCGCGTCTTGGTGGTGCTGCAGACAAAATTCCAACTGACCGCATTATCGATGGCATTGATCAGACCGCATTGATGCTCAACGGTGAAACAAATGGCCGGCGCGATTACGTGTTCCTTTACAACATCAACACGTTGGAAGCAGTTGTGAAAGAGCAGTACAAATTGGCGATTCCGGGCGGCAAGCTTGATAATGCCATTCTCGCGGACTTTTTCGATCTCTACAGGGACCCGCAGGAACGGTATCCAGTTTCAACCGAAGTCGGTGCTTGGGGCGGTGCAAAATTTGTACGCATGATCCAGCGACATCTATCTCGTAAGAAGAAATATCCAGACGAAGGTCCAGCTATTGGTGTTCCTTATGAGGGTATTGAGAACTTGCGACCAGAATCACAGGAAGCCGTGAAACAGTTTCTGTACATGGTCAAAACGCCTGAGCGTTAATCTCCGACTTACGTTCAAGGGAAGGTGTGGCGGTTTGATCTGAAGAGCGCATTGAGCCGCACTCTCCTAAAGCGCTTTAAAATTTGCCCGACCTGCACCAGACAAGTGGAGTTGGCAGGAACGACACGCTTTGTGTGCAACGTAGAATGGTGCCGGTGCAAAAACTAATCCCTGCACACAACAAACGGGGCGGTTTTACGTTTAAGCATTCAGTATCAAACATATAGAAAAGGTGCCAAGCTATACCTGCTGGGAGCTTGAATATATTCACATGATCAAATTCTCTGAAATCTATTAAAGGAAAAATATAATATGACGGATGTTTCAGTAATTGGCCTTGGGGCCATGGGAAGCGCTTTGGCGCGCACTCTTTTGGAC
>JBPCVX010000197.1:0-5322 GCA_051010095.1 Hyphomicrobiales bacterium
GCTGAGGGTCATCCGTTTGTTCGAGTTTTATCAAGGCAGCGTCTCCGTTACTTGCGATAATACCTACAAATTTTAATCGAGGTTGATTTAAGTATATGTGCAATATGACATACAGGAACAACGGAAATTGATGAAAAAAAATACTCAGTCTTTCAAAAAAATTTCCTCACCCCAATGCTGAAATTGATATTTCTTTTGTTAACACCTGAATCAAGTGTGCTTTTCGATCATCTTAGAGCATTTAATACTTACAGAAACTTGAAATCGGAGTCTATTTCTTCCCCAACCCTCTCTCGTCCAATATTCGGTCGATTAGTTCCTTTGAATTCTTGAACTTGCGCAAACAGCCCTCTGTGTTGCTGATTCGACTGGAAACACTGATTTCGGGAAAACCAATTTTTTCCATTTCTTTGCGCATCGCGATGGTAACTTTTTCCAGATCCGCCGCACTGTATTTCTCTTCATCGCGCAAGCGAAGAATGGCGATGCAATCACTGACGCTCTCATTCATCAAATGCTCTGGACCATTTCGCGGCGGATGAGGACGGTCAACGTCTCCAGTTTGGTGATGGGCGCACTCATGCCGATCAATGAAGCTTTGGTATTCGGGTGGCGCACTTTTGAAATTCGAGCGATACACCACCGGCTTCCCCTCCTGGTTTCTGACTGCCATTCCCGCTGCAATTCCAGATCGCCCACGCGCGCTTGTCATGAACTCAACTTGTTCACCAAGGTTGTTTGTGCAGGCAGGTGGTGGCACCATTTTGAATTCATCTTCCGAGAGTGCTTGCTGGCTCTCAAGACCCAAAAAGAGAATTGCGATAGCAGAAACGGTGTTAAAATAGCGCATCACTTGAGCGACCTTTCGCAACGATTGTCTGTTCGGCCTCGAGTTTCTTAAGCCACGCCTGGTTTATTCCCAGAGCGTGCGGATTAGAGGTTGGTATTTTCAGACACTCAACCCAGTCAGCCTATAACCTTCACGCCAGTGCTCAACATCTTCATTGTGCTGGCAAAGGCGGATGTGGCTTTCAAACAATAGCTTCTCATCATAGTAGTCAGGGAGTTCCGCACGATAGTGTTCCATATGATATGCGGACTGTTCGTGACTTCCAAGTTGGGCGTGGCACATAGCCAATTGCTGGTGAATATAAAAGATGGGTAGCTTGAGCATTGATTCAAGAATCGCGATGGCTTCTTTGTACTTGCCTAACATGTAATGAGATTCAGCTAATATCTCCATGCGGATATTGTCTTGAGAAAATGGGTCTAGCTTAATGGCTTGATGATAGGTCTCAATGGCTGCTTCCTGCTCACCAGTATAGGCCAACAACATTGCCCAATAACCAAGCACCTGTGCACTATTTGGATTGAGCTTTCGAGCCCTTGTAAGGTGTTGGCGGGCAAGATCGTGTTGGCCCATTTGCCGCAGAGCTTCACCAAAAGCACCGTGTGAACGATAGTCACCAGGATCAATCTCGATAGCGCGTTTGCCAAACTCATATGCGCGTTTAAGCGGATCATCATCGTAAGTTGAAAGGTCCCACACAGACATACCCTCTGCGATCGCTATGCCAGCATGTGCTGGAGCACACTGCGGATCAATCTCTATGGCATGCTTATAATGAGCGATTGCCTCTTTGATACTATCGCCACGGCGAAACAACGCATGATTACCTCGAAGAAGGTGATCAAATGCCGACATATCGCTGGTGGGTTTGCGACGAACCCGGTCAGCACCTGCCTCAGCAATCCGGCCTGGTAAAACCGCAACGACAGCTTTGACGACGTCGTCTTGCACATCAAATATATCTTCTAATTGGCGATCATAACGCTCAGCCCAAATGTGGGCACCAGCAACAGCGTCAATCAACTGCGCAGTGACACGGATGCGGTTTCCAGATTTTCTTACCGAGCCTTCGACGATGTATTGAACACCCAGCTTGTTCGCGGCTTCTCTTATGTCAACGTTCTTGCCTTTGAATACAAACGAAGAGTTCCGTGCAATGACGAAAAGTTCATAAAAGCGCGAAAGTTCTGTGATTATGTCCTCGGCCAATCCATCTGAGAAATACTCTTGCTCGACATCACCAGACATGTTGTCGAAAGCGAGCACAGCAATCGATGGCTTTTCACTCCGAGCGTCCACCTTTTCAGGCGCAATCTCTTGATTTCCGAGCGGTGACCATCGGTACACACGAACAGGACGAGGAATATTTTTAAATTTGTGCTCCCCGGCATCGGAAAACTCCGCACCAAGTTTAGTTCCAATACTCTCGTGTACAATAGAGGCGAGCCAAACGCCGCCCGGCTCGGCCAAGGCTTCTAACCTCGCGGCCACATTCACACCGTCTCCATAAATGTCTTCACCTTCGACAATAATATCGCCGAGATTTATTCCAATGCGCAGCGTGATCGGTGATTGCTCGCTAACGAGAGATTTCTGAATTGCGAGGGCGCACTTTACTGCGTCTATAACGGACGTGAACTCAACCAGAGTTCCATCACCCATGAGTTTAATGATACGTCCATTGTGTTCAGCGATCTTGATGTCGAAAAAGTCGGCCCTGTGGGCTTTTAAGAGCGCCAAGGTCGCTTCTTCATCCTCGGCCATCATTTTCGAATAGCCCACAACGTCAGCAGCAAGTATGGCGGCAAGTCGTCTTTCCAAAAGTACTCTCCTTGGCGCGACACTCTAACTGTGAAAGCAAGGAGAATCTATTACGAATATATGCAGAGATCGTTGGTTATTTTGAACTATTATTCGTGTTCTCTAAAATAATTCATAAAGGTATTTTTGCGCTTTGAATGTTTAAGCTTTTGTTCAAACATTATTGTGGGTGGCATTGTTTTGGATGCGGAATTTCTTCATGATGTGGCTCCGAAAAAACGCAAGAATCCAATGCGCAGAAATACCTCACGAGGAAAAAAGTTATGCCAGAAGTTCACGTCGTTGCTGTTATTACCACAAAGCCGGGCAAGCGCAGTGAAGTGCTGTCGATTTTCAAAAAAAACATACCCGATGTGCTGGCAGAGGCAGGCTGCATTGAATACAGCCCAACGATCGACATGGAGGATGCTGGCGACTTTCAAACCGAGTATGGAGCAGATACGTTTGTGGTCGTTGAGAAGTGGCAAAGCCTGGATCACCTTAAGGCCCACATAAAAACCCCACACATGGTGAACTACGCAAATCAAGTAAAGGATATGCTGGCCGATCGGGTCATACATATCCTATCGCCCGCTTAGCAATAACATTTGCCGCTCAATGGCACCTGAAAAGCGCCTTTCGCTGCGCAATCCGAAATCTGCTCAACTATCGTGCAAACCTCTGCAGCAGGCTCTTGAATAGTCGATCATCAAGCTGCCGCGTGAAGCATTTGCTTCTTCAAATGTAACGCTACGACGTAATGCGCAGCATTTAGGAAGAGAAAATTAAACATGGGCACTTTGCTTCATCATTAACACCTTCCGCCACACTTCGATGTATGAGGGCGCCAATGATTGACCGGCGCTCATGGCCCATCACAATAAGGTCTGCGTTAGACTGTCTTGCAACTGACAAGATCGCTTTAACAACATCTCCCGAACGAACAAACGTTTTTACAGCGTTGACATGTTGTTGTTTCGAAAATGACTCTGCTTTTGCAACAACGATTTGCCCAACCTGTTCGGCGATGCGCGCAACCATTGCAGAATGTTGCAATTCCTCACGAAGTTTATCTCTGCCGCCATAGTCGAACCGATCAATAGTTTGGCTATAAGTTTCGCCTTCTATAACTCCTTCGACTTCGGCACCTTGCACCAGATCATCGCTCATATTCCGCGGGTCGGTAACATAGATAATACCAAGATTTGCTTCACTCGCGTCTGCCAATACACAAGCCGTTTTCAAAATTTCCTTAGAATTTTTTCCACCATCAATCGCCACAAGAATTCTTTCAAACATACTATCTCCCAATTTTTCTATGTTGTTGTTGATTGATCGACAAACCCATTAATCAAACCATATTGTTTGGAAAAAGTATTTGCACCCAAATAAACTTAAAATTCGAAACCTATACTTTCGAATACCTATCAAAAAAACAGATAAAGAGAAAGTTTCTCTATCACATTCAAAGAAATGAGAAGACCAAATTTGTTTTAGTTTATGGCGACGCAGCGCAACGCGTACACGCCACCTCTGAGCGTTATACAGACAACGAAGCAAGCGGGGCGTCTCGCTGTTTTATGAAATTCCAAAATATATCATCAACAAAGTCAGCGTTATGACCGACCCAATAGTCGAAAGTGCAACTGAGGCCGATGAAATCTTGGCAGCAACGCCATACTGTTGGGCAATAACAAAAGCAGTTGATCCTACTGGCATCGCTGCAAGTAATATAACGGATGCTGTCCAAAAAGGTCCTGTGGTGAACAGTTGGGTTGCGATTAGCCACGTAAAAACTGGCTGAACAATCAACTTGAGAAAAACGATCCAAGTGACCTCTAACATGTCACCAAGAATCTTACTGTGAACGAGCGACAAACCGAGTGCAAACAGTGCGGTCGGACCGGCGGTACCGGCGAGCATTTCAAGCAAGTTTTCCGCCGACTTGGGCACCGGAATTGCAAGTGCGGAAAAAAGGATCCCCAGCCCGGTAGCAATGAATAGTGGATTGCGCGATACAACGCGCCAGATACCAAGGAGTAAATGCACCACAGAGCCTGAGCCCGCCCGAAAGAATTCCAACGCCGTCATAATGAAGATCATTGAACCAATGCCGCCAACAAGAGAGGCAATTATAGCTGGGACAACACCATCCGGGCCGAATGCGGTTAAGAAGAGCGGTATGCCCATATATCCAGCATTGGCAAATATTGAGAGAAATCCGTGAAACGCAGACCGTTCCTTGGCCGCGCCAAAAAAAGTCGAAGCGACCAAAACTGCAAGCCCAGCTGTTAATATCATCCCCAAGCAGTATGTCGCCATAAAATTGAAGTTGAGAACCTGGGATACTTCTGCTCTGGACGTGAAAAAGAACATCGCTGGAGGAAGGGCAAACAAGAACACGTAACGGTTCAATGCATCTGCAGAACCATCTCCAAGTATTTTCCAATATCCAGCCAGGTATCCCAGTGAAATAATCGCGAATATCGGCAACGTTACATTGATGACAGTTTCCATAGCTGCAGACTAATGCGATTCATCTTGTTGTGTTAGCAATTGCTGCACGTTGACGAGATCAGACGGTTCCACGCTCGCACATTCTTGCTTCCGCATGGTAGTTGCTTGTGGACCAGGGCGTAATCGGACACCCCCCACTTAACCCATCTCTAACT
>JBPCVX010000198.1:0-2683 GCA_051010095.1 Hyphomicrobiales bacterium
GTCCTGGACAACGTATATTCCAAAATCATCCATGAACCCCGCAAAGCGCCCCTTGTCACGGAAAGCTGCTTCAAACCCTGCAGCGTCTATGAATGGAGCAATAGCGCTGGAAAGACCTCCAACCAGATATATGCCGCCAAATGGGAGTTGAACCAAAGCAAGGTTTCCCATAACCATCGCGGTCAACTGAATGAAATAATGTACGGCCTCAACGGCCAAGGGATCACTACCATCAGCACAACCGGCAATAATCTCCGCCGATGATTTCTGCTGCTTTTCCCCTGCCTCATGCGACAAGAATGCAAAAACACGTTCAACGCCACGTCCGGACAGTATGTCGTCAATAGCTGCAAACCCATGCTTTTGTTCAATAAAAGCACAAAGCCGCAAATCGCGCGCGTCACGCGTGGGCATGTTCGCATGCCCACTCTCGGATGTTGCAACATAGGGGCCCGCAGGCGTCATAAACACAGGTGAAGCATTGAATCCTGTGCCCAGATTGACCACCAATTTTGCCGCGCCAGCAGGCGCCACCGGGCCTGTACGCAGCTCTAGCAAGTCTTTTTCGGTGACGTGATCCAACGCATACCCCTGAGCCTGAAGATCATTGAGCAGTGCTACTTCGCGCGCGCCTGTGGCTTGCCCAATACTGGCTTCATCCATTTGCCAGTCACGGTTGGTTAAGCAACCGCGGCCATCCCGAACGGGACCTGCGACAGCAACGCAAGCGGCATCGACAATCGAGCCATCCTGCGTTGAGAGATATTCCTTTAAAACGCTTTCAAGACTATCAAATTCGGCATTGCGAAAACGACTTATTGTGCCTTCCGCAATGATACCCTTCGCACTTAATGCAACACGCGTGTTGGTTCCGCCGACATCGGCGACGAGCGAGGAGATGGAATCGGATTGCGCCATGGGTTAACGCCTTTAAAACAGGGACTGGTAGCGATATCGGCCGTAGTGCGCCTCCCGCGTTCTAGGCACGTGGCCGCATAAGGTCAACGCGTCAGTTCGCATCACGAAAGGGCCGGAGGGAAACGCACAGGCAGGTCACCCAGTGCCCACTGATCGTATTTTGGCATGATCGCCGCAAAAGCATCGCTGGTCAGGAAGGCATCCAACCATTTTTGCAATTGAGGCCAATCTTGAGCATCGAACCAGTTTTTGTCGATAAATGCGAACTGGCGCACAAAGGGAAGAATGGCATAATCTGCAATACTTGGCGCGCCAAACAAGTTGCCATCCAGTTGCCTCTCAATTTCCATCAGGAATTGAGTGGCATTAGATCGCTCCTTCTCCGGATCGGCTGCAGGATACCTCGTGGCGTATTTGGTTTTGTCGAGAGCGTCTTTGAACGGCCCGTCACAGTGCGCAATCCAATCCCAACCTTCGCTTGGCATCTGCAAACGACCCTCAGGATCGTTTTGACGCAAAGCCCAGACCATTATGTCGAGGCTTTCATCAATCACTTCCTCTGTGGCGACCAAGCAGGGTACTGTCCCACTGGGTGATGCTTCTAGAAAAGCCGCCGGTTTATCGCGCAATATAACTTCACGCAGCGCAACAGGAACACCCGAGGCCACAAGTGCCAATCGCGCACGCATTGCATAGGGGCAACGACGAAAAGAATAGAAGATAGGTAAATCCACGGCGCTCAGATTGTCATTCTCGCTGTGTGAAAACAAGCGGATCGAGACGGACGCGCCGAACTGTTGTCACATTGATGGAACAGCGATCGTTTTGGCATAAGCGGCATGGGTTACTACCCGCTACTTGCCTTGAGATTTGACCCTGCGGCAGCATTACTGTTTCACTTGAAATGGGCAGATAAATAAATCACCGATTAGGTTTCTCAGCCAAATCTGCTTGTCAAAAAAACGACTAATGGACTGTGCCATCGCGTTGGTGGCATTCATCGTATTGAACTGAGGCAGTCCAGCGAGAACGACACGATGAGATGCAAAGTAACGTTGATTGGCTAAGGCGTAATTGCTCAGGAAGTCTGCGCCATACTTGCTCCCAGCCCCGAAATTGTCGTCGCGCAGGTGTTGATGCGGACTGTATGGAAAGAAAACGTTGCGACGCAGCCCTCAACAGAAACCAAAGTGAACACCTCGCTAGAGGAATTGGATTTCGAAACAAATATCATGCTCTAATGCTCAGGACAGCTACGACCCGAAGCGTATCTCAGCGCCGGCACCAGTTTTCTCTGGCACCGCGCGCGCGACTGCTCCTACCTTCCCGAAAAATGCCAATGTGGCGGCAACTGTTGCATTGGCCGGTATCGGGTTCGACAAAGCTCACGTGACCTGATGGCGGACCCGACGGCCAAAGGCAAAAATCACCAAATCTTGGACATTCGCGGCTTGTTTGAGTTCAACTACAAGACAAAGGGAGCGGTTTTACCAAACAATCCCAAGACCCCTGCCCTTACGGGTCTCAGCGCTGTACGGATTCCGCTGTATCGCCGTTTTGGAGTTGTCGTATGAGGCGCCGGCTTATAGCGATCTCAACCGTTTCAGCCACCCCAAAGTGCTATCTGTGGGCTCCGTGCTTTTATATTCAGCACCTAATGGATTATCCCACCCAAGCTTGTCCAACATCTGAAACAGATAGTCATAATTCAGCTCTCCACCCACAGGCGGCCCGCGATCTGGCACCCGGGCAAACTGGATATGTC
>JBPCVX010000199.1:0-2616 GCA_051010095.1 Hyphomicrobiales bacterium
GGCTGAGGCTTTCAGCTATGCCACCGAGAGTGGGGGCAATCTGACCTTCGACTTTGGTGGTGGCGATGTACTGACCGTTCTCAGCACCAACACACTGACCACAGACAATGTCGACATCATCGTGTGATCGGGGCAGTTAGGGGGCGAACGATTGAATTGTTAGCCACTAAAGCTCAATCAGCTTCATGAACGCCAATGCGACGGATTTCTAAAACGACATCGTCGACTAACAATAGGGCGGATGCGGTTTTGATGTGCTCCATCAGTATAAAACGCCTAAGTATATTTCGCATAATATATATTATGGAAAGAATTTAAATGTCGAAATGGCTGAATTCGGTTGTTTCATGTTTTAGTGCGTTTTTATGACCATGCCATCAAATGCTGGCGCGACGCCCTCTGGCAGCTCATTGCACAGCGTGTCGTAATCCATATCAACGTGCATATTGGTAATCACCGCGTTGCGCGGCTTCATGCGCTCAATCCACTCAAGCGCATCATCGAGCGAGAAATGAGATGGATGTGGCGTGCGGCGCAACGCATCGATGATCCAGCAATCGAGATCTTCCAGGTATGGCATGCTCTCTTTGGGAATGTTGCTCACATCTGGTGTATACGCCACATCGTTGATCCGCAGTCCCAAGGCCATGATTTCCCCGTGGATGAGTTCAAACGGCTGCACTGTGATGTCGCCACCAGCGCCATCAATTGTCAAAGGCTCGTAGGCGCTCAATGCATTGTGCTCAAGGATCGGTGGATACTGGCTGCCAGTCGGCGTTGCGAAGCAATAGTCAAATCGTTTCAACATGAGCTTTGTTGTGCGCGCATCGGCCCAAACTTTTACGCGCTCACGGTTGCGGATCGCCAACGGCCGCAAATCATCGATCCCGTGCATGTGGTCAGCATGGTCATGGGTGTAAATGACACCATCAAGATATTGAACTTCTGCGGAAATAAGCTGTTCGCGCAAATCTGGTGATGTATCGACCAGCGCGCTGGTTGTGCCATTTCCAGAAGTGCGTTCAAGCAATATGGAGCAACGTCTGCGGCGGTTTTTGGGGTTATTTGGGTCGCATAGACCCCAATCATTGCCAACGCGTGGAACGCCGCCAGAAGATCCGCACCCCAATATGGTTAATTTCACACTCATGCAGCGAATGCGGCAGACCGCGGCACCTTTGAAAACAAACGGAAAAAATTATCTGAAGTCATACGCGCCATATCTTCAGCGCTGGTTTCTTTCACATCAGCAAGCTTTTGAAGCGTATGCGCCGTATAAGCTGGTTCATTGGTTTGACCACGATGGGGCATCGGAGCCAGATATGGGGCGTCTGTTTCAACCAACATGCGGTCCAATGGGCACAAACGGGCGGCATCGCGTATGCCTTCGGCATTTTTAAACGTCAAAATGCCCGAAAATGACAGATAAGCGCCCAAATCCAAGCCTTCTTGCGCGAGCCGAATATCAGATGAAAAACAGTGCAGAAGCGGGGCAAAAGCGCCCTTCTCCATTTCTTCGCGCAGAATTTGAGCCGTATCTTCTTCGGCATCTCTAGAATGGATGATCAGCGGTAATCCTGTGCGCCGTGCGGCATCGATGTGCACGCGAAAACTTGCTGCCTGAACGTCGCGTGGACTATTATCATAATGATAATCAAGGCCAGCTTCACCAATTCCGACGACTTTTGGATGATTCGCAATTTCTATTAATTCTTCGACAGTTACGTCTGTTTCCTCAGATGCATTATGAGGATGGGTTCCAACAGAACAATAGACATTTTCGAAGCGTTCAGCGATCTCCAGCACAGGCGCAAATTTGCGCACGCGCGTGTTGATGGTGACCATGAGTTTGACACCAGCCGTGTTGGCACGTTCAACCAAACCGTCCAGATCGCCTTGAAACTGCGGGAAATCGAGATGGCAATGGCTATCGACAATCGCGGGCAGCGCCATTTACGCACCCTCTTCCGGTTCGATATAGCGCGGGAAAACCGCCATTGGTTTAGCGATTGAACCGCCTGCGGTCAGGCGACCGGCTTCACCCAGATGGGCAAATGTGCGCGCATCTTCCGGCACATCAAGTAAATCAAGCAATTTAGCGGCGCTCTCAGGCATAAATGGTTGGGCAAGAGTTGCAATTTGGCGCACGAGCTCCGCGGTTACGTAAAGTACGGTGCCCATACGCTCAGGATCGCTCTTTTTTAGCGCCCAGGGCTCTTCATTTGCGAAATAACGATTCGCATCGGCAACTACCTTCCAGATTACCTCAAGGCTTTTGTGAAGCTGCTGGGTTTCCTGATGTGGGCGCACAGCGTCAAGCAAACCATCGGCTGCAGCCAGAATTTCGGTATCGGCAGCGCTCAACGACCCAGGCGTTGGTAGAGTTCCATTGCAATTTTTGAAGATCATCGACAAGGAGCGCTGGGCCAGATTGCCCAGATCGTTGGCAAGATCAGCATTAATGCGCGCTACAATCGCCTCGTGGCTGTAATTTCCATCTTGGCCGAACGGCACCTCGCGCAAAAAGAAATAGCGCATTTGATCGAGCCCATAGGCATCGATCAGGTTGAACGGGTCAATGACATTGCCGACGGATTTCGACATTTTCTCGCCCTT
>JBPCVX010000200.1:0-2702 GCA_051010095.1 Hyphomicrobiales bacterium
TTCTCAGTGGCATCATCCATGTCATTCGCAATGGCTTGCGCTGGCGAGACGCTCCGTCAGACTATGGGCCACATAAGACGCTTTACAACCGATGGGCGCGATGGTCTCAGATGGGCGTCTTTGCACGCATCCTGACCGAATTGGCCGCTCAAGGCGATGCAACAGGCACACTAATGATTGATGCGACCCACCTGAAGACCCATAGAACAGCGTCCAGCATGGGACTTAAAAAAGGGGGCGTGGTCGCCTGATTGGTCGCACCAAGGGTGGGCTGAACTCGAAACTCCATGCCGTTACCGATGCGGTGGGTCGTCCTATCCAACTATTTCTGACTGCGGGGAATGTCAGCGATTACATCGGCGCACGGGCGCTCTTACCCTCACTGCCTTCTGCCGATTGGATGCTGGCGGATCGCGGCTATGACGCCGATTGGTTCCGTGAGGGCTTGAAAGAAAAGAGCATCAAACCCTGCATCCCATCGCGGCGGAACCGCAAAGACGCCATCCAACATGACACCAAGATTTATCGAAGCCGTCACAAGATTGAGAACATGTTTGGACGGTTGAAAGACTGGCGCAGGGTCGCGACACGTTACGACCGATGCCCTCTAATCTTTCTATCTGCCATCGCCCTCGCGGCAGCAGTGTTGTTTTGGTTATGAGTCCAGAGCCTAGGGCTAACTGCAGCGAATGTCTCAAAGGAGCCCAATGCAGACGTTCCCAAAACTCTTGAAAGAGGCCGTGCAAACGTATTGAGAATTCTAAAGTTCAGGAAGTCAATCTGCGACGATTTTGATTGGAACCCCGGCTAACATACCACCAAGGCTGCCCGCCGGAACATCCGGGTTGAGCTGTCGAGCCTTCAACCCGCGGCCTATGACCTGCACCAACTCTGGAGATCCAGCAAATTTGGTGTGGCTCCCTGCTGCAGAGTCATCGATTTGGCTAAGATCTATAACCACCACGCCCAAGTCACTTAACTGCGCGACATCTGAAGATCCGACACGCTCTACGCCACCAGACAGTGTTCGAGAAATCTTGAGAATTCGATCGTCCTTGGCGACCAAAACGAAAATTCGAGAAAAGTCCGTTTCAATTTGTCGAAGTTGAGAGCGAAACAAATCAATATCTATGTCCGGTGATGCCAAAACTACCGAACCTAGACGACCACTGCGATTGAAACGACCACTTAGGTCGGCCTGAACGATTCCTTCCATTACCAAAAGTGAACCCATGGAATGCGCGAATATATCAACGGTGCGAGCGTTAGTTCTTGCCACGATTTCAAATGTTGGCTTCAGCTGTTCTCTGGCTACCAAGGCGCTATTCAAATCGTAGACATACTTCGCAGGTTTAGCTCCGGAGGCCCAAGTAAATAGTATGGGAATACCGTTGAAATTTGTGTCTTCTACAAACTGGGCCATCCGAAGTACTGCTTCGCTCGTTGTATTGTTGTACCCGTGCACAAAGAACATAATGGTTCTGTCCGCAGGCGCACGTTTCAAAAGCTCCCTATTAATATCTTTTACAAATGCTGAATCGGCTTCGTATACAACTGGGTCGACTACTGCGAACTCTTTGCTCGGATCAGGAGGCAGTCGTCTCGGCGCTTCTAGCTGTCCGGGTAGATGGTTTGGTGGAATGGACACAACTACCGAAGCCAATCCAACATTCGGTGCACGCTCATCGTTGTAAAAAACGTCCACCACTTCCGATGCTTCTCTTGTCGTCATAATGAAGATTTTCTGGCGACTTGCGCCAGAAATGCTTGAAGTCGGAAATTTGGGATTGTCCACGCCAATCAAATCAGGTGTGCGACCGCAGGAAGCGACTAATACCAAAATCAATAGTGCCGCTAGTATCGGGAAAAAAGAGATACCAAAATCAAGCGAAAAAATTCTATCTGGTGTTCGGCATGCCATAGATTGCCTTGCTTGCTGCTTTTGAATTTCAAAATCTAACATTCAACTAAGACCAATGCCTGCATGACAACGAAGATCGGCTAAGTACATCAAGCGAAGATCCAAATGCGGCCATTGGATTTCATATTAAGAGAAGGTCTTTTAGCTGTCTGCTTTTTTTGTACGGCGGATTCCATGCCGGATGCAGCGAATGTCTACTCCAAACCCAAAGCTGTCGTATTTGATGTAGAAAAACCTCTCAAAAGAGTTCACAAATTGATCCCGGATTCAAAGAGCCGCCATTGATGTTGCATTGTCCAAGCGGCGGCTTGTCCCGCACAGCAGACGTTCAGTCGCTTTGTTTAAACGTCCGCTTCGAGCCTAAAGCGGTCAGTCAAAAAGCAAGAATAACGGGCATTCTACTAATTATCTGGTGAATACCAGATCGGCGACGTATATGCGCGCTCTTGTCCGATCAATGTCGCTTCTTCGGGAATGTCAGCGCCTAGACGCACTTTGTCGTAAACGACCCAGCGTGGCGTCGGGATTTCAATGACGCGAGCGTAGTAAAACGCGTGCTCGGACGAATCAAAATCTGGGTCTGTCCAGACCGTTCCTAGCTCTGAAGCGCCGTTGGTGTTGATATAGTTTGCTGCTTCCAGATCGACCGTATTTCCTACAGCCGGCAGTTTACCGTTAGCGTCCAGTTCACGTTCATCCGACCACGCCACATCATAGACTTTTTCGGACAAGTTCCCGTCGCTGTCCATCCAGCCTTTAACGATCTGGATGCGATCAAGAT
>JBPCVX010000201.1:0-7003 GCA_051010095.1 Hyphomicrobiales bacterium
TGGAATTACGTGAACTTTCTGAAGAGCTTCATATCGTCGAAAAGCTCTTCCAAAGTTTTCATGCGTTCGCGTGTGCTATCCCAATTTTTGGTCTCAACAGCAGCAATCAGCGCTTCGACGAAAAACACGGTGACAACGGACGAATCCCACCCGGAAGGCGCCTCAATGCGGCAATGAAAACTGTGCTCAGCAATACTCGATATGGGCGAGACCCATTGGTCGGTAAACAAAACTATTCTGGCGCCTTTGTCGTGTGCCATTTGCGATACACGCAACATGTCATGCTCATACCTTCGCACGTCAAAAACA
This sequence comes from Hyphomicrobiales bacterium, assembly GCA_051010095.1. GTDB lineage: Bacteria > Pseudomonadota > Alphaproteobacteria > Rhizobiales > CAJQND01 > CAJQND01. The sequence goes on from JBPCVX010000201.1 coordinate 310, forward strand.
ACAAACACATCACCCTCACGCATATTCAAAACATGATGCGGCCAGGTATTGGAGTTTGGAGGTAGTAGGATACAATCTTGGCGAATAACCTGCAGATGAGTAATGAAATAGTCAGCGAGCGAACGCGTTATACGTCCGCCAAGCGCATGTATGGTGCGATCACCATCGGAGAGCAGATCAGTCACTGCGTCAAACGTCCCAGCATCAATGTGCTGCAGCGTGTGGCGCAGGTTTTCCATCACCACATCAGCGAAGCGGTTCAATATATGCGCATCAGGGGCATGCGCGGCCCAGCGGTCATGCTTGGAGATCGGATTAGAGATTTTCGCTTCAAGCTCATTGCGCAACGAGCGTTGCATCTCAGGAAACCCGCCAAATTCGAGTTTGCGGGCCATGCGTGCGACAGTGGGCGACGATACTCCGGCATTGTCTGCCAAATCTACAATGTTGCCCAGGCCAGACATGGGATAGTTTTCCAGCATCGTATTCGCCAGTTGGCGTTCTGCTCGGGTTAACGCATCAAATTTTGCGCGGATACGTTCGGAAACCGTCAATTCATGCATGACCCATTCTCAGCAACATCATCTCTTTCCAATCATCAACATAAAGAAATATATATCAAGCAATGCGCAAATGAAAATTTTCTTCCACAGCTTGGGCAATTGAAAAAAACGTTTCAAATTGTCTTGACAATGCAGCACGATCTGCAAGCATACGAAGGGAGAAGGCAGCCGGAGATGGGCGGTGGTTCAAGAAGCAAACGACGCAAAAAGTATGGCATCGACAGTCGACGTCATAAATCGAAGCGGACGCACCCCGGTGGTTCTAGTTTGCGAGCATGCCTCGTCCTTTATACCACCCGAATTCGCAAACCTTGGGCTTAGTGAGGAAACCGCGAAAAGTCATATTGCCTGGGATCCGGGCGCTCTAAGCGTCGCCGAGCATCTAACGGAAATACTAGATGCCCCTCTCATAGCGCAAAAAACCTCCCGTTTATTGTATGATTGCAATCGCCACCCAAGTGCGCCCGACGCTGTGCCAGCAAAGAGCGAAATTTATGACATACCTGGAAACACAGGCTTATCTCAAGCCGATATAAATGTGCGCGCAGCGCGGTTTTACGAACCTTTTAGAAAACAAATTAATGCGGTGATGGAGCAGAAATCGCAAAATGGATTTCCGCCAGTTCTCGTTACAATTCACTCGTTCACACCAATTTACTATGGCAAACCAAGGTCGGTTGAGCTTGGAATCTTGCATGACAATGACATTAGACTGGCAAACAATCTACTTAATGAGTTGGGAAATGAGACCAATCTGAATGTCGAGCGCAATCAACCATACGGTCCGCAGGATGGTGTGACGCACACTTTGATTGAACATGGAATCAAACGTGGTGCACTGAATGTGATGCTGGAGATTCGAAACGATCTAATCGTGAGAGAAAATAGCCAAAAAGAAATGGCCAGCCTTCTGGGACCGGCGTTGATCAGTTCGATCGCCGAGCTTGATTGCAAAATTACCGCACATCTTAGTGAGGCCGAGCAGTTGTGATGCCAGAAATGATAAAGGCATACGTGAGGCGCGTTGATCAGATCAACAAGTTCGTTGGCAGGTTTGCCATGTACCTGATCTTCGCCATGATCGGCGTACTACTATATTCGTCTTTCACAAAAACATTCTTGGATCCTGCTTTGTGGACCTTGGAAATGGCCCAGTTCACCATGGTGGCCTACTACCTTCTGGGCGGCGGTTACTCCATTCAGCTGGGCGCACATGTACGCATGGATTTGGCCTACAGCAGGTGGTCAGAAACCACGCAAGCGCGCGTTGATACGGTGACAACACTGTTTCTAATCTTCTTCTTGATCATCTTGCTATACGGCGGCATATCAAGCACGATTTATGCGATCGAATATGGAGAAAAGAGCCGCTCAATCTGGGCACCCAAAATGGCTCCGATCAAAATCATCATGGACATCGGCATACTCCTGACACTGCTCCAAGCGTTTTCAAGCTTGTTTAAGTGCTTTGCTAAAGCAACCGGTAGAGACATCGCATGAGCTATGAACTTATCGCCATATTGATGTTTTCGACCATGATGATGATGCTCATCACGGGACAGCGGGTTTTCGGAGCAATTGGTTTTATTGCTGTCATATTCGCGTTGTTCCTGTGGGGAGACGGCGGCGCTGAACTGGCTTTCAGCGCGAACATGAAACTTATGAAGTGGTATCCGTTGCTAACGCTGCCGCTCTTCATATTTATGGGTTATGTACTCTCGGAATCCGGCATCGCTGAAGACCTCTACAAGATGTTTCATGTGTGGATGGGTGGGCTTAATGGTGGCCTGGCAATCGGCACAATTGGATTAATGGTAATCATCTCCGCTATGAACGGATTAAGCGTCGCTGGAATGGCTATTGGTGCCAGCATTGCGCTGCCCGAACTCTTGCGGCGCGGTTACGACAAAGTGATGGTCACTGGCGTCATTCAAGCGGGCTCATCATTAGGTATTTTGGTGCCACCGAGTGTCGTACTGGTGCTCTATGGAATGATCGCGCGCCAGCCCATTTCAAAGCTCTGGCTCGCCGGTGTGTTTCCTGGCCTCATGATGGCCGGGCTCTTTGTCCTTTACATCGCCATCCGGTGTTATTTCCAGCCCCATCTCGGCCGCGCCCTCCCTAAAGAAGAACGCAATGTGAGTTGGGGCGAGAAATTCAAATTGCTGAGTGCCGGTATTATTCCGCTCGCGATTTTTCTCTCCATGGCGGGACTATTCCTGATGGGCAAAACAAGCCTTGTTGAGAGTGCAGCCGTCGGCGCGATCGCATCACTTATCGCCGCACTCGTTAGACGCAAGCTAACTTGGAAAATCTTGCATGATTGCACCGAAAAGACGCTCGGGATCTCCTGCATGTTCATGTGGATCATTCTCGCTGCACTGACGTTTGGCGCGGTATTTGACGGTCTGGGTGCTGTACGCGCGATTGAAACATTTTTTCTCAGTCAACTCGCGCTAGACCCATGGACCGTGCTGATCATGATGCAGCTTTCATTCATTCTCATGGGCATGTTTTTGGACGACACGGCTATGTTGGTTATTGTAGCACCGCTTTACGTCCCGCTTGTCGGCCAACTTGGTTTCGATCTTATATGGTATGGGGTGCTCTACACGATTACTTGCCAAATCGCCTATATGACGCCGCCCTTTGGTTACAATCTCTTTCTTATGAAAGCGATGGCTCCTAAGGAAATTGGCTTGGGCGATATCTATCGTTCAGTGTCCCCATTCGTACTAATTATGGCGTTGGCCCTTGCTATCGTCATGGTGTTCCCGCAGATCGCGCTGTGGCTGCCGGAACAAGTGAGCATTCGATAAATCCGCAGCAATGGAAGGGAGAAGACGATGACAAACAGACGCGATTTCTTAAAAAAGGCGGGAGCCGCCTCAGCTGCCGTAGGAACAACGGCGTTAGCCGCACCCGCGGTGCATGGCCAAAGCCCGATAAAGTGGCGGCTGCAAACATATGCAGGTGCTGCATTGGCGGCGCATGTTGTAAAGCCCGCTATTGATTCCTTTAACAAAGTCGCCAATGGCGAGATGGTGATTGAGCTCTATACTGCTGACCAGCTTGTCCCAACTGGCGAGCTATTCCGTGCTATGCAAAAGGGCACAATTGATGCAGTGCAGAGTGACGAAGACTCCATGTCTGCGCCTGTCGATGTGTCTGTGTTTGGTGGCTATTTCCCATTCGCCACGCGGAATAGCTTGGATGTTCCGGTACTCTTCAATCAATACGGCCTGAAGGAAATTTGGGAAGAGGCCTATAGCGAGGTTGACAATGTTACTTGGCTGAGTGCCGGTTCTTGGGACCCTTGCCACTTTAACACGACCAAACCCATTCGTAGCCTGGCTGACCTTAAGGGCCTACGTGTTTACACATTTCCAACGGCTGGCAAGTTTCTTTCACAGTTTGGCGTCGTGCCGGTGGAAATTCCTTATGAAGATGCCGAAGTGGCCGTGCAAACCGGCGAACTTGATGGCATGGCATGGTCGGGCATTACCGAAGATTACACAGTGGGTTGGGCTGATGTGACTAAGTATTTCCTCACCAATAACATCACTGGTGCCTGGATCGGGTCATTCTTCGCCAATTCAGAAAAGTGGAATGCAGTGCCACCGCACCTACAGGAATTGTTCCGTCTGTGCATGGATTCATCGCATTACTACCGACAACATTGGTATTGGGGTGGTGAAGCAAAGCTGCGCACAGAGGGCACTAAACTTGAGCTGACATCAATTCCTGCAGATGAATGGAAGAACGTCGAGGAAGCAGCCACAAAGTTCTGGGAAGACATCGCAGCGCAAAGCGATCGCTCCAAGAAGGTGGTTGAAATTCTGCGGAAATACAATTCCGTCATGAATCAAGCCGGTGCACCTTATAGATAGGCCACAATCGAAAACACGAAACCACTCCCCGGGGCGTCCCGGGGAGTGTATTAATTACACTAATGATTTGACGAATATGAGGACGAGATGGCCGGCAAACTGACACTTGAGGATCTAAAACAAAAAGTCTCAAGCGGTGAAATAGATACCGTGATCGCAGCGCAAGTTGATATGCAGGGCCGGCTGATGGGCAAGCGCTTCCAGGCGAACTTTTTCGTGGATGGTGCGTGGGAAGAAACACATAGCTGCAACTATCTGATTGCCACCGACATGGAAATGGAAACCGTTGATGGCTACCAGTCTACAAGCTGGCAATCTGGCTACGGCGACTACACCATGAAGCCCGACATGAACACCTTGCGCGACGTACCATGGCTTGAAGGAACGGCGCTCGTGTTATGTGATATGCTGGATCACCACACCCATGCAGATGTGTCTCACTCTCCGCGCGCTGTTTTGAAGAAACAAACTGCGCGCCTTGAAGAACAGGGCATGCGGGCGCTCATGGCCTCAGAGCTTGAATTTTTTCTCTTCCAGGACAGTTTTGAAGACGCACACGAGCTTGGATATCGTGATCTGACCCCGATCAGTGCTTACAACGAGGATTATCATATCTTCCAGACCACCAAGGAAGAGCATGTGATGCGCGCCATCCGCAACGGATTGGAAAGTGCAGATGTTCCGGTGGAAAATTCCAAAGGCGAAGCAAGCGCTGGCCAGGAAGAAATTAACGTGCGCTACACAGATGCGCTGACTATGGCTGACCGTCATTCGATCATTAAGAATGCCTGCAAAGAGATCGCCTGGACGCAAGGCCATGCAGTAAGCTTCATGGCAAAGTGGCATTATGATGCTGCGGGCAGTTCATCCCACGCGCATCAATCTTTGGTAGACCTAGAGGGTAATCCGTTATTTTACGATAAGAACGCTGACCATGGCATGTCAGATGTGATGCGCCATTATCTTGCAGGCCTTCTACATCACGCAGATGAAATCACTTTATTCTTGGCGCCTTATATCAACTCCTATAAGCGCTTTATGGCTGGCACTTTCGCGCCGACCAAGGCCGTGTGGTCCATGGATAATCGCACTGCTGGATACAGAGTATGTGGCGCCGACACGAAAGCTGTGCGTGTTGAATGCCGGGTGGGTGGTGCTGATTTAAATCCATACCTCGCTTTTGCCGCACAATTGGCCGCTGGCCTTTATGGAATTGAGAACAAGCTTGAGCTTGAGGAGCAATTTGTAGGTGATGCTTATGGTGGCGAAGGTGCGCGCGAAATACCCTCCACCCTGCGCGCCGCCACGAAAGCGCTGGATGGTTCAAAAATGCTACGCGCAGCAATGGGAGATGACGTCATCGACCATTATGTGCACGCCGCAAAATGGGAACAATTTGAGTATGACCGCAGGGTCACAGATTGGGAAGTTAACAGGGGTTTTGAAAGGGCTTAGACCTGCTTAACCCGGCCGCAATATAGCCCATACATTCCCGACCCAGCCATCGAGATCGTCGTGCAAGACGAAATCCCGTGATGGATCACGCGTCAGATTCAATCTCTCCATAACTGCGAGGGAAGGATGATTGTTTGGTGCTGTATAGGAAAGCACCTCCGAGACCTCAGTGCGTGCGAAAACATCGTCCAAAGCTGCTTGCGCAGCTTCGGTTGCATATCCATGCCCCCAGGCCTTTGGGAACAGCCGCCAGCCAATCTCGTCATGGCGGCCCAGCGGATGATCTGGCTCATCGTGTCGGGGATAAACACCCACATACCCGATAAATTCATCGCCAGACGTTTCCACAGCCCAGCGGCTATATCCGTAGCGCTCATAGGCCTTCAAGTAGCGGGAAAGTTTTTCCTCCGCTGCTGCCCGCGATAATGGCCCTCCAAGGTCTTTCATGACCCTTCCGTCAGCGTGCAATTCAGCAAAGCGTTCGATGTCAACCGGTATCCAGCACCGCAAGCAGAGCCGTTCGGTCTTAAGCTGCATTGTGTTTTCCAATGAATCCATTTTATGTGTCAATCAATGCGACGAGCGCCGTGCTTGCCTCGTAAATGTGCTTTGTAAGGCAGGAAATAGCGCGCGCTTCATCACGGGCAAGGCAGGCCGCGAGCAGCTCTCGATGCTCTGCGTGAGATTTCTCCGCATATTCGAGCGCCCCGATGGTCATGCGCAAATAGCGATCAGCTGCAACACCCAAAACATCGATATGGGCGATAAGGCGCGGCATGGCACATG
>JBPCVX010000202.1:0-4707 GCA_051010095.1 Hyphomicrobiales bacterium
GCGAGTTGTTCGGTAATATAGGGGATTGTAAAACCGCTGCGATACGTATTCTTTTAGTATAGACTCACCACGCAGTCTTTGTTGGAAAAGAAACACAAGCAATGTCTCGTCGCTTTGCAGATTCAGCTCTGCAAGGACGGGGCTCGAATGAATCCGTGAATGTTTAAACACCGATCGTTCGACCCAAAAGGTTAGCCACAAACTTCTACCTTGAGCCCCCCTTTGCGCCTATTTGGCACCCGGTATCCGGTGCGGGGGAGGGTTGTAAAACCAGGTTGGCTTGAAAATCTTATGGAAATCAGTTGACCTCGTGCGAAGCAAAACTCCTGTCAGGGTATCGCCCAACCCAACTCAACAATACGGTCGATAACGTCTGCCGCTTGGTCGGGATCCTTGTAGTATGCGCTAAACACCGCAGCGATATTAGCGTTTGGCCAGTTCTGCATCATAGTTTTGACGATAGCTCGGCCCTCAGCTTTTCGATCCAGCGCATGCAGTGCCGCGGCCTGATAGGCAAGCGACGCAATGCTAACAGGGTCACCATAGCCAGCGGCTTCCTTGAAGGACTGCAACGTCATTTGATAGTTACCCAAGTGAAAGTTTGCTGCTCCAAATATGTTGCGATGAGCAAAGCGCTGCCTAACTGAGCGCTGTGTTTGTCCTGGTTGGGAAACTTTTGCAGCTTCTTCGTATTCACCTGCGAACAGAGCAACGCCAGCATAAAAATCAAGCACATTGCCCTCTTTAGCGTTTATTTCGTATGCGCGACGCGATGCCTCCAGGGCTCTGTTGTAATCACCTTCAGCCATAGCAGTCCAACCGACGGCAGATTGGGTCCATGCTTCTGCCGGCGCAATTTCCAGAGCTTGTTGAGATAACACTCTGCTTTTCTCGAGCGCGAGTTCACGCTCATCACCAATAGGCAAAAGCATTGCCATGGATGCCAAAGACTGCGCGGCACCGGCGTATCCGCCGAAATACTTGGGATCCAGATCGATCACACGCAGAAATAGTTGTGAAGTTAGTTCCTGACGTTCTTTGTCGAATACCGGAAATATCAATCCTCGGCCCTGTGCTGCCAAGTTTACAGCTTGAAGTGATGTCGGGGACTTTGAAAATATCGCGTTCCTCTGCGCAAGCCGTCGCTCCTCGTCGCCGTCTGGCCGTTGGTCTGCTGTCAAACCGCCGTACCAAGCCATCGCAGCGACCGCTATCGCAAGTCCACAAGCCAAACCGACTGACACCTGTCGCCAATCCCAGACAATTGATAGTTCGTCCTTGGGTGGCGGATGTGAGGTTATCTCGTCGCCAAACTTGAACGCAGGTACATAATTGCCGGTCTCCAGGACGATCCGAACCGGGTTTTCTGCGCCATCGGCGCGGTAATACTCATCAAGATTTCGCCGCACGCGCCGGGCATTTGCACGCACTAGGTTTTCGACATCCCCTTCGCCGAGTTCTCTGTCAAACGCATCCTTTGCGATATTCTTGCCGCGGATTGACCCTCCACGACCAGCCAGCGTTTCTTCGACAATGTATTGAAGGAAAGTATGCAATCGGTTCTTGTTCTTGAAGTAATTGCTTGTCAACACGCGATCAAGTTCACCGCGAATTGCGGTTTTTTTATCTTCGCTTACGTCGACGACCTCGTTAGGCATTGAGCTGCTGTTGGCCTCCAAAAAACGGATAACACATTGTGTTTCTTAAATTTCACCGTGAAAACGTTACATAAAATGCGGCCAAAGGAAATACTGAATGAAAGTGGCACCATTTATTCGATTTCACCGCGGAGGAACTGGCAATGCGTTTCTTTAGTTTAAAGACAATTTCCTTGGTTTGCGGCTCGGCGCTCTTTGGCGCTTGGCTGGCGGCCCCGGAAGAGACGCTCCGAAGCGTCGGCAAATATCTTGATGAAACTATCGTGCCCGGCACTGCCCAAGCGCAGAGTGAAGCCAAAGCACCGACGTTCTCTCCAGTTAAAGCACTGTCTGAGAGAGAGGTTTACTACCCGGGAACTGAAGATCTCGACCCAAATGAAATGCGCGTTACTGCCTGCGGTACTGGGATGCCAAATGCCCGACCAAAGCAGGCCGCGGCCTGCTTTCTTGTGGAACTTGGCAATGGTGACAGGTTTATTTTCGATATCGGAACCGGCTCATCAGAGCGTTTGAGTGGTCTCGCAATCCCCTACGACTATTTGGACAAGGTTTTTATTGGGCATTTGCATGCTGATCATTTTGGCGATCTTGATGCTCTCTGGGTTGGCGGCGTGATAGGAAACAGACAGCGCCCATTGCGGGTTTGGGGGCCGAGTGGCAGCAAACCTGAACTTGGAACCGCATATGCCGTTGAGCACATGCAAAAAATGATGACGTGGGACAGCGCATCACGATTGGGTAATGTGAACACGGTTGGCCTCAAGGTCGAAGTCAACGAGTTTGATTATAAGCTCGTCAACGAAGTCATTTACGATGAGAACGATGTAAAGGTCCGCACAATCCCTGCTGTGCATGCGCTAGACGGGCCGGTTAGTTATATTCTGGAATGGAATAACCTCAAGTTTGTCTTCTCCAGCGACACCTATCCAAACAAGTGGTTCATCGAACACTCAAAAGACGCGGATCTTGCGATCCATGAGACATTCTTGCCGCCAGAACTTCTTATCAAAAAGCAAAAATGGCCAGTTGCCGATGCGCTTAACGTAGGCACCCAGGTGCACACTGAACCCGCAATGGCGGGGCAGGTCTTCTCTATGATCAAGCCGCGAATGGCGGTTGCCTATCACTTCTTCAACGATTTCGATACGTCGTCAATCGTCGAGCAGCAAATAAGAAAACGCTATGACGGGCCGCTTTCATTGGCGGTAGACTACATGGTCTGGAACATAACCAAGGACGACATCCGCGTTCGTATGGCGGTTGTGAATGAAGATGTTTGGCCTTTGCCATCGGTGACGGAAAAGCTTCCTGCCGATCCAAATGATGCAGTTGGTTTTTCCGAGTTCATCACAGGCGGAAGAGAAGTTTTCACTGACTTGATCGAAGAAACCTACGCAGAGATCAACGAGATGTTTGGAACTGATATTCCAACGCCGAAGTAAGACAAAAACTGCATCGCTAGCAGAATGTGATCGGGGGCTATTCAGCCCCCCTTTGCGTCTATTCTGCACCCGGTATCTGGTGCGGGGTATGGTTGTGTGGATTTGAGAATGAGTTTTTCTGAGAAATTTGTATATTCTGAAATAACTTGCAACTTCTGCGGAGAGTTTGGTCCCAATCCTGGTCCCAAAAAGACCCCAAAATAGACCCCATTAGTGTGAAGTCACTTCAAGAACATTAGGTATGTTATTGAAATATATGGTGCCGGCTGAGAGGCTCGAACTCCCGACCCCCTGATTACAAAGCAGCCGATCGAGAGGCCGGCTTCGGGGTTTAAGGGCAGGGTGGCATGCCTCCCTCATTAGCCCATATTCGGGCGAAGCTAACCACGCTATATGTGTTTCGTGATCTTTATTATCATTTCTGGATCTGTGCTTCAGTTTGGGCCTTCTTCGAACTGTAAGATGTCATCTGCGATTTCATACCAGTCTGCCTTTGAAGCGACAAATATATGGTCAGAGGGTTTTGTATCGGGTTTATCGTCCAAGGGCCCAAGAGGAACATTGACAACGCCGCCTTCTATGTTTCTCCGCGGCACTGCAGACCCACAGTTGGAACAAAATGCCTGTCCAAAGACGACTGCATTTGAAAGCTTAAAGTAGGTCACAAGTTCCTCACCCTTCACGAACCGAAACGCATCGAGAGAAACAAAACCGTTTGTGGCATGTGCCGCACCTCGCGCCTTGCGACAGCGTGAGCAATGGCAATTATGAACAACAGAGAACGGCTCATCTACCTCATAGGCAACTTGGCCGCAAAGACAACTTCCTCGAAGGGTGCCGGGTTTGGGATCACTCAACTTTGGGGCTTCGAACACCGGCAAGTCACTGTGCATGCCGGGTCCTAGTGGGTAGGTATCGTGTTTTTCAAGCTGATCTGCAATCGTATGCCATGGCGCTTTTGAGCCAATGAACAAATGTCTACCGTCACGCAAACCCGGATCAACATCCATACAACCTAGTGGCAGAAAAACGCGGCCATTCCCTTTTGTCGATCCGGGAACAGACGAGCCACATGTTTTACAGAAACGTCTGACGAGGTCTGGAGAGGATATAAATTGCCCAACGTTGCCTTCACCAGAAATCCAATCAAACTCATCTTTGGCGCATGAAGTAAATGAAGCAAACGGCGCTCCATGCGCTTTGCGGCACATTAAACAGTGGCAATGACTTGGCGGCGTGAGGTCGTCTGAGGTTCCCCACCGCACCACTCCACATAAGCAGCTACCCTTTGCCACGCTTGACCTCCCGTTGAAAAACACAGTTTAACAAGAACAGTATCAAAGTCGATAGCGACGGCAGCTTCGTTCGCTTAGTTGACGTCCATCCCACCAGCAGGCGCATGATTTACACTGCATCGCGGCGAAATTCAGCTCTGAGCCCATAGTAGTCATTAAAAAATTGTCGCGAATTGGATAGTCTCGAGGCAATTCAAGGTCTGCTCCTGATCCTAAGCGGAAATTATCCATCCATAGGATTTGATGGCGTGGCGGCGCATCAGGATATCGTACGAAGATGTTTTCGTATGCTTGATGCTGTGCTAGGGAAGC
>JBPCVX010000203.1:0-2689 GCA_051010095.1 Hyphomicrobiales bacterium
CGAGCCGTATCACTGCCGGCATGACTAACCACGTCATATCCGCTGTTTCCTGCCAGCAGCTTGGCATCAATTGCTTCGGCAGAGTCATACGGATCATAAATGACCTTGATGCCGTATTCTTTTTCGAAGTTCGAAATTGTGTCTTCAGCGATGTACTCTCCCCAATTCGTAACCTTTAACACACGCTCTTGCGCGAATGCCGATCCCGAAATTGCAGTAGCCGTTACTGCTAAAACTGTAATCCCGGCAACTTTCCTGATTGAGCTCATGATTTCGCTTCCTCTCCCTGAGTGGTGGCTGCAGCAATTTCGCTTGCCTTGTCTGCTAGACACTATTTCGAATGATCGCGCCCTGCGTCGCGGGCGCGATCACTATGCACCCCATCCTCCTCCAGCCGTCATATTTTTATCTGACTGGTCATTCAGAACGGTAGTCTGATGAAATCTTCGCTGTCAAGCGCAGCCGGGAAGATTTTGATTAAATCCCCTCAAACAGCTATAATTGTACAAAACTTATGCAAATACAGTGAAAATGATTATGTCAAAACGACTTTGAGATTTATCTCGAATCTATTTTTGAATGATCATTCAGTCAGAAAATGTTGACGCACAACCCAAACTGAGCGAAACCTACAGTTCCTTGAAGGGTGGCTGATCAAGTTGAACATTCAAGACTGCATGCTTGAACTCGCCTACCCAGTTGAAACACTGACTGACCAAGTCAAAGTTAAGCGAATTGCACAGATGCGCTACGAAGACAGAAATACCGAAATTCCCGCCAATTGGGACCGGCGCGGGCTGCCCGGGTGGAGCTACCACAGCGCTGCTCTTCTTGAGCTCGAGAAGAGCGAACTCTTCAAAACTCACTGGCAAATCGCCTGCCATATCTCAGATATTCCGGAACCCGGTAGCTTCCTTTGTTTTGACATGTGCGGCGAACGCGCTTTGATCTTGAAAGCAAACAATTCGGACATCCGCGCGTTTCTAAACGTTTGTCGTCATCGCGGTTCTCGGCTCGTGTCCAAAGAACAAGGAAAATGTGCGAACGCTCTGGTCTGCCCATTTCACGGCTGGGTTTACAATCTTGATGGAACTCTGCGTGGCGCCGCCCGCCCCGAGTCCTTCCCAGATCTAGACAAGAACGAGTTTGGCCTGAAAGAAATCGAAATGGAAATCTGGCAGGGTTTTGTCTTTGTCCGATTCAAGCCCGGCCCCCAGCCATCGGTAGCGGAACTTCTTACCCCAATTGAACAGGAAATCTCTGCCTACAAAATGGCCGAACATGTTCCGACGGACGGGATATGGACGGAGGAAACTCCGGTAAACTGGAAATCAATCAGAGATGTCGACAACGAAGGATATCATGTCCCTCTCGCGCACCCTGCCCTTCAGGACTTATATGGCTCGACTTACGCAGATGAACCATATGTCGATGGCATCTCACGTTCCGATGGAAAATTCACTCCGACGAAGGGCCGTCGGTGGGCCGTTCGCAACTACAAGAAATTCACAAAGCCACAGCCTCACCTACCTGAGCACTTGCATAAAACTTGGCTCTACTACGGCATTTTTCCAAATGCGGTAATAGCGGTCACGCCTGAGACAACCTTGTTTTATCAGGAATTTCCGGTCACGACAGAAAAGTCCATCCTTCGAAGCGCAACATACCGAAACCCAAACGAAGACCGCCAACAAAAAGCGGCTCGGTACCTTGCCGCTCGGATTGATCGAGAAACAGTGGAAGAAGATATTCAACTGACGATATGGTCAAACGAAGCCATGGCTTCAGAGGCTTTTGAGGGCTTCTATCTTTCTGATCTTGAGTACGGCGTGCGCTCCCACCACGACCATTTGAGGAAAATACTACCCATCTATAACTCTAAAGTAGCGCCCGGAGAGGGTGAAGTTGCCTCGTTGAATGATGAATTGTTGGCTGAGACGAAATCGTGACGAAAGGTGTTTTCAAATCGTCAGAAGCAGAAACTCAAAGGCAGTTCCTGACAACGACTATCGGAACGCCTGGTTCTGGCGCCACAAGGTATGCTGCAGCGATGTATTTTTTTAAGATCGGCAAGCTTTCTGTCGAGATGCTGGAAATATACCGAAGATGCAGCAAGTTTGACACGGAAGATCCGCTCGATCTGGCTAGATATGAGGGCGTTTCAATTCCAAAATTTGTTTGCGACTTAAGCTCAAGCACCGACGCATGACTACTTCTGCGCAAATGACAAAGCTCTTGGACAATTCAGATCCCTGTAAGGTCTCACGAAGCCGAAGAAGCGGAAGCTCACTCCGGAAATTGTCTCTCAAGTCACTTTATTTGTTGGAGCGAAATCATTGAGTGCTCATGACTTTGACGTCGTTGTCGTTGGTGCCGGAGCTGCGGGAATCGCGGCTACTCGCGCCCTCAAATCGGCAGGTCTAGCGGTTGTTTGCGTTGAGGCATCTAACCGCGTTGGAGGGCGTACGCACACGGATACGAAAATCTTTGGTGTCCCGTTCGACATGGGTGCGCACTGGATGCACACCGAACATGTAAACGCTCTGAAAGCCCCGGGTCTCGCACTTGGTCTTGATCTCTATGCGGCCCCGGACAACGCGATAACATTTGGCTTAGAGGATGGTGCCGTTCTTTGGGACGAGGTCGATGAAATTCATGACGCGATAAATGAGGCGGCGCGCATCGATGC
>JBPCVX010000204.1:0-14504 GCA_051010095.1 Hyphomicrobiales bacterium
TTCTTGTGGTGCTCGTTGGCTGCATTGGTGGCTTTTTTATGTTTTTGGGGTAACTGGCTGCAGTCACATTGCTCGAGGTGAAGGCCTTATGACAGGGCTTTCCTGTCGGCCTTTTTTTCCCACGGCCAGCAGCCTCTCATTTCAATCTCAGTTGTAAAGCCGAGGAACGCGCGTATCACCATCATCAAGATGAGAAGCCCCATTGCTTCCAGTGTGCGGTCTAAAGTGATTGTTTTTATGATAGTGGCAGCCACAAACATCTCCAGACCAATGATAACTGTGCGCCCAAGCGAATGACGATAGTTCAAGGCTGCGTCTGCGGCTGATTCCTGGAACAGTCTCATCAGAAAACGCCCGGTTGAAATGATAAACCCAAAAACAAGCATGCAGGCGGCGATTATCTCAAGCGCACGTGCGATAAATTCCAGGCTGTCTAGCACCAGTTCAGGCATTATCCGCCTCCGGTTTTTCTTTGCGTGCACTTTGCCATGGCCAACGTCTCTCTATCTCCAGAGTGAGGGTCCAGCCAACCACAGTGCGCAGCACGACCAGGAATGCCAACATCGCGATCGATGTCAGTGTTGGTTTTGTGGTTATGGATTCAAGCACATCTGCAAGCACTAAGATCTCAAGACCAAGAAGCAAATATCGCCCTAACTCAGCCTTAAAATGAGAAAAACCTCTCTCAGAATCGACGTTATTATATTGGACCAGGTACCGCGCCAATGAGATCGCAAACCCGATTACGATTACACTCACCGCAAACAGGCTAATAAACCAACTTGCTTGTTCCAAGAAGTGGAGAATTTGTTCGCCCATTATTTCCCCGTAAGGCGTTGCCGGAGATTGATGTTAAAATATTCACCATTAATAGCCAAGCATAGAGTCGCGAAATTACTTTCGTTCCTCGCAATAAACACGATCACGCCTAAAATGACGACCTTTGACGGTTTAGTCGAGGCAGTATTGCGGTGGCGCACTTCGCGCAATGCGCGCGTCCTGACAGGCAATGAAGTACTCGTTCCATTGCCCCGTCAGAAAACCCATCAAAAACGTGAGCCCAGCAATTGCGCCGACAAACAACCAGGAGCGTATACCATGTAAGTCCGACAATTCAGGGTTGGCAAGGCGGATAACCATATAGATCGCATATGGGAAACAGATCAGAAAACTTGCGATACCTGCCGCAAACAACAACGGATGCACTTGAGCGCCCGGGCTGGAAACGCCCATGGCGAACCGGCCAAGCAGCCAAAGCGATGGAACTGTAAAAAACAACAGGTGCCAGCGCGGCATTGGCAGCAATTCTTTTGGAATGAAAGTGAATGCGATCATCGTTGCAGTAACGGCTGTCCATGCAACAAGCTTATGCCTGAAGAGCAGTTCACCATATGCCCCAAGTTCGAAGCCGGTTTGCGCAAACGGATAGGCGAGCGTGACCGCAACGACCACAAGGGTTCGCCAACTGGCTTCGGTTCCTTCGACGTCGCTCACTTTCTTGCCCCCCTTTATCTCAACGATATACGGGATTGTGAGTTACGATGCCGGAAGAAGTTCAAAATTTGAACGCACCGCCAACCGTGATCTGATTTTGCCGAATCTTTTGAGTGGCACCAGAGAAGTCGGGGTGAAGTGCTGAAAAGAAGTTACGTTTGCCATAGTCATGATATTGGTAATCGATACGCACAAGCCAGCGTGGCATGATCATGTATTCGGCACCACCACCGATCGTCCAACCGCTGAGGGTAATATCATCGTCGCCTAAATATCCTGTTCCAACCGTAAGCTTGTTTGTTTTGCCCGCATAGCCGCCGGCTATGTAAGGCATGAAACGGTCAAAGGCCCAGCCAACACGCCCGCGCACTGTCCAGTTGGCTTTTGCTTTTGATTTAAGTTGGGAAGGAACGGGAAAACCAGCGAGAATGGTATCGCCGCCAAACCCGGCATAGGCGTCTGCTTCTATACCAAGTACAAGATTCTCAATTTGAGTATTGTATCCAAGATAGCCTCCGACCTGCCCTCCATCAGAGCTTAATTTAACACCTGGGAAAATGCCGAGACTGCTTCGGATCTTTGTATCAGCATTAAAATACCCACCGCCAATACCAATATAAAAGCCCGTCCAGTCGGCCTCATTTGCTGCCGCAGGGCCGCATAGCAAAACCGAAGAGGCGAATATTAGCGCGCTTCTATTACGTGCATTGTTGTTCTTTAAAACACTCATGACTTTATATCTCGGGTATTCAGTTAACTTTCTTATAAATCAACGGAATATTATTGTCAGCATCTACTTCCGAACGCAAATATTGCGCCTCAATTGAAATCAACCCCGAGCGCTCCAAAACTTCTCAACTGGGACGCCTCATTCAGTTGGGCGTTTTTGCTCTGAAGCCGAAGTTTCTTGTTCCGCCTCTCCCTGAGCTGCAGATAACGGTTCGTTTGAGAGCGCCTCGGGCTCATACGTCGCGGAGACCTCTTCACCGAGCTCAACCGAGCCTTTGGGGGGATAATCAAGCGTATCTTCAATTTCTGAAATTTGCTCACCTGATAATCTTGGAAAGGGCAATTTTCCGCGCTTACGCCAACGGTCGACTTGTTTTTCAGCGACCTCACCACGCTCTGTATCGACACCTTCGTCTTGGCCCATATAGAGAGTTTGTGAAGGAAACGCGAAACCAGTACCAGAGTCGTCTACTATGTCGCTGATCCGCATCAGAACATCTTCCTTGATCGCAAAAAACTCGTTCCACTCACGCGTTTCCGCATACACGCGGATGTCTACATCCAGCGAAAAATCTCCGTAACCGGAAAATCTCACCCTAATCGTATCATTGTCTATCCTTGGGTGGGCGTGAAACATCTTCCTGATATTGGCGAGTACGTATCTCAATTGATCCGATGAAGTTTCGTAGCGCAAACCGATCACTGTCGTGATCAACATGCGGTCACATTGCGCCCAGTTTACGATCTCCATATCCGCAAACTTTGCATTCGGGATTGAAATTAGCGTTCTGTCCAATGCTCTAATTTCAGTGGATCTGATTCCGATTTTTTCCACAGTCCCCGTATGGTCTCCAAAGTTACAGAAATCGCCCACCCTCACGGGCTTGTCTATGTAGAGAATGAACCCACCAATGAGGTTTTCCAGAGTCGGGCGGATTGCCAGAGCAACCGCAAGTCCACCAATGCCAAGCCCCGTCAACAAACTCAAAACCGGCAACCCCAGCTCTTGAGCTCCAATCGCAAGTACCAAAACAACAGCGATGATGCCGATTAACCTTGCAGTGAGACGGAGAAGGTTTGCATCCAGACTGTCTTCTGAGATTTTGGGTGAGGCTATTATCGATTCAAAAAATGCCAAGATTGCTACCCACACTATCCACGCAAATGAACAAAAACTGACCGAGACCAGCACGATATCTGAGAATGTCGCAAATCCGCCCACAACAATTATGCCCCTGGAAATTATCGCGTCCAAGAGAAGCACAATGAGGATCGTAAAAAGTGGAGGAAACACGGCAACTATTTTGGATCTCAGGCGGGCGTCTTCGTCATCCTTTGCGTGTGTCCATCTGTAAATCCTGGCAATAGCCAGAAACGATAAAACGAACAGAGAGAGCGTGAACAGGACCTTCCAAAGCGGCGTATCAAACCAAGAGTCCAACATCACTTCAGGCATTGCCATCGCGATCGACGAAGGGACGAGGGGCCCTGTCAATTGCGGTAACTGGGTGTTCCAGCTTGTCGGACCCAATCGCGAACGAAGCGGCAATTGTTTAACGCCGCCGTAAAAACGTGGTGCCGCGACTATCGTTCTCGCATTGAAAAGAAATTCGCCTTCACGAGTGCCGGTTTCTTCTTTCGCGATGCGAATGGGCGTTCCTGGAACACGCCAACTGGCGCTGGAAACATCTTCTTTAAACGAATCCAGATTAGGGATGCTGTCAGTCTCGGGCAAATCCACGCGGCCAAAAATGTCTAAAAGAAAGGCGACCGTGTCATACCCAACTTCCCGTCGCGATGCGCGCGGGACGTTTGACATGTCGATCAACGCAATCAGTTGATCCATAATGAGCTCGAGATGGCGGAAATTCGCCCACGAATTATTCGCCTGATAAGCGATGATCGCTTTTTGTATTTCATCACTGAGGCGCAGAAAGGATGTAAAGGTTTCGCGCGGGCTATCGGTTCTAATTGGTGCAGAGCTGGCCTGATTGTTTGCGGCAGCTTCTGATTGCTGCGCGTTTCCATAAACAGCACTCAAGGGCAGAGTGATGAGAACAATCAACGCGAAAGCAAGAATATTTTTATACATGGCGCCAGGCAGAGATTTTTTCTCTACAAACCTTTCTCATGAATGAGGTATTTCTTCAGTCTATCGACATCCTCAGGGCTCCAGCCTTGCGGTTCGGTCACAGCAATCCAGGCATCGATGTACCCGGAAGCGGAGTACATATGTCCAAACCCGCGCTCGGTAGCGGCAGATTGTGTCATGTCAAATGCAATTTGAAGACCGGTAATGATAGGATACCAGGTCAGCTTTTTTGACACATCCGGACCGCGCGGGTCACTCATCCACGCTGGCTGATGTAGAAATGCAAATGGCGAAAAGAATGTTACGGGATCACTGGCATATTGAAGGTAAACAAGTCTTAAGGGTCCCCAGGATGTGCCTGCCAAATTCAAGGCGCTTTTCTGGTTGGTGAATCTCACGAGAGAGCTATCTCTAACTATTGGCAACCACTCGGGGCTGTCCGAATTTCGGCTCTCCGTAAATGACGCCCATCGTGGATTTCGGTAGGTTGGGCCACTCCACACGGCGCCGCCAATGAGGTTGTCCAACATGTAGTAAAAATCGATGGATTGTTCCGACCCATACGACCCAAGGCTCAATCCGTGAAGATACAATTCGGGCCGGGTTTGACGAGGAAGTCGTGACCAATATCCATGCACTTCCCTGAAGAGCGCGGTCGCTGACGTAGCCGCATAGCCGGGCTCCAAGAAAAGAGAAACATAGCTCGTTAAATAAGAGTATTGCTGGGCAACAACTGCGGTATCTCCATGGTGTAGAAACTCCAAAGCATCAATCGCTGCAGGGTCAACCATTCCTGTTCCTGTTGGGGTTGCAAGAACAAGCACAGAGCGCTCAAAGGCGCCGATGCGGATCATTTCTTTTAGTGCTAGTTTTGCTCGGGCATCCGGGGTCTCGGCAGCCCCCAACCCCACATAGATTCGTAACGGCTGTTTGGCGGGGATCGATGTGAAAGCTGCAATGTCGTCTTTAGTAGTTACCCGCGAAATGAAACGCCGACCTTGTCTACCAAGACCTCTCCACTCTACTAACGAATTTGGACCCCCAGTGAAGTCGGCAAGAATTGGTTTTGGCGTGCCGTCTTCAATTAAGCCATCCCAGTGGAGGAATGCTGAATCGAGTCGCTCTACTGCCCATCGCCCAATCGTCCCGCTAGTTGCGGCGACCAAAAGTGTGCTCACAATCAAGAAGCTCAGAAACAGGGAAATACGACGAGGAATAAGTTTGCTGATCCAGTTGGAACACCGGCTTATAACGGTCGCAAAGGCTTGCCCTAACAGAACAAGCACCAGCATAGTTGGCACCGCAACAATTATGACCACCGGAATGTAATACCCTTCCAGTTTGTCCATATTCATCAGTGCTCTCACTGAATCCTGCCAAGACCCGGCTAACCATGCGAAATAAAGCACAAGCATACCAGCGATCAACAAACCAAGTGTCCATAAGGCTCTTAGTGGTCGCCCCATAAAAATGGGAATCTCAAGAAACACCCACAACCAGAATACAAACTTTCCGATTCCAAAACCAACGGCAGCGGTAAAGCCCGATAAAAAACCTTGAATCAATGGAGTTCGTGGGAGCAGTGAAGGTGCCAAGGAGAGTGCAAAAAATATTAATGTAAAAAATAAACATGTATTAGAAAAACCTAACCACCTTACGAATTTTAATCTTTCGAAAAGTGGGTGCTGATTTTTCATTTATAGTGCTCGTCACACCTTAATTTTGATTCACTAACCGTGGCAAGAGTAACACAAATGAAAACCGTTTCATCGATTTGTCAAACAATACGCCAGAAACCAAAATATAACCGTCTTTAAATGAGGGTGTATATTTTAAATTACTTAATTCCCTAAATAATTATCGGTATTGAATATTCTACACTCCTATAGTTTACTCTAAGTCTGAAGATTAGGGTCGGGAACATCCAATGAGTTTGAATAGGCGCGGGTTTCTGCTCGGACTTGTCTCGAGTGCTGTTTTCATTAGCACGAAAAGTGATGAAGCGATTGCCCAGGCTGTCGAGTGTTACGACGCTTCTGGCAGAGCCGTTGCTTGCCCGCCTTATGGACGGCCATTGCCATTTGGGATTGTGCGCCGCGCAATCCGCCGCGGCCGCCGCAGACGCGTAATCCGCCGCGTTCGCAGGCGCAGAAGACGTTTCAGAAGAAGACGGCGCAGACGCAGAAGGTAAAAATAGTGCTGATTACACCGCTTACAAAAATTAGCCAAAAGATTTTCGTCACTTCGATGATGGTCTTGATGATGCTTGTATCGTGTTTAAGCGTCTCGATGGCTGATGATAACGCCTCTGGCGATCCGATGATTGTTTTAAAGTTGATGTCGGACACGCTCACCAACAAGCAAAGTTTGTCTTTCACTGCCGATGCAATTTACGACGAGAAGTTCGAGAAAACATACATAAAATCACTTGTGTCATACCGGATTGATCTTATCCGCCCGGCCACACTCTATTTTGAAGCAAAGTGGGATGATGGTGAGTATTGGATTGGTGAATTTAACGGTAAGCGTGTGCGGGTTTATGTTCCGGCTGAAAAAGAATATTCCGAAATTCCCTTCGAGGGATCAATGGATGAGTTCATCAATTATGCTGATGATAACGGCATCACGAGAACGCCTTTGAACGATTTTCTGCGTTCAAATCTATACGAAGCACTAAATGAGCAAATCCTGGACGCCACTCTGATTGAAGGCTATGTCAATCCCGAAGACCCTGACGCCAAGATCAGTCATATGTTGTTTCACAGTCCCGGAACAAGTTGGCAGCTATGGGTTCATCAAGGAGCGGAAACGCTCCCGAATGCACTAAACGTCACTTACTCAGATATTTTGGGCCGCCCGGAATATGCATTGAAGTTCAAGAAGTGGACGTTTCCTGACGAACCCGAAAATCTTGCGAAAAAATACAAGATTCCTGGTTCACTTGATGGTTGGAAAAAAGTGGATTTCGAGAACCCGATTGATATTGAGTGATCGCGGCTCAAACGGCAGCGTTCACCTTGCACTAAGGTCCTGAAAGAAGGGCAAGATCAGAGATTAAGGTTACAAAATTACCCTATCTATCTGGGAGTGAAATATGCGTGTGATTACTTGGATATTGTTGAACTTTGCGTTCGCATGGCTTGTGAGTGGTGCTTCAGCAGCGGAGGACGCTAAAAAACCACGCCAAGTTTTGTTCACCAACGTACACGTCTTCAATGGGGTTGATGACAAACGTATCGAGAACGCGAGTGTTATGGTCGAAGGGAATTTAATCAAAAAAATCTCGACTAAACCTATAAACGCAGATGGCGCTTATATGGTTGACGGCGGCGGTCGCACACTGATGCCGGGCCTCATTGATATGCATTCGCACCTGTGCATCCAGAACGGTATGGTTGCTTTTCGCGATGGATATGATGCGATGACAGCAGGTGCTTGGACCGGATATGCGTTGAAGGAATATCTGGACCAGGGATTTACAACAGCTAGGGATGCCGGTTGCAACATTCTTGGTATAGCAAAAGCGGTCAATAATGGCGCGATTGCTGGTCCACGGATTTTTCCAGCCGGTGGTTTCTTGAGCCAAACTGGTGGGCACGGTGACACCGGGTTTTTCTCTGACACAAAAAGTGACACTGATTCACTCGAGCGTGCTGAGTTCGCCCATATCGTTGATGGTGTGCCTGAAGTTGTCAAAGCCGCCCGGCAGAATTTGAGGCGCGGAGCAACGCAAATCAAGATTATGGCCGGTGGCGGTGTTGCCAGCGAATTTGATCCGCTTCATATGACCCAATTCAGTTTGGCTGAGATGAAAGCCATCGTTGGTGTCGCAGAAGACTATGGTACTTACGTTATGGCCCACGCCTATCATGATCGTTCCGTAAACCGCGCGATTGATGCCGGTGTGCGCGTGATCGAACATAACTTTCTTGTTTCCGAAAAAACCATCAAACGCATGAAGGAGGAGGGCGTTGCGCTCTCAGTGCAAGCGGTGATGTCGCTTCAGGCATTCGGTGATCCTGAAAGCATCACATTTTTCAGCCGTGATCAAAAAAACAAGGCGGCTGCTGTCAATAAGGGTGCCACGCAAATGATGAAATGGGCGGTCCAACATGATCTGCTAATGGTCACTGGCGGCGATATGTTTGGTCCAGACTTGCCCCGCCAAGCCGACAATATCATTTGGTTCAATGACAAGATTGCCAATAGTCCATTCCTGGCTCTGAAGACAGCCACATCGAATGCAGGTGAAGTGCTGTCCTGGAGCGGTGGAATGAGCCCCTATAAAGATGGAACGATTGGCACAATCGCTGAGGGCGGATATGCGGATATCATCCTGGTTAATGGCAACCCGTTGGAAGATCTGAATGCTATTAAACGCGACAAGGTTGATTTCGTGATGAAGGACGGCCTTGTTTACAAAAATTGGTTGCCGAGTGATGCGGCTCCGCAATTCCAACCACCTGGACCCAAGAGGGGGCAGTATTTCGGCAATAATTGAAATAGGTTTGAAGTGCATAGGAAAAGTTTCTAATCATCATACTAAAATTGCATGTTTGCTGTGCTTCGCGCTGCAAATGCTAAGAACGACATCTGGACGTCTCTACGTTTTCATGAGTAGCGCTGGTCAGTTTGAAGTCACGACATACGGGTAGAGCTTTGACGACGACACCGACGAAACTCAAAAGATCACTGAGTTTGCCTATGCTGGTATTTTACGGTGTCGGCGTCACAGTTGGTGCGGGCATCTTTGCGTTGATTGGCGAAATTTTGGCGATTGCCGGTGACTTTGCGCCACTCTCGTTTTTGATTGCAGGCGCGGTAGCTGGCGTAACTGCATTTTCATATTCTTTATTGGTTCCCAGATTTCCGCGTGCGGGAGGAGAGGCCGTCTACGTGAATCGTGCGCTCGGTCAAGTTTGGGCGCGGTTGATTGGATACGGGATCGTCGTAGCGGGAATTGTTTCAAGTTCGGTCATCGCGATTGCATTCGCTGGATATCTTCAAGTTTTTGTGCATTTCCCGAGTGAGGCGATCATCGTGCTGGTGGTCGGTGTGCTTGCCGCTACTGCTTGGTTCGGTGTGAAAGAGAGTATCTATGTCGCCGCTGTTATCACGGTCCTCGAGGTTGTTGTGTTGCTCGTCATTGTTTTCGCGGGAATACAACAGTTGAAGGAAGTGCCGCAATTTGTTGCGGGTCTTGGTCATAATTGGACTACGTTTTCCCTCAGTGCCGTTCTGTCTGCGGCGCTTCTCGCATTCTTTGCATTTATAGGATTTGAAGATATTGCCAACATGGCAGAAGAGACAGTTGAACCTGAAAAAACGATCCCGAAGGCCATCGTATGGACTCTAATCATTACTGTTGCAATTTACGTCAGTCTTTCATTGATCGCCGTCCTGGCACAGGACAGATCGGCAATAACAAGCTCGTCAGCGCCGCTTGCGGCATTGTTTTCTCAGCTCACAGGAATGTCTGGCAACTCAATTGCAGCCGCTGCATCCGTGGCAATGATAAATGGAATTTTGGTGCAAATGGTCATGGCCAGTCGCGTACTCTACGGCATGTCCAATGAAGGTATTGCGCCAGCATGGTTGAACAAGGTTAGCGAGACTCGCAAGACACCTGCGCGCGCAACCTTTCTTGTTGCAATTGCGATACTCGGTCTTGCTCTCTTCTTTCCGCTGGTCAAATTGGCGGAAATTACAAGTCTGCTTGTTCTGGGTGTGTTTGCATCCGTAAATCTTTCGCTGTTTTTATTGGCAAGGGGCGCGGAGAAAGAAGCTTTAGGAAAGTACAAATGGTGGGGGTTTTTTGGTTCCATCTTGTGTTTGGTGATCGCCACGTTCGAGGTGGTGGTAGGCGGCGGCGTGCACTAATCACAAGGGTAAATATACCGAGAAAAAATGTGAATGTTTACGGACGATTCTTGAGGCCCAAAATATAGGCAATCAGATCGTTCGCGTCATTTTCTTCAATGACCAGATTGGGCATGCTCGGATGCGGTGTGCGAAACCACACAGTAAGCGACATGCGTGTTGTGCTGGGCATAGCGGAGATGGTGCTGAATTTGGGGCCCTTCAAATCGCCACTTGGTTGCGGCCCGTCCGGCATCTGATGGCATTCTGAGCACCACTCCTGCGCAATCTGTGCGCCGCGCTCACTCTCTCCAAATGTTTCCGACTGTGCTGATGATGTTTGCGTACTCAACATGGCGACCGTTGCGATGAGAAGCGTTGCCCTATGCGTGCATCTTGCAAAAAGGTATGTCATGTTGATCCCCCAAGAAATTCCTCTGGTCTTCGGTTTAGTTTACCGGTGTTTTTTGGTGCCTGAGTTGACTTAGGTCATGGACCATCGATGCGCAGAAAATAGACTTTTCTGATCAAGATTTTCCAAGGTGAGTAACAAAGCATCGAGGAGTACGATATGACGGAGTTATCTTTTAAAGACGACTTTAGACTTTTCGATGGAGACTGTGTGCGGTTCTATGGTTATTCAAAAGACCGCAAAATTCTGTGCGGTGTAACGACATACGCGTTGTTGTGTCAGCATGAAGAAATACCGCAGCACGTGGTATTACCTGGCGAGACCTTTCTTCAGATTTATGATGAGAACCTTGCAAAGGTGCATAGCTTGGCGCGCAAGAAATTCAGAGAGAAGGACCTCGAAACGACGGGCGAATTCGACGTAATAATCCATGACCACGATTGGCAGTGAATGAAAATGCGATACTGCGGTGCGGTATGGGGGGTGCTCTGAATTAAATTGGGGCGCAAATATTTGCTAACGACGAAAGGGATGGAACGGCTATGATTTTTCAAAACCAACGGTTGGCTTAGAAATTTAATGCGCCAGGATCAGGTAGATGCTTATTCCCCGAGCGAAATTGCGCTTCGTGTTGAGGTTGCAGGGCAAACAAAAGCACATAATCCGGCTCACAAAACCCTTATTCTCGCAGTTCTCGCTGGGGCATTTATTGCATTTGGAGCG
Organism: Hyphomicrobiales bacterium; assembly: GCA_051010095.1. Lineage (GTDB taxonomy): Bacteria > Pseudomonadota > Alphaproteobacteria > Rhizobiales > CAJQND01 > CAJQND01. Next base: position 11,310 of record JBPCVX010000204.1, read on the forward strand.
TTGCTCTACATAGTTGTGACAACCAATAGCGGTTTGGGATTTGGCCCCGAGCGTCTTTTAGGTGGGATCAGCTTTTCTCTTGGCCTTATTCTGATTGTTGTGGGGGGTGCTGAACTCTTCACCGGGAATATTCTTATGGTGTTCGCCTGGGCAGATAGAAAAATTTTTCTCTCAGATCTGCTAAAAAGCTGGACTATTGTTTACGTAGGAAACCTGATTGGGGCAGCAACAACGGCATACATTATATATTTAGCTGGCACGCAGAATCTTGCGAATGGCGGCGTTGGCGAAACGGCAATAAAAATTGCGAGCGCCAAAGTTGAATTGGCAGCATTAGAGGCAATTACCAGAGGAGTATTGTGTAACGTTTTGGTCTGTCTGGCGGTGTGGTTGTCATTTTCTGCGCGCACTGTGCCCGGAAAGATAATGGCTATAGTCTTTCCCGTAACGGGCTTCGTTGCCATGGGTTTCGAGCACTCGATTGCGAACATGTTCTTCCTACCATTTGGTCATCTCTCTGGGGCAAGTTCTGTCACTTTGCATGCTGGCCTTTACAATCTGTTGCTCGTCTCTGTTGGGAATTTGATAGGTGGAGGTTTATTGGTGGGCTTGGTTTATTGGTTGGTATATGGTCGACCATCGCGCAGCGCGCCAGACGACAATCGCACTTAAACGGAGGTTTGCAACATGATCATTAAACGCATTGCGCTTACGATTTGCGCGATATTTTCGGCGTCTTCGCTTCAAGCTATTGCGGCAGAAAAAGCCGACATTGATGCGGGTGCATCTTCTTACGCAGTCTATTGCGCTTCCTGTCATGGCAGCGCTGGCAAAGGCGATGGGCCAATGTTGAAATCGCTCAAATCAACGCCGACAGATCTGACGACGCTGGCTCGCGCCAACAAAGGCATATTCCCAGAGGATAAAGTGCGCGCCGTTATCGATGGGCGTAACAATGTTCAATCTCATGGTACGGGTGAAATGCCTATATGGGGTGATATGCTTACGTTTGAGTCTACCGGCGGCGGTGTGGCGCTCGATGAGGAGCCCGAAGAAGTCGAACGCCTCGTGGAAGAACGCATCAATCAACTGGTCGGCTATGTGCAAACGCTTCAAAAAAATAATTAGCGAATCCATGCGCAAAAACCCGCCAATGTGCTGTCACGCAAATCCCTTAAGCAGGTAGCCGATGTAAAAAGCAGCACCCGCAGCCAACATGCCGATCATCAACGTCTCAAGGCCTGAGCGCCACCAGGGCGCGAGTGACCAAAAACTTTTGACGGCACCAATCACAAAGAACACAAATCCAGTAGCCAAGGTTGCTGCAAGAAATGGATCTTCAACAGGCAGAATATACGGCAATAATGGCACTGCTCCACAGATCAGAAAAGCGCTGAATGTAGCCAGCGCAGACTTGACTGGGGACCTCAGATTGAGAGAGCGCCCATACTCCTCCGTGAGCATGGTGTTGATCCAGGTTTTTTCGTTGGATGCTATCGCTTGAACCGTTTCTTCGAGTGCATCGCCAGTTAACCCCTTGGCCCGCAAAATTTGACGGACCTCTTCTCGCTCACCTTCTGGGTCAATCTCAATGTGACGCTTTTCGATCTTCCGTAACCGGTCAAGATCGTCACCTTCGGATTTGGTGCCGCTATAATTACTAGCTGCCATGGAGAATCCGTCTGCCACCAAATTTGCGACACCCAAAATGATGATAATAGTGGCCGAGAGTTGCGCACCCACAACGCCTGCGACGATTGCAAACGTTGTCACCGCTCCGTCTATTCCGCCGTAAATCCAGTCGCGCAGATAGTTGGGACTTGCGCCCTTCGCTAACCGTTCAGCGATATCATCGGCGGAGTGCGAATGTTCAAGCGTCATAGATCGCTGCTCCTTGTTTGTGTGATGCTTTGTCAAAGCAATGTGAGCAAGTATGGGGCCTGTTCCAGATAACCTTCTCCGCGGGCTGATGTAGAGCCGCCATAGTAGCTTAGGTGTGGGTAACCGGTGGCAAGCGGTATGTGCCATCTAGTGGGGGTTCTTTTGGCATATATGTGCGTGCCACGAGATAGAACTCGCGATCAGGTGCCGGTAGCCAACTCGACGCCTTTTCACAGCCTTTGGCGCGCAAAGTGCGAAATCTCCATGCGGATGCTGCGGGTAAGTGCGATCATTGATGTTGGCGATTACTTCGCCCCATTCATCCAGAATTTGGGCGGTATAGTAGCGGCCTTCAATCTTTGGAATCGTGAGTATTGCAGGTGTCTTCTCATCGACCACAACCCATGCTTCCAAGTAAGCCACATCCAGATTTGGATTTACAAAATTGGCACCACCGACCGGGTTAAACTTGATGGTATTATGGCCGATTTCTTCTTCTTCAAAGTCCGTATGTTCCTGCCGCAAAACCAAATGACGCGCCAGTAAATAAACATACGAATTAATAATACCTCCAGCGTTGAATTGTTGATTCATGATTGTCTTCTTTATTAATAGAGAAGTATTTCCTGTATAATTTGAATAAAGATACAAGAAAAGTGTGAAATTGTAATTTTTTCAAACTCTGAATTTATGAGAGCTTTTTCTGAAAAAAAATATTGAGATGTGTTCTTGATGCATTTTAGTTCAGAGAAAATGTTAAGAGATACTTCTGGGGCGAGAGGAATTCGAACAGTGGTTTTCCAATCCGCAAAATGCGGGTTGTTTTACTTCCATGTTTCTTTGTCACATGCTGAGAAGTGTACTTGCCAACCAAGATCGGGTTGTTTAACGTTTTTGAACACCGCTGGGGGGTTACCACACATGCTCAAGACTACTCTTCTTATCGTCAAATCTATTGCTTTATTGTTGGTCTCAGTGGCTACGGCTCACGCTCAATCAGAGATTGTCCGGGATGCTGAATACTATATTTTAGAAGCGCAACACGGAGACAAATGGGCCGTGCAGGATAAAGAAATTGACGCTAAATTAGCGGAGTTTAGGGAGAAAAACGGTGGCAAGCCACCGAATATTTTTTACATATTAATCGATGATATAGGATTTGGAGACCTTGGGAGCGAAACCTTGAACGCGATCCGTGGCTATCGCACCCCATCTATCAACAAGATTGCTCGCGAAGGCATGCGCTTGGCACGCATGTACACAGAACCCTCTTGTACGCCAACACGCGTTGCCTTCATGACAGGACGCCAACCA
>JBPCVX010000205.1:0-7131 GCA_051010095.1 Hyphomicrobiales bacterium
GGCCCGCCCGCCAAAGGCGATCACCCGGCCGCGCGCATCTTTAATGGGGAAGATAACTCGATCCCTAAAGCGATCATAAGGAACGCGGATATCTGGCCCATCAACGATCAAACCTGCTTCAACCATCCGATCATGTGGCACACCAAGCTTTGCAAGATGGTTTTTAAGCGCGGCTCTATCACTAGGGGCATACCCGACCCTAAAAGCCCTTTGTGTTGCTGCCGATATCCCACGATCGGCGAGATATCCGCGAGCACCCGAACCCTCTGCTGATTGCAGACTTTCCTCAAAAAATTGCGTCGTCATCTCCATTACGTCATGCAGACCAGCGCGTTGCTCCGCACGGCGCGCATCTTCTGGCGTCGCTTTAGGCATTTCAAGCCCAGCAAGACCCGCAAGTTGCTCAACCGCTTCAGGAAACGACAGGCCCTCCAGTTTCATCAAAAAAGTGAAGACATCGCCTGATTCCTTGCAGGAAAAACAGTGATACCGGTTACGCCGATTGTCGGCATGAAATGATGGAGTTTTTTCGGAATGAAACGGGCAGCAAGCCCAATAATCGCCCTTTGCAGGCTGAGATTTGCGCTTGTCCCACGTAACTTTGCGGCCAACCACGTCGGCGACGGGCACCCGGGCCCTAATTTCATCGAGAAGGTGGTCAGAAAAGCGCATATCCGTGGTGTATCATGTGCGATTGTGTGGCGTATCGTTTTCGATATCGATCAAAAATCGAATCGATTGTTTTCAACAGGATATCCATAGCAAATTCGACGTTAAGTCTGAAAGACTAGCCGAGGCGCTCTTTTACCATCGCAGATGCTTTGCCAAAATCCATCTGGCCAGCATATTGATCTTTCAGTGCGCCCATGGTGCGACCCATATCTTTCAGGCCTGCAGCACCTACTTCCTCGATCACCTTTTCAACCGCCACACGCATATCATCTTCGCTCAGCTGTGCTGGCAAGAACTCTTCCACAATGGCAATTTCTTCGCGCTCTTGTTCGGCCAATTCACATCGCCCACCATCCTCATACATCTTGATGGAATCACGGCGTTGCTTGATCATTTTGCCAAGGATTTCCATAACTTCCGCATCATCCACGTGATCACCTTTACCCGCGGTACGGTTTTGAATGCGGCGGTCTTTGATGGCAGCATTAATAAGGCGCATGGTTGCCATGCGGCGCTTTTCTTTTGCCAGCATTGCTTCTTTTAAAGCCAGATCGATTTTATCGCGCAGAGCGGATGTCATGGTATTTTCCGGAGCTATTCATTTTGCTCTATCCCTTTAAGCATGTTCGAACCGAGCAACAGAGCGATGCACCTTATAGCAGCAAACTCGCAAAAATCAACAGTGAGTGAATAATTTTAACTTATTGTTTTTATTGATATTTTTTTAATTTTAGAAAAAGTTGACCTAAACCAAGACTCTCTTTATGTTCCAGCGAATTTTCCAGTACGCGCTTGCCTAACACATTTAATATAGTGGGTTTGTCGGCGCGATGTAAGAACCTTGAGGTCTAATGACAATGTCTGCTTCCACCGCGGTTTCAAACGCACAAGGCCCTTGGCAAGAACCACATTTTACCGCTGCGTTAGTCTTGGCTGACGGAACCGTAATCAAGGGTTTTGGTATTGGTCACGAGGGCATGGTCGAGGGCGAATTGTGCTTCAACACCGCAATGACCGGGTATCAAGAAATCTTAACTGACCCCTCCTATGCAGGGCAAATCATCACGTTCACGTTCCCCCATATCGGCAATGTTGGCGCCAATGATGAAGATATCGAGACCACTAATCTCGCGGCATCTTCAGGGGTGCAGGGGTGTGTGTTTAAGGCAGACATTAGTGAACCATCCAATTACCGGGCGGCTAAGCACTTCGATCAATGGCTGAAATCACGACAAATTGTCGGTTTGTGCGGCATCGACACCCGCACATTAACCGCCCATATCCGCGAAAAGGGCATGCAAAACGCGGTGATTTGTCATGCACCAGACGGAAAATTCGATGAAAACGATCTGAAAACAGCGGCGTTTAATCTGAAAAGTTTAGAAGGTCAGGATCTGGTACCGGGCGTATCAACCACCCAGCGTTATGACTGGGATGAAACCCCATGGGTTTGGGGTGAAGGCTTCGGCCACAGCGACACAGAAAGTGCACCCTACAAAGTCGTTGCACTGGATTTCGGTGCAAAGCGCAATATCTTGCGCCTGCTCACCAATGTGGGGTGCGCGGTGACGGTTGTACCTGCAACAACCACTGCAGATGACATTCTGGCCATGAGCCCAGATGGCATATTCCTGGCAAATGGTCCAGGCGACCCGGCGGCGACCGGGGAATATTCAGTCGGCGAGATCAAACAACTGATCGACAGCGGCAAGCCGATTTTTGGCATTTGCCTTGGTCATCAAATGTTGGGCTTAGCACTTGGGGCAAAAACGAAGAAAATGCACCAGGGCCACCATGGCGCCAATCATCCGGTGAAAGACCACACAACGGGCAAGGTTGAAATCACCTCAATGAACCATGGCTTTGCGCTTGATGCGGAAACCTTCCCGGAAGGTATCACCGAAACCCACGTCTCTTTGTTTGATGGTTCAAATTGCGGCCTGGCGGTGGACGGCAAACCTATCTTTTCCGTGCAGCATCACCCAGAGGCATCGCCCGGCCCGCAAGACAGTTACTATCTGTTTGAACGTTTCGCCAACGCTATGAAGGCACAAAAATCATAAAAAGATTGGTTAGTCGACAGGTGCTATCGGCATGTGCATCGTGTGTTTGACCGACCTTGCCTCGCCAGAAAGCGCCTGCTTGAACAAATCCAATGCGCCGGAATTTCCGCCCTCTTTCAGTTTGAATTGAACGAGCTTCAAACGCACCGCATCGTCATAGCTGATTTTTCCTGTCAACAACGTGTCCATGGCGCGCCTGGTCGTGAACACGTATGCCCTGGCATCGCTTGGAAAACCACCTTGCGTTATAGCAACCCCCGAGATTCCAATTGCAATCTCGCTCCATGCCATTTCGTTGACGAAGAGGATGTGAGCACTTGAGCGGGTTCGCCCCGCCTCGGGCACGCGATCAAGTTTTCGCTTTAGCGCCATCAGTGTCATGGCCATCTTGCGCGTCCGCCATTGATGAAGGCTCATCACATCAATGCCAGGCCAATTCGCACCAACAATAATCTTGTTTTTGCGCGCATCTAACGTTGCATCGAACACGGTTCTTGCTTCGGGATACGCCTTGAACAACAAAGGCATCATCATCGCCGTGCCACACGCAAACGCAGCCGGAGCCAGCATGCCCAGGAGCAGAACAGTTGCAAAACCCGTTTTCAAACCGTTTCGTGTAAGCACATTATCATCCCTGCAATACAGCTGCATTAGACGTTAGGCGGGCAAATATTACAATTCACAAATATGCGCGAATTTAGAGCGCACGAACTCAACACTGGCATTTCCACACGTCCTGCCTACACTGGAATAATCAGAACGTCTAAATCAAATTGCTGCATGGGTGCGTGTGATGGCCAATGAACCCGACAACCAAACGAAACCAGAACCCGATCTTGCAACGATGTTCGGCGCAGGCGGAGCAGATACATTCTTAGGTTTGCCGCTTTGCTTGGATGTAACCGGATTTGACCAGCAAATCGCCGTCATTGGCGCGCCTTGCGCAACCCCCTATCCTTCTGTTGGTGCTTATTGCGCAGGCGCACCTAGTGCGCTTCGCGCCAGCATGTCCGGTTATGCCGACCTTTCCCATCACATGGATTTTGATCTGGGCGGCGAAATCTTTCCCAACGGCAAAGTTTGCGCCATGGATTGTGGCGACATTCCGTATGACGAAAAAGACCCACGCGCCAACCGCAAGCGCATTCGCGATACGGTGTGTCATATTCTGGATCGCGGCGGTGTGCCGTTGGTTCTTGGTGGCGACGACAGTATTCCAATCCCGGTTATCCAGGCGTTTGAAGGGCGCGGTGATCTCACAATTCTGCAGGTTGATGCTCATATCGATTGGCGCGAGGACGTGGATGGTGTTCAGATGGGTCTCTCCTCCACAATGCGCAGATCATCAGAAACCCCTCACGTCACGACAATCGTTCAAGCGGGGGCGCGCGCCATTGGTTCAGCAAGACCATCTGATTATCAAGATGCGCTTGCCTGGGGAGCGTCATTTGTAACTGCCCGCGAAGTTCACGAGCATGGTATTTCCCAAATCGTAGATCACATTCCAGCAGGCAATGCCGTCTACATCGCAATAGACGTCGATGCGCTCGACCCAAATATTATTCCAGGCGTGATTGGTCCAGCACCCGGTGGGCTCACCTATTGGCATATTGTAAGCCTTATTTCTGCCGTGGCCGCAAAGACGCCTATCGCAGGCGCTTCGCTGGTGGAATTTGTGCCCAACCGCGACATAAATGGCATCGGTGCGCTGACGACTGGACGCCTTGCGGTGAACTTACTAGGTCATTTGGCGCGGCAATTAAACGCTTAATGATAATTTTTTAGACTTTTTTACGAATATTTTCTCATACAAATCAGCATGTTATCTTCGAAATTACGAAGATGAACAGAAGATGAATGCCATATTCAGTCTTGGTTGTGCAGCACTTTGGCAAGGTACATCCATCGTCACATGACGAACCGAGATTTAGGCCTCGATCGGGCCGCACATTCGAAAGGCTGAAGAAATGAGCAAAGCAAAAATATTTCTCACCACCGCATTGGCCGTAGGGCTTACCGCAGGTGCGATGGCCGCTCTGGCACCACAAACCCAAAGTGCTGCAGCTGTTCTTACTTCAGACGTCAATCAGCGCATGCATGTGGTTCACAAAATGCCTGCAAATCCGTTTGAACGCGAAGTTATGGAAATTCGCTGCAATAATTTCAGCAACTGCCAGGAAATTTAAGTCACCTCCCGATTCCCTGGAGAGGCTCAACAAGGGTGTTATCACCGTCCGCCCCTCTCACCGATGGCTCCAATGTTTTGGCTCTCCAGGGTTTTCAATTTACCTCCCAAAGTCGCCCCTGCTTCTCGATCTGCAACCTCTTGAAGCAGGGGAATTTTTCAAAGCCATAAAAGCAATCAGCAGAGACCTTTTACTTATGCAAACCGCCATCTTCTTACTCGCCACTCTCACCATCTTCATCGCAACCAAAGCAGATGCTGCCACCCGCACATTCTTTGCCCCAAGCATGTATGGCGAGCAGATTTCCGCGTGTACCGGCGAGGGCACGGTGTGCGGCAAACCCGTAGCCGACCAATTGTGCACATCACGCGGATTTGCTCAGGCGCTCACATTCCGGCTGGACCGCACTGATAAAGCTAATATCCGCATGCGCACGGTTGAGAATGAACTCACTCCAGCAAACGCCAATGAACCAAGCTTCGTGTTCGTAAAATGTTATGCACCTGAGGTGCAAGCCACATTAACTTCTGAATAAGTCAAATCAGGGGTAGCGACTCCGTTCAAGGTGCGTTAAAAGCCTGCAGTTTCAAGCAGCATCAGCGCACTCTATGCCAAAAAGAACAGACATTTCGTCCATCCTGATCATTGGGGCCGGACCGATTGTTATCGGCCAGGCCTGCGAATTTGATTATTCCGGAACGCAAGCCTGCAAGGCGCTGCGAGAAGAGGGATACCGGATCATTCTGGTGAACTCGAACCCAGCTACGATCATGACCGATCCTGATTTGGCGGACGCCACATACGTGGAACCCATTACGCCAGATGTCGTTGCCCGCATTATTGAAAAAGAACGCCCCGACGCGCTTCTCCCTACCATGGGCGGCCAAACGGCGCTTAACTGTGCTCTATCTTTGCGCAAAATGGGTGTGCTTGATGAATTTGGCGTCGAGATGATTGGCGCGCGCGCTGAGGCAATCGACAAAGCGGAAGACCGCGATCTCTTCCGTGAGGCCATGCGCAAGATCAAGCTCGATACGCCCAAGTCCGCCTTTGTTAACAATTCAGAGCTGAAAACACAGTTCAAATCCCAGCGCGCCGAGGGTATTGCCCAAGTCGAAGCTGCACACAGCAACGAAAAAGAGCGCAAAGCTGCTCTTAATCAGTTCCGTAAAGAATGGGAATCGACTGAGCTTCCCAGGCGTGAAGAATATCGCCTACGTGCGCAATTGCAGGCGCTTGAAGCCTATAAAGTAACAGGCTTGCCAGCCATTGTGCGTCCCTCCTTTACCCTTGGTGGCCAAGGCGGCGGTATCGCCTACACCCTTGAAGAGCTTTACGACCTTGTGCTTTCCGGCGTTGAAGCATCGCCCACCGACGAAGTGTTGGTAGAAGAAAGCGTTTTAGGCTGGAAAGAGTTTGAAATGGAGGTGGTGCGCGACAAAGACGATAACTGCATCATCATTTGCTCCATTGAAAATATCGACCCTATGGGCGTGCACACAGGTGATTCCATTACTGTTGCCCCTGCCCTCACTTTGACAGACAAAGAATACCAGATCATGCGCAATGCCTCGATTGCGGTGTTGCGTGAAATTGGTGTGGAAACCGGCGGGTCTAACGTTCAGTTTGCCGTGAATCCTGAGGATGGACGGCTCGTGGTGATCGAGATGAACCCGCGTGTATCGCGTTCATCTGCGCTTGCTTCTAAGGCGACCGGGTTCCCGATTGCCAAAATCGCTGCCAAGCTTGCGGTTGGTTATACGCTGGATGAACTCGAGAACGACATTACCGGCGGCGCAACGCCTGCCTCATTCGAGCCAACGATAGACTATGTCGTCACAAAAATTCCTCGCTTTGCCTTTGAAAAGTTCCCAGGTGCTGAACCCATGCTTTCCACCTCTATGAAATCGGTGGGCGAAGTGATGGCAATCGGCCGCACATTCAAGGAAAGCCTGCAAAAAGCACTACGTGGGTTGGAAACTGGCCTCACCGGTCTCGATGAAATCGAGATTGAGGGATATGGCGATGACCCTTCAGAGAACAAGAACGCTATTCGCGCAGCACTTGGCCGCCCAACACCGGACCGCTTGCTGAAAGTTGCGCAAGCTCTGCGCCATGGCGCCAGCCAGGAGCAGATCTATGCATCCTGCTTTATCGACCCTTGGTTCCTGTGCGAAATTGCTGAGATTATTGATGCTGAACACAGAGTC
>JBPCVX010000206.1:0-23234 GCA_051010095.1 Hyphomicrobiales bacterium
CCGTCCAAAATATATGCCTGATCAAGCAATAGCCCTGCAGCATCTGGAATAACGTCCTGAGCGCCGTCCGCGCCAGCCTTTTGCGCCAACGCTTTCACCAATACATGGCCTGCATTGATCTCAAGCACAGGTGAGGTGCGCTCCACGCCAGCAGTTTTCTGGGCATGCAGAATTTTCTCAAGGTTACGATCGAGCCCGCCTTCACCCGCCACCAGGCATACAGGACTGTCGGTTAATCTGGATGATTTACGGATATCGGAAACCTTGTCACCAAGGGCAGTCTTTAAGGCAGAAATCAAAGTCGCCGTCTCCGCATCGTCTGCACCGTCTTGGTCTTTACTTTCCTCTTCGGCGGGAAGGTCGTCCAGGTCTGAGGCGCCTTGCGTAATCGAGCGGAATGGCTTGCCGTCAAAACCAACGGCGGTTGTGGTCCAGAAATTGTCGACTGGATCAGTGAGCAATAGCACTTCAATGCCGCGTGCCTTGAAACCTTCAACCTGTGGGCTGTTCTCAAGCGCTTCCTTTGAATTGCCCGTCATAAAATAAATCGCCGTCTGGCTCTCCTTCATATCGGCCACATAGTCGGCGAGCGTGCGCAGACCATCGCCCTTGGTGGTTTCAAACCGGGCAAGGGCAAAAAGATCATCGCGGCGCTCAAAATCTTCATACAGCCCCTCCTTGATCACCGGGCCAAGCGCCGTCCACACTTTTTCGTAGGCTTCAGCATCTTTCTTAGAAAGCTTGGTAAGCTCAGAAAGAACACGTTTTGTCACCGCTTTGCGGATTTGCGCAACAATCGGATTGTTCTGAAGCATCTCGCGGGAAATGTTCAGCGGCATATCTTCTGAATCGATCACCCCGCGCACAAACCGCAAATAGGGGGGCAGAATCTCAGCATCATCACAAATGAACACACGACGCACATAAAGCTTCAGCTTGCCGCGCCGTTCGGGATCAAATAGATCGTAAGGCTGCTCACCTGGAATATACAATAAAACATTGTATTCATGACGACCCTCGGCGCGGTAGTGAATGGTGAGTGCGGGATCGTTGTAAAGGCCAGAGATATGGCCGAAGAATTCTTTGTGCTGTTCTTCACTAATGTCGGATTTCGCGCGGGTCCAAAGAGCGCTTGCTGCATTAAGCTGCGCATCTTCCTCATCGCTTTCTTCCTTGCTGGCATCATACAGCATGATCGGAATGGCGATATGATCAGAATAGGTGCGCACAATGCGCCGCAAGTTCATATCTTCAAGAAATTCAGCATCTTTCTTGCGCAGTTTCAGCTCTATACGGGTGCCGCGTTCAGGCGCCTTATCGCTTTTCTTGATTGTGAATTTGCCAGTGCCGTCAGATGTCCACACCCAGCCTTGTTCATCACCAGCGCGCCGCGCGTAAACATTGACCTTGCTGGCCACCATAAAGGCTGAATAAAAGCCAACACCAAACTGGCCGATGAGATTTACATTCTCGTCGTTCTCATCATCTTTCGCGCTTTCCATAAACGCCTTGGTGCCGGAACGCGCGATGGTGCCTAAGTTTGAAACAAGCTCATCATGGTTCATGCCGACACCATTGTCAGCAACTGTGAGGGTTGAAGCTTTCTCATCAAAAGTGATCGAGATCTGCAGGTCAGGATCACCGCTCAACAATTCCGGCTGGGTGATTGCCTCGTAGCGCAGTTTATCACATGCATCCGCGCCATTGGATATAAGTTCGCGCAGAAACACTTCCCGTTCGGAATATACCGAATGCACCATGAGATGCAAAAGCTTTGCCACTTCAGCCTGAAATTCATGGGTTTGCGCAGCTGCCGCCATCACCTTCAACTCCTCGAAAACATAAAAAGACTTGGCCGATATATTGGATTTTCACCGGCATCTTCAAGGGGTTTTAGGGGGTGTAAAAAGAAAAAAGGCCCGGTTCGAAACTCTATAGACAATCGGGGGGCTGGGGGGCTGATAACCGATGTCTTCGCGAACCGGGCCGTTAGAGGCAACGATGATAGAGTGACTTTCTATCATGTTCTCATAAAGACCGGATTCTGGCGGAAATGTGAAACTTCATGTGAGATTTGATGGCAGGCTTAATGGCCACGCTTGCAATTCGCGCCAATCTTGGTCATCATGGATGGATTGAGGTTAAACCCTTTGTAATGCAAAGGGTTATTAGAGATCGAGGAGGGGCATGAGCGAAACTGAACCCATAGTTTTGTTCGGGGAACGGATTGGTCAATCCCGACCCCGTGATGAGAAAACGACCACCCACCGCACAAATGGCCACAAAGCCAGCGTGCCGGAAGTTGCACGTAGCTTTTCCGGCAATATCAAAGCACCCCCATATACATCGTTTGACCGCAAAGAGCTCAACACCATCCTTGGTGTTTATGGGCGCAGAGTTGCTGATGGCGAATGGCGTGATTACGCCATCCATCACGACAAAGATCATGCGGTTTTTTCGATTTTCCGCCGCGCCAGTGAAATGCCTTTGTATCGCGTCGAAAAACAGCCAAAATTGGCACGTAAACAAGGAGCGTATAGCGTGGTCAACGCGGCCGGTATGGTATTGCGGCGTGGCCACGATCTGGCGCAGGTGCTTAAAATTATTGATAGGCGCCCGCGCCTGGTGAGTGTGTAAAAGTAAAGTTTGAGTTTGAATTTTTGGCGCTGACAAAACTTATAAGGGAGGCGTCAAAAAAACCCCCGGGTGGGAAACCATCCGGGGGTTTGTTTTTTTGCGCAACACTGCGCGTTGACTAATCGCTGTTCATGATACCCAAAATGTTCAGGATATGGATGAACATAGTGATGAAGCTGCCATACAGCATGAAAGCACCAAAGATGGCTTTCTGGTTGTGCAGACCTGCTGCATCGCCTTCATAGTACATCTCTTTGATCATCTGTGTTTCCCATGCGGTGATGCCCGCAAACAGCAACACAACGACGCATGATGTGATCAGGCTGAACATTGTTGATTGCAAGAAAAACACGTTAACAAGCATTGCCAACAGAATGCCGATCGTTGCAATCATGAAGAACGTCGCGAAAGGCGAGAGATCTTTCTTGGTGGTGTAGCCAAACAGGCTTACTGCACCAAATGTTACAGCGGTAATTCCAAGCGCTTGCACGATAATGCCCGGGTCTTGGCTCATGTAAAGATAGATCATCGGCGAGATGAGCAGTCCCCACAAAGCGGCATAACCCCAGTAACACAGCTGTGCGAGAGCTGCATTCTGTGAGAAAATGAGCTTAGGTGCAAACCAGCCAAGCCCCAGAACGCCAACAAACAGCACCCATTTCATGGGGCCAAGCGCAACCGTTTGCATAAGCGCAGGGTTATTGACCATGAACAGCGATACAATGGCTGTAAAGGCAACACCCAGTGCCATGTAGTTGTAAACCTTCAGCATATAAGCGCGAAGGCCTTCATCTAACTCTTGCGTTCGCGTGCTTGTTTGCGAGACCGCAGAGCGTTGTTCAAATTCTGCCATAGTACTCTTCCCTTTCAATGGCGCTACTATTTATACGGAATATGATGTTTTTGCGTTCAATTTGCAAGTTACCGAATGGCAAATTTTTCTATTAATCTGGCCAAAATTAAAGAAAAATGCACATGAATTGAATGTTCATCCTTGGTTCATCTCTATTTTAGTAGATTTTTGAACAGTCCAGTGGGCGGGCTTGTCACTTTTTGCCCAATGAAAATTGGAGATTTGTAGTGATGTTATTCCAGAAATTCCGACCTCAGAAACTAATATTTACGAGCCTATTTCTCTCATTTGTGTGGCTGACAGCCGCGCCTTTGTCTGAGGTTTCGGCACAATCGACGACGCAAGCCCAGAAAAACCAAAACATACTAAAGAAACAGAAACGAGCGGCGGAAAAAGCGCAGCGCCGCGCTGAAAAGGCACAAAAGAAGGCTCAACAAAAGGCTGCTCGTAAACGCGCAGCTCAAGCCAAGAAACGTCGCGAGCAAGCGGCAGCAAAAAAACGTGCTGATGAGGCAAAAAAACGCCGCCAGCAGGCCGCTGCAAAAAAGCGCCGTGAACAAGCTGCTGCAAATGAACGTGCTGAAGAGGCAAAAAAACGCCGCAACCCAGCTGCCGCGCTAGGCCGCGCCATCGCGGAGCAAAATCGCCGTCAACAAGCCCGCCGTTCTCAAAGTGGCATATTTAGTGCCGAAAGAGATGCGCAATCAAACTGGAATACCCAGCAAAGGCAACGCAACGGCCAGCGCATTCTGCAAGATGCTCGTGCCAAAAAACGCGCACAACGCGAGCGCCAACGCCGCGCCACAGAGCGTTTGAAGTTCAAAAAAGCTGGCGATGGGGTCTTACGCAGTGCAAAACCGGCGCGTTCAAAGGTGGTTTCACGCTCGAAGTTCCGCCGCAAGGATGGTTCATTGGTTATTGTTGAACGTGGCCGCAACGGCAAGGTTCTCAATCGCAAAGTAATCAAGGCGAAAAACTCTCGCAAAGTGCGCCGCGCACTCAATGCACCTGCCGCTGCAGTGGTGAGCGGGACGCGCCGCAACCGCGATGGCACAACCACCGAAATCCGCCGCCGGGCCGATGGTGCCCACGTGCGCATTGTGCGCGACCGCAATGGCCGTGTGCTGCGCCGCAAAGTCGAGAATGACAACCGAAAGCGCGTACGTCGCACAAATCGTGGCGGACGCCGTGTGATCGACCGCAAGAGAGTAACCCGTGCGAACGGCACAACCCGCACCGTGCGCCATTTTGCTGATGGATCCAAGGTCGTGGTGATCCGTGATCGTGATGGTTATGTCATCGACCGCCGTGTGTTCGATGCCTATGGCTATGAAGAGCGCTGGTCGCACAATGGCCGCCGCCACCGGGTGCGCCATGGTGATCGCGACATCAATATCTTCCTTCCCATCCCGCTGCCCATTCCAGTAGAGCGCTATGTGGTGGAAGACCGTTATGCAACCGATGTACAGCTGCAAGAAGCGTTTCTTGCACCTCCCGTGCAGGCGCCTGTTCGCGCACACACCATTGAAGAGGTGACGCAAGACACCAACCTGCGCTCATCTGTGCGACGGGTAGATCTGGACACCATCACCTTTGCCACTGGCGATGATCAGGTGCCGGAGTTTCAGATTTCGAAACTTGCCCGTCTGGCTGATGTGATCCTCACATTGACCAATGAAAACCCTGATGAAATTTTTCTAATCGAGGGCCACACGGATGCAGTTGGCACGGATGATTCAAACCTGTTCCTGTCGATCCGCCGGGCAAACTCTGTGCGCCAGGCACTGGTCGACACCTTTGATGTGCCGGCCAAAAACCTGGTGGCGGAAGGCTATGGTGAGGACTATCTGAAAATTCCAACCGATGGGGCCGAGCGCCGCAACCGCCGCGTGGCCGTGCGCCGCATCACGCCATTGCTCACAGCATCTGCAGAATAAGCAACACGCTTACTCCGTGCGCAATACGGGTGAAACCTTTGCAGTCAGTGCTCGCCACGTGGTCGCCAGACCGGCGAGCACTGTTGCAATAGTCGCGCCAATCACGGTGAGAAATGCCGGAACAGGCGCGAATGCCCAGGTGAAATCCATCACCAAAGTTATGATCACGTAAGATGCGATCACGCCAGCTGCCAGCGCAAACAGGGATGTTACAGCCCCCAGCAGGGCATATTCCATAAGGAACGCCCCAAGCAGAACCCGCCTGGTTCCTCCTAGGGTTTTCAATATCACCGCATCATAAATGCGCGATCGAAGGCCGGTTGCCATAGCACCAGCCAACACCAATACGCCCACAAGCAGTGTGATGAGGTTTGAGCCGCGCACCGCAAACAGTAATTTACTGAGCAGGGAATTTATCGCATCCAGCGCCTCTTTCACCCGCACAATGGTAACGGCAGGGAAATTCCCGGCAACCTTTGTCATTAGCGCGTCTTCCTTAGTGTCGTCCATAACGGTGGTCACCAGGAAAGTATGCGGTGCAGCGCGCAAGGTGTTTGGCGAAAACACGAGCACGAAATTAATGCCAAGCGAGCGCCACTCCACTGCCCTGGTTGAGGCGACTTTGGCGCTAATCTCGCGCCCCAAAACGTTGACGGTGATTTCATCACCCACCTTGAGATCAAGCCCGTTGGCAATGTCTTCGGTGAATGAAACAAGCGGCGGGCCCGCATAGTCCTTGGGCCACCATTCGCCGCTGACAATGGTTGAACCTTCAGGAATGGTGTCGGAATAGGTGATACCGCGATCACCGCGCAGGGCCCAGGCGGCATCTGGATGGGGTTTCACTTCAGATGAAGGCACGCCCTTCACCTGCGTAATGCGCCCGCGCAACATGGCCACCGTATCGATGCGTTCAATACCGCCATTGTCTTCCACCATGGTTGTGAATTGATCGAGCGCGTTGGGCTGCACGTCGACAAAGAAAAAGGCAGGCGCTTTGCCAGGCAAAGTTTGTTTAAGTTCGCGCGACATATTGCTGTCGAGCAGGGCAAGCGTCACAAACAATGCCAACCCAAGACCAAGTGATACAACAATAGATACAGTTGGCGCGCCAGGGCGGTGTAAATTGCCAATGGCCAATCGGGCAGACGTGTTCTTCGGGCGCGGCAAGGCGCGGGCAACGCGCATCAAACCCTTCGCCAAGAACCACAACACGGTGAAGCTCGCGACCAGGCCGAGCGCATAATAAAACGTAATA
The DNA here is from genome assembly GCA_051010095.1 of Hyphomicrobiales bacterium. Taxonomy (GTDB): domain Bacteria; phylum Pseudomonadota; class Alphaproteobacteria; order Rhizobiales; family CAJQND01; genus CAJQND01. Next base: position 6,686 of record JBPCVX010000206.1, read on the forward strand.
TTGCGCTCAGGGAACGCTACCACTGCAAGCGCAATGAGCGCCGCGAGCGCCAGCACGGTCGCAATGATGTATGGCAGACGCGGCAGAGCGCTGGCGGGCGTAAGCTCTGCACGAAAAAGAGCCGTTGCCGGCAATTCGCGCGCGCGGCCAAGCGGCCAAATGGCAAATACAAGCGTGACCAGAAGGCCGAAACCTGCAGCCCGCAGCAAGGGGGCTGCGTGAAGCTGCATCTCAATGGCAACCGGAAGTGCACCTTTCAGCGTTTCCGCCATTAAAAGTGGCGCGATGGCGCCAATTACAAGGCCTGCAGCGATGCCAAGAGCGGCCATCATCAACACCTGGAAAAGATAAGTGGCGAATATGGTGCCGCCCGGTGCGCCGAGGCATTTCAGCATGGCGATGTTGCGCCGGCGGGCATCAAGAAAATTACCTACCGCGTTGCCAATGCCCACGCCGCCAACAATAAGGGCGGTCAAGCCAACCAAAGTCAGGAACAATGCCAACCTGTCGACAAACCGCTGAATGCCCGGTGCCGCATTGGCGCGCGAACGCACCCGCCAGCCCGCGTCGGGAAAATCTTCTTCTGCCTGCTTGGTAAAGGCCTCAACTGCGTCATTTCCTGCCGGTGCAGGCAATTTAAACTTGTAATGCCAATGAACGAGCGATCCAGGTTGTACCAGCTTGGTGGCGTCTAGCGCTTGTTTGCTCATCATCACCCGGGGGCCGAAGAAAAAGCCGCCCGCAACCCGGTCAGGCTCTTTTTCGATGACGGCACGCACGTCAACTTCCGTCTCGCCAATGCGCAACACATCGCCTTGCTTCACACCAAGACGCGGCAACAGCGCTGCGTCTACAATGATGCCATGGCGGCCATCCTTAAGGGCAAGCGAGGATGCCTGTTCTGCACCGTCTTTCAACGCCAATACGCCATAATTGGGGTAGGTATCGTCAATGGCTTTGATCTCAACCAGTGCCGTGTTCTGTGCATCAGGGGAAGAGGCCATGGCGCGCAGGGTCGCAAGCTCAACAATATCGCCCTTGGTGGCGGCCCAGGCGCGCTCTTCATCGGTCATTTTCCGATGCACAAGGCGCAGTTCCGCATCACCCCCCAAAATGGACTGACCTTCCTCGGCAAGGCCTGAATAAATGGATTGCGACAGCGAGCCAATCGCAGCAATGGCGCCTACGCCAAGCGCCAGACAGGCAAGAAAAATGTAAAACCCCTGAAGACCAGACCGCAGTTCGCGCCAGGCGAGCCTGAATGCAAGCTGCAGGTTCTTAAACGATGGCATGGCGTTTACAGGAGCAGCAATTGGTGGCCTGTTGGCTTCAATCACACTCATGAAACAGGCTCGGGCGTTTGCTTTGCATTCATCTCATCAGAGATGATCTGCCCGTCGGCCACCTTCACCACACGATCACAGCGCGCAGCGAGCTTGGGATCATGGGTCACCAGCATCAGCGTTGTGCCTTCCTCGTGCTGCAAGGAAAACAGCAAATCAACGATTTGCTCGCCCGTGTCGTGATCAAGATTTCCCGTGGGTTCATCGGCCAGAATAAGTTTTGCCCCTGCTGCCAAAGCGCGGGCAATCGCGACCCGTTGTTGTTCACCGCCAGAAAGCTGGCCTGGATAATGGTGCAACCTGTGGCCCAACCCGACGCGCTCAAGCCGTTCCCCCGCTTTATCAAAGGCATCCGGAAGCCCTCTGAACTCCAGCGGAATGGCGACATTTTCTAGCGCCGTCATTGTGGGAATGAGATGAAATGCCTGAAACACAATCCCCACATTATCGCGGCGGAACAGGGCAAGCGCATCCTCATCAAGCCCGTTCAGGTCTTGGCCCGCCACCGTTACGGTACCGCTTGAGACACTTTCCAGACCGGAAAGCACCATCAACAAGGTGGTTTTGCCCGAACCAGACGCACCCACAACACCAAGTGCCACGCCGCTATCGACGTCTAAATCAATGCCGCGCAAAATATCTACAGGGCCCGCTTTTGAAGGCAATGTGAGGTGTACGTCTTTGAGCTGTACAAGAGGTTTTGAAGGGGAAGCCAAAAATCAATCCTTGATAGAACGGTGTGTAAAGGCCATTTAATAATTTGTACGAGTTAGGATCTGTTTAGACCATGTTCAAGCTATTTCTTGGTTTCATATTTTCGTGTGTTCTTTTTATGAACGTATGCATGGCGCAAAATCCGTCGCTGCGTCTTGTCGTCCTCGGCGACAGCCTAACTGCGGGTTATGGCCTGGCTGCAGGGGCAAGTTTTCCCGATAGATTGCAAAAAGCGCTCAGCGCCAAAGGCAGTAATGTGAAGGTCGAAAATGCCGGCGTATCTGGGGATACATCGTCTGGGGCGTTGTCCAGGCTTGATTGGGCAGTGGCCGATGGCACCCATATGGTGCTCGTCGAACTGGGGGCAAACGATGCACTGCGCGGTGTGGCACCTGAGGAAACCGCTAAAGCTCTCGATGAACTGATTACCCGGCTCAAAGCCAAAGGCGCCAAGGTGTTGATTGCCGGCATGGTGGCGCCCCCCAATATGGGCGCGACCTATGGCGCGAAATTTAACGCCATCTATCCCGACCTTGCGAAAAAGCACGAAGTGGCGCTCTATCCGTTCTTTCTGGAGGGCGTGGCTGCACTGCCGGAGCTTAACCAGGCTGATGGCATTCACCCCAACGAAAAGGGTGTAGATGTAATTGTGGAGAATATCCTCCCTGCGGTTGAAGCGTTAATCGCCTCAACCCAGAAAGCGGAGTAAGGGGCATGCCGCGCTTGTTTACAGGGATAGAAATCCCCGCAAGCGTTGGCGATGACGTGCGCATGCTCACCGGCGGGCTTGAAGGCGCGCGCTGGATTGACCCTGAAAACTATCACATCACACTGCGTTTCATCGGCGACATAGATGATGGCACGGCGCGCGATGTTGCAAACCTCATGTCTCAAACCGTGGGTGATGCTTTCTCGCTATCTTTGGAAAATGTGGGTCATTTCGGTTCCGTAACTAAAATACGATCACTCTGGGCAGGGGTTGCGCCTTGCCAAGACCTCATCGATTTGCACGCCCGCCAGGAGCGCATGTGCCAAATGGCGGGCCTGGACCCGGAGGGGCGCAAATTTTCACCCCATGTCACCCTTGCCCGCATGCGCGGCAAAACAAACAGCCTGGATGTGGAGGGTTTTCTTGCCCGTAATGCAGGGTTTAAAAGCGCAGTGTTTGACGTGTCGCGCTTTGTATTGTTCTCCGCCAAGCCGTCAACCGGCGGCGGGCCATATCTCATTGAAGAAGCTTACGATTTGGCCTGAATATGGGCAATCAGCCCATCACTTGCCGCCTCGATCATGTCCATTACATCTTCAAACCCATCCGGCCCGCCATAATAAGGATCAGGCACATCGGTTTCATTTATGCCGTCTGCAAAGTTCAGCATCATGTGAATTTTATGATGATCACGCGCGGGGCCCAGCGCGCGGAGTTTCGCCAGATTGCTGGCATCCATGGCGATGATGTAGTCGTAATCGGCAAATTCCTCAGCGCTCATCTGGTGGCCGCGTTGATCAGAAATATCAATACCCCGGCTTAAAGCCATCTCTTGCGCACGCGGGTCTGGCGCCTCGCCAATATGCCATGAACTGGTGCCTGCAGAGGCGACGTGCGCGTCCAACCCTGACGTCTCAGCCTTGGCCTTGAACACACCTTCCGCCATGGCCGAACGGCAGATATTGCCCAAACACACGAATAGGACCCGGGTCATATGGCGCAACGCTCCTCGAGCTGATAGATTTTGTTAATAGCTTAAGGAGGGTATAGCGTGACCGCAAAATCTGTTCAATTCTGGTTTGAGTTCGCCTCAACCTATTCCTATCTCTCCATCATGCGCATTGAAGAACGCGCCGCTGAAGCAGGCTTTGAGATCGACTGGAAACCCTTTCCGCTGGGGCCCATTTTCAAGGCGCAAGGGTGGGATAATTCCCCCTTCAACATTTACAAGGCAAAGGGCGACTATATGTGGCGCGATATGGAGCGGCTGTGCGCGCACAGAAATCTGCCCTTTGTGACGCCCGATCCGTTTCCGCAAAACAGCTTGTCTGCCGCGCGCCTTGCCCTGGCCGCCCAAGACGAGCCGTGGTTTGTAGACTATTGCAAGGGCGTCTATGCGGCACAATTTGGCGCTGGCAAAAACATCGCTGACCCAGACACCCTGTCAGAGATAGTGCTCAGGGCTGGGGCCGATCCGGCGCACTGGCTATCGCGCATGGGGGAAGATGATGTGAAACAAGCGCTGAAAACCAGAAGCGCAGAGGCAATGGAGCTCGGCATTTTCGGCGCACCGAGTTTTATCGTTGATGGTGAACTTTACTGGGGCGATGACCGCCTTGATCAGGCCCTTGGGGCTGGCGGGTAATTCGCTTCGGCTCTAACCGGCGTCCAGCAGCGCCTTGCGCTCCTTGGCGCTCAATTTCTCTGATGCCGATTTCAACTGCCCGCAGGCGGCCATGATATCGCGGCCGCGCGGGGTGCGCACCGGGCTGGAATAGCCCGCCTTGTTGACCACTTCGGCAAACGCCTCAATGGTTTCCCAATCAGAACATTCATAAGGCGAGCCGGGCCATGGGTTGAACGGAATAAGGTTCACCTTGGCAGGAATACCTTTCAACAGTCGCACCAATTCGCGCGCATGAGCCACCTGATCGTTCACACCCTTTAACATGACATACTCAAAAGTGATGCGCCGCGCATTCGAAACACCGGGATAGTTCCGGCACGCATCTAGAAGCTCAGAAATGGGATATTTCTTATTGAGCGGCACCAGCTCGTTGCGGATCTCATCACGGGTGGCATGCAGCGAGATCGCAAGCATGACGCCGATCTCATCGCCACATCTTTCAATTTCTGGCACAACGCCGGAAGTTGACAGTGTGATGCGCCGGCGCGACAGGCTTAAGCCCGCATCATCGGTGACGATCTCCATGGCCTGTTTGACGTTGTCGAAATTATAGAGCGGCTCGCCCATGCCCATCAACACAACATTGGTGATGAAACGCCCGCCAACTGGCGCATTTGGATTGCCGCTCAGCTCTTCTGGCCATTCACCCAACCTGTCGCGGGCCACCATAATCTGCTGTACGATTTCACCTGGTGTCAGATTACGCACCAGCTTTTGCGTGCCGGTGTGGCAGAAGGTGCAGGTAAGCGTGCAGCCAACCTGGCTGGATATGCACAAAGTGCCCCGGTTTTCTTCCGGGATGTATACAGTCTCGACTTCTTGGGCGGTGCCAAACTCATCAGGTGCCAACCGGAACAGCCATTTGCGTGTGCCGTCGACCGATTTTTGCTCGCTAACGATCTCGGGCCGGGTGATGGCAAAGTGGGCGCTCAGCTGTTGGCGCAAATCCTTTGAGATATTCGTCATGGCGTCAAATTCAGTGACCCCATAATGGTAGACCCATTGCCAAATTTGGTTGGCGCGCATGCGACGCTGCTTCTCAGGAACGCCAGCATCACCCAGCGCCGCGATGAGCTCAGGCCTGGAAAGTCCGATCAGCTCAAGGCGCGTATCAATTTCCACAACCGGAGCTGCTGTCGCATCCACAGTTGGCGCATTTGGGTTGGCATATGTCAGATCGAGCGTTGTCATCTCATTCCTCGAGAAGCGCCTTTATAGCAAAAGCCCGCCCTTATCTCAAAAGGCGGGCTGGTATGCAAACTTAATTGGTAACGGTGAACGCTATTTACAAGCGTCGTCAATCGCTTTCATAGCTGCTGTTACGCCGCTCAATGAGTATGCATCTGAGGTTTTTGTACCCCGCCAACTTACCCCTTTGACGCTCATTTTGCGGCCCCGTTTCATGCCTGCCACAACGCGGCTGTCCTTGTCCTTGGAGTCAAGCCAGGCACCATCGCCATTGGTGAACAACTCATAGGCGTTGCCATCAATCTGCAAGGTCGCATAGCTACCCTTTTTAAACGGATAGCCGATGATGGTGTTCACTTCGTTGCGTGACTTACCCTTTGTGCGATGGGTCACGATGAAGTGTACCGGATCGCGCTTTACATCTTTTGGCGACGATTCTTTGGGTTGTGAAATGATGTAGCAAACTTTACCGCCATCCGAGCTGTAAGAGTATGCTTTCCAATCACCAAAAGTGCCGATTTCTGTTGGTTCTTGTGCATGTGCTGGTGTGGCAAACAAAGCTGCTGCACCAAGCATTGGCACGAGGTATTTTTTTGAAATTACTGTATTCATGTGATTCCGCATTTATACGCTTGCGTTCATTAGTTTTATGGTCGGCTCTTAACCGCCGTTCGCCCGGACGCACCCTGTGCGGGGAAGGCGGCAAAAGTTTGACGTTTACTCTAATAGAACTCGCTAAATATGGTAAATACTCAGTTAAATAGTATAAGCCAAGGCCGTTATTATTCGCTTTTTTGTCTTTTTCGTGGCTCGCCGTGCACATGTTTGTAGGATGGTGCCCGCTTTGCATTGGGTGTCACCGGCCGGCAGGGATAGTTTCCAAGGCTTATCGCGCGATCATACATAACAATTGCACCTGCCGTTGCAACGTTTATGCAAAAGCTGGTGGGGATTTTTACAAGATGGTCGCAGCGCGCAATCATTTCAGCCGAAAGTGATCCTCGTTCTGGCCCAAATACATACGCAGCGCGCAGCGGGTGACGAAAGCTCGGTAATTCGGTTGCCTCATCGGTCAGCTCAACCCCCACCAACACACAATCTTGCGGAAGTTCGATATCCTCGATGCTGTCCCACAAATAATAGGGCAAATGCTGTGGTGTTTTAGAGGTATCAGATTTTGCCTTGCGCACCCGCGCATGGGCATCAACCGCAAACACAAAACTTGCCCCAAAGGCGTGGGCTGAACGGATAACATTGCCCGCGTTCATGGGTTTTGATATGCCTTCAAGGCCGATGGCAAAATATCCGCGCACTTTATCTTCTCACTCCAGCTGAAAGCCTTAATCCCGTGAAAGCAATTCTCTCTGTTGAACCAGGTCCACCGAACACTCTTGAACTTTCAGAAATTGATGCGCCCACGGCAGGTGCTGGTGAGGTTGTTATCACGGTTGAAGCCGCAGCGCTCAACTTCTTCGACACACTCATCATCGAGGACAAATATCAATATAAACCCGCGCGGCCATTTTCTCCAGGAGCAGAGGTTGCCGGCCGGGTGGCAGCAATTGGTGATGGCGTTACATCTTTAGCGCCGGGCGATGCAGTGATGGCCTATACGGGCTGGAGCGGGTGCCGGGAACAGGTGGTGGTGAAAGCTGAAATGGCTGTGCCGCTTCCAGCAGGCTTCGACATGAACGTGGCATCGGGCCTCACCGTCACCTATGGCACAACCTTGCATGCCTTGCGCGATCGGGCCGATTTACAACCAGGTGAAACCCTTGCGGTACTTGGTGCCTCGGGCGGTGTGGGCCAGGCCGCGGTTGAAATTGGCAAAGCCATGGGCGCACGCGTGATTGCCTGTGCATCTTCTGCCGATAAGCTTGAGTTCTGCAAATCTCTTGGCGCTGATGAGGTTCTCAACTACCGCGAGGAAAACCTAAAAGAGCGCCTTAAAGAGCTTACCGGCGGCAAGGGTGCTGATGTGGTTTACGACCCTGTGGGTGGTGATCTGGCAGAACAGGCCTTGCGGGCAACTAACTGGAAAGGGCGCTTTCTGGTGATCGGGTTTGCGGCAGGCGATATTCCCAAGATCCCGCTCAACCTGGTGCTGCTCAAGGGCTGTGATGTTCAAGGTGTGTTCTGGGGATCGTTTATTGCCCGTGAGCCAGCGCGCCATCAGGCAAATATGCAGGCGCTTGTTCAATGGTGCGAAGAGGGAAAGGTTAAACCCCATGTGGACAAGGTGTTCAGCATTGAAGACACGGTTGAAGCCTTGGAAGTGCTCGCCAACCGTGCCGCCAAAGGCAAAATTGTAGTGAAGCTCTAAAGCCCGATTAAGCCGATCACCGCGCCCATAATCAAACACACGCCTATCCAGTGAAGTCCGTCGATAAGGGTGAGCTGCCAGCTTGCGCCCTGAAACCGGTGGTTTACCATCATGGTGGTGAGGATAAACCCGGTACACACAAAAAGCGCTGCAAGAACAGAGCGCACAAAAGATATTTCACCAAGATGACCAATAACACCGGCCATCATCCAGGCCATGAAAAGCTGGCACAAAAACGCAATGATAAAAGGTGCTGGTGTTGGTTTTGGCTGCTCGGCCATGTTGAGCGCTGCCATCCAACGTTTGCCGAGCAGGCCGTAATAAAGAGCGCCAAATGCATATCCGGCAATGGCCGCAGCGATCACCGCGACATAGCTTAATCCTGAAAAGGCCACGGGCTAATCCTTGGACAATGTCTTTTCAAAATGGCCAACCGCTGTTTCAAACTTGTCGCGACAGCCGGTATTGCAAAATCCAACCACCTTGCCTTTGTAAAGGGTGAGGGAATCGGCGGAAACCGGCTTCCCCGACCATGGGCAGGTGTCGTTGGTACAGTCTTTAATATCTAGATTTTGTTCAGTCATTTTTGCTCTTTGGTATTTTTTTCATCCCGCCCATGCGGCACACTTCTTCCCACTCATCTGGTCTTACAGGTTGTACAGAAAGCCGCATGGACTTCACAAGCGCCATTTCGGCAAGCTTCGGATTGGCTTTAACCGCTTTAAGCGTTACCGGCTCTGGAACATCGCATACGGCTTTCACGTCAACGCAATCCCAACGTTCATCGTCGGTGGTGGTGTCGGGGTGCGACAGGGCACAAACCTCAACAATGCCGACAACGTCCAAACCCTCATTGGAATGATAGAAAAACCCAAGATCGCCAAGCTGCATTTCGCGCATATTGTTGCGCGCCTGATAATTGCGGATGCCGTCCCATTCAGCACCTTGATCACCTTCGGCCTTTTGTTCTTCCCAAGACCACTTAAAGGGCTCGGATTTAAATAACCAATAGGGCATAAATTATCCTTCCGGGTTTTTGAAAACCCAATTCCACGGCCTGATTTCGACCGATTCAAACAAATCGCCTTCCGCATAAGGGTCTTCCTGGGTGATGGCGAGGCATTCATCGCGGTTTGATGCTTCAACAATCAGCAGCGAACCAGACGGGTTTCCAGAATCATCCATGAACGGGCCAGCCGCCTTTAGCCTGTCGCCCATGGCTTCCAGAAATTTCACGTGATCTGGCCGCATCGACATGCGTTTATCGACGCTGTTTGGTTTGTCTGTGCATATCACAGCATAAAGCATTTATTCTCTCCCTAGAGATGTTCTGCCCGCAGCGGGCGGTTGAGCAAGTTTTCAATACTTTCATCAACGGAATGGGTGCCAGATACAATGGCGTTAACTGCACCGCTGATGGGCATATCGATATTTTTTTCCTGTGCCAGTTTGGCCAAGATCGACGCGGTGTAAACCCCCTCGCTCACTGAATTGCGTTCTGCCAGGATGTCTTGCATGGATGCGCCCTGGCCAAGCGCGAAGCCCAAAGACATGTTGCGCGATTGCTGGCTGGAGCAGGTGAGAATGAGATCGCCCAGGCCAGACAATCCAGCGAGACTTTCAGTTTTCGCGCCAAGCGCTTTGCCAAAGCGTTGCAGCTCGACAAAGGCGCGCGCTGTGAGTGCTGCCCGTGCACTCTCTCCAAACCCTTTGCCATCAACAATGCCACAGGCGATCGCCAGCACGTTTTTCACAGCACCACCCACTTGTGCGCCGCGCACATCGTTTGAAATGTAGGGCCGGAAGGTGGGAATAGCCAAGGCACTTGCAACCGGCGTTGCCCCCTCTTGCGAAGAGGCTGCAAGCGTTACGGCAGTGGGCAATCCGCGCGCCACATCTGCTGCAAAACTGGGGCCAGATAGCACGATGCAGGCTGCCTGCGGTATGGTCTCACTGAGAATATCAGACATAAAGCGTCCGGTTTTCTGTTCGATCCCCTTGGCGCAAATCAGAACTGGCGTACCTTCCTCAACATGGGGAGACAGTGCTGATGAAACGGCGTCCGTTGCTTGTGCGGGTGCCACCAGCAATATGGCGTGCATGCCGCGCATTTCCGACAAATCGCGCACCGCGTGAATGGTGTCAGGCAAGGTCACACCGGGCAGGAACACATCGTTTTCGCGGCTTTCATTTATTGCGCTCACAACCTCGTCTTCGCGCGCCCAAATCCGCACCTCATGGCCAGCGCGCGCGGCAACGGTTGCAAGCGCGGTACCCCATGCACCACCACCCACAACGCCAATGGACGTGATTTCTTCGCTCATACCTTGGCCCCTTTTTGTCCTGAGCCCATAACCGGATCGGAAACACTATCCAAGGGCCAGCGCGCGCGCGCCATGGCATCCAGCTCATCGCTGTGGCCTGCCAGCAAATGCTCACCTCCTGCCCAGGCGATCATAACCGCATTATCGGTGCACAAATGCGCCGGTGGTACAATCAGTTTAAATCCGTCTTCAAGGGCAAGTTTCTCAAGACCGCTTGCAAGGGCTTGGTTGGCCGCCACACCGCCAGAGATCACCAGCTTGGGCTGGCGCGCTATAGGATGCGCCATGCGGAAACGGGCAAGAGCTTTTTTAAGCCGGTCAGAAATGGTCTCGATAACGGCTTCCTGAAAGCTGGCGCAAATATCAGCAATGTCTCGTTCGCTCACCGGCTCAAGCTCAAGGGCTGCCCGGCGCACGGCGGTTTTAAGGCCCGAAAACGAAAAGTCGCAATTGTCTTTTCCTTTAAGCGGGCGCGGAAACGAAAAGCGCTTGCCATCTCCTGAAAGCGCTGCCTTTTCAACCGCTGGTCCACCAGGATAAGGCAAGCCCAGCAATTTCGCCGTCTTGTCGAAGGCTTCACCCAGCGCATCATCTATCGTGGTACCAAGCCGGGTGTAGTCGCCCAGCGCGTTTATGGCGACGATCTGGCTGTGCCCTCCAGAAACAAGCAGCAACAAGTAAGGAAAGTCGAGCCCATCGGTTAGCCTGGGCGTAAGGGCGTGCCCTTCAAGGTGGTTCACCGCAACCAAGGGCTTGTTGAGTGACATCGCGATTGATTTAGCTGTCGTAAGCCCTGCAAGCACGCCACCGATCAGTCCAGGGCCGGCGGTTGCGGCCACACCATCGATATCGGCAAAGCTCAGTTTTGCTTCATAAACAGCGCGCGCGATCAGGCCATCAAGATGGGCGACATGGGCGCGTGCGGCAATTTCCGGCACAACACCGCCGTAAGGTGCATGATCTTCCAGTTGCGATAGCACCACATCGGAAAGAACCGTTCCCGCATCACCATCAATGCGCAGCACGGCCGCTGCGGTCTCATCACAGGATGTTTCAATGCCGAGAATGTTCAGACTTTGCCTCAAGAGCGCTTTCCTATAAAGATTGCCCGCAAAACCAGACGTAAAGCAGAAAGGCACAGTTTGTGCAAACGGGCATTTTAAAAATCGGCACACGAGGATCTCCCCTGGCACTTGCGCAGGCCCACGAGACCCGACAGCAGCTTATGACGGCACATGGGCTGAATGAAGATCAGATTGAAATTGTTGTTATCACGACAACCGGCGACAGGGTGCGTGACAGGCCACTCTCAGAAATCGGCGGCAAGGGACTTTTCACCAAAGAGATTGAAGAGGCACTGCTTGCAGGCGACATTCACATGGCGGTGCATTCTATGAAGGATATGCCAGCCGAATTGCCCGATCGTCTGGTGATCGATTGCCTGTTACCGCGCGAAGATGTGCGCGACGGGTTTATCAGTCTTGAATATGACAGCATTGCCGCATTGCCCCAAAACGCAATTGTTGGCTCATCATCGGTGCGCCGGCAGGCACAGATAAAGCGCATGCGGCCTGATGTTGAGGTCATTCAGTTTCGCGGCAATGTAGAAACCCGCTTGCGCAAACTTGCTGAGGGTCAGGCCACAGCGACCTTTCTTGCCTGTGCCGGGCTCAACCGGCTTGGCATGGCTGGCAAGATCACAGCACACGTGAGCGCTGATGATATGTTGCCCGCCGTCGCGCAAGGTGCCATTGGCATCGAGATCTTCGAAAATGATGCAGAAACTGCAAACTTGCTCGCACCCTTGAACCATGATGAAACCCATTTGGCGGTTACTGCTGAGCGCGGATTTTTAAAGGTTTTGGATGGTTCGTGCCGCACACCACTTGCTGCCCTTGCCGAGATATCTGAAAACGAACTCTCCCTGCGGTGTATGGTTCTTTCACCCGATGGTGCGCGCATGTTTGAAACATCCCGACAAGGTGATGTGAAAGATGCAGAAAAGCTGGGGCGCGATGCGGGAGACGAACTTAAGGCCGCCGCCGGCCCTGACATTTTTAAGGTATGAAACTGATGCGGATCATTATAACCCGACCGCCAGAAGACGCAAAAGCAACGATTACACAACTCAATACAATTGGGCACGAGGGCATATTGGCCCCATTGTTAGAAATTGCTGCTGTGAAAAGCACGCATTTGCCAGATGAAAAATGGCAAGCAATACTTGTTTCCAGCGCAAATGGAGTGCGTGCTTTAGAGTCGTTGGATTTCGCAGAAGACCTGAAAAAATTTCCCCTTTTGGCGGTCGGCGATGCATCAGCGAAAATTGCAAAAGATGCCGGGTTTCAGCGTGTCGCGAGTGCCAATGGCGATTTGAATGCGCTGGTGGAGAAGGCTTCCGAGACTTTGAAACCAGCAGACGGCCCTCTGCTGTATTTATCGGGTAAGGTTGTTTCCGGCGATCTCAAAACCCAGCTCGAGCTTCGGGGGTTTATTGTGCACCGGCTTGAGCTTTATGAAGCAAACGCTGCACTGAAAATGCCGGATGCAGCGGCGCAAGCCCTTGCCAACCATGATGCAGATGGAGTTGCTTTATTTTCGCGTCGAAGTGCCAAAATTTGGCTATCTTTCCTCCCAATGCCGGGATTTTTGGAGGCGGCGACAGAGCTTACTCATTTCTGCTTATCGCAAGCGGTGGCCGATGAACTTGGTGCTGATTGGCCCTCGCAAAAGCGGCGACCACGGATTATCGTCGCGAAAAGTGCTAATATGACGGGATTTTTGTCCTCTGTTTCAGATACAGCCTAGCCGATACCTTGTTGCTGGCTTATAAAGATGTAGAGAGCCAGCATATTGGGAGGGGTCAGCATCTAAATGGCCAACCAAAAAGGAAAATCGCGGCGCCCTAGCGCTGCTGGAGCTCCGGTAATTGATGCCGAAGCCAAAGAGATAAAAGATGATGCACCAAAGTCCGCAAAAGGCGGAGCGTCCACCGGTGCAAAAACACAAAAACCATCGACCGATGCCGACAAGGGGGCATCCAGCAAATCACCGGGCGCGGCTAAATCTAGCAGCGAAAGCAAGTCCAAAGCACAATCCGGCGGACCAGCCAAAACTACAGGAAAACCTGATACAAAACAGCCTACTGGCGGCGGGAAACCTGCGAAGAAACGTTCAGGCGTTATGGGCAAACTTGTAGGCTATGGCGTTCTGGCACTGGCCATCGCTGCAGGCGGGGCCTGGGCGTACCGCGAATATGGCGCTCAATATTTCCCTTCAAAACAGGCCGCTCAGCAAGCTCAAGAGATTGCCAACCTCATTGAAAGACTTGGAATTCTGGAGGGTGGTGCTGAGCAAGCAAATGCGTTGAAGAGCGAGCTTGCCACCCTGAAAAAGCAAGTGGAGCAAGCCACTGCAAACACTTCATCTGCGGATTTAACGCCTGCGCTGAACGCTGCTAAAACAGCACAAGCCAAAGCTGAAGAAGCACTTACCCAAGCACAAGGCGCAACGAAACAGATCAACACCCTGCAAAGCGAGATCGCTTCTGTGAAAGCTGCCATCGACAAGGCGGCGGCGGCTGTTCCCGCCGATGGAGGTGAGACCGGTGAAGCGCTGAAAGCGGCGCAAATGCAAATCTCATCACTAAGTTTGAAGGTGGATGAGGCACTAAAGAAACTGTCTGACCAACCCTCTGTTCCCGATACTTCAGGTGAAGTCGCAAAATTAAGCGGTGCGGTTACAGCCTTGCAGGCATCCGTTAAATCCATAAGTGCCGCCCAAGATGAAATGTCTGCGATTACGCAAAAAGCAGCAATCGCGGGTGAAGAAGCAACAGCGCTTGCCGCAGCCCTCACTGGGTTGCGCCAAAAACTTGGAGCTGGCGAGCCTTTCGCTGCAGAGCTTGAGCCATTGTCGCAGGCATTACCTAACGATGATGCACTGAAAACACTTTTGCCTCTGGCCAAAGCGGGTGTCGCGCCGACCAGTACACTCATTTCTGAGTTTGCGGCTGTCGCAAAGACACTTGCAGCAAGTTCAGCGGCCATCGCACCTGCCGACAAAAAAGAAGGCATTCTGGCGCGTATTCAAAATCGGATAGGCTCGCTGGTTAAAGTGCGTGATTCCGGCTCGACCGATTGGGCGGGACTTGCCGGGCGCATGTCGGCGGATGCCGCGCGCGGTGATTTGGCAGCGATGGTACGCCATATGGATGGCGTTTCGGCCACCCCACCAGAAGCACTTTCGAAGTGGTTAGGAACTGCCCGCAAACGGCTTACGGCCGATCAAGCGCTTAACCAGCTCGCCGCCGATGTTATGGCGCGCGCGGCTGCAACTGGCAAAACTGGAGGGTAGCGGATATGTGGAAAATGATTATTCGCATAGCGCTAATCGCGCTCGCTGCTTGGGGGGTTGTATGGCTCGCAGATAGGCCAGGAACGGTCACCATTGATTGGCTCGGCAAAGAAATTACTTTGCCAATTTTGGCAACGCTTCTGGCTATGGTGCTGGCATTTGTTGTGCTGATGATGGTGTGGGGTCTTGTTCGCCGTGTCATCAAAAGCCCCGGGGCCTTGTCAGGATTTTTTGGGCGCCGGCGCGAGAAAAAAGCTTATGACGCGCTTACCAAAGGCATTGTGGCTGTAGGTGCAGGCGATGCGGGCCAAGCAACGAAATTTGCCAACAAGGCATCGAAACTGACCGGCAACGACAGCTTGGCAAAGCTTCTTACAGCCCAAGCAGCACAGCTGCGTGGCGATACGCCAACTGTGCGGCGGGTGTTTGAAGACATGACAACTTCGCCAGACACTGAAGTATTAGGGTTGCGTGGTCTGTTCACCCAAGCCCGCCAGGATGGTGATATGGAAGCAGCCCGCGGTTTGGCAGAACGCGCATTTGCCAAAAACCCCGACCTTCCCTGGGCGTCACGGGCCATGTTGGCCATTCAATCGGCCGAACAAGACTGGTCTGCAGCAGCGCGTACCCTTGAAAATCAACGCCGGGCTGGCACCATCACGAAGGTGGAAGAAGACCGCCGCCGAGCTGTTGTGCTGACAGCGCAAGCTTTGGATATGGAGCAAGAAAATCCAGATGAAGCACAAGTTTTAGCAGAGCGTGCACACAAGCTCGCACCTGAATTGGTGCCCGCCGTGGTGGTAGCTGGGCGTTTGTTGGTACGTAAAGCCAACACCCGCAAGGCAGCGCGGATTTTGGAAAAAACCTGGAAACTCTCGCCACACCCCGATGTGGCTGATGTCTATGCATATTTGCGTTCTGGCGACAGCCCACAAGACCGTCAACGCAGGATCACTCAACTTATTGGAATGTCGAGTGGCGAACTGGAAGGTGCGCTAGCGTTGGCACGCACCTGCATTGATGCACAAGATTGGAAAGATGCGCGCAAGGCCCTCACCATGTATGTTGATGACCGCCCCCCCGTGCGAGTGTGCGAGATGATGGCGGAAATCGAGCAAGGTGAGCATGGCGATAAAGGCCTCGCCCGTGAATGGCTGGGCCGCGCAGTGCATGCACCGCGTGATCCGGTTTGGGTTGCCGATGGCTATGCATCGCGCACATGGTTGCCCGTATCGCCGGTCACCGGAGAGCTGGATGCCTTTGCCTGGAAAGTACCCGTTGAAGGCCTTGCTGCACCTGTTGCAGAAGCCGAGGAAGAAGACATTGTTGCCGCCGATATCACCGATATGGTGAGCGAAGAGGTGAGCGACGCTCAAGTTGAAGAGATAAAAGAAGACGTTAAAGAAGCCGCTCACGATGTTGAAGTTATTGAACCTTCAACAGCAGATACAGTAACGGATCCAGCAAAAGAAGCCGAACCGGTTGAAGCAGTCGAAATTGTTGAAGAGCAAAAAACGACTGAGACATCATCTGATGAGGCAATCGAAGAGGCACAGAAACCTGATGCCGATCCGGAAGAGGCTGAACCGGTTGAAGCGGTGGAAGAGACCGCTGAAGAAACAGACGAAGCACCTGCCGAAACCAAGGCAGAAGACGACTCAAAAGAGGCATCCAACACAGCCGAAGAGAGCGCCGAATCGTCAACGCAATCATTAGAAGATTTGTTAAAAGACGACAAACCTGATGACGCGCCTGCTGAAGAGCGTCCAGAGGCAACCACAGAGAAGCAGAAACCTGCAAAGGCCAAAGCCAACGCCAAGGCGAAGAAAACAAAAACCACCAAGACAGCCAAAAAAGAACGTCGCAAGCGCGATGATGCGCCCGTGCCACCTTTGCGCCAGCCCG
>JBPCVX010000207.1:0-3315 GCA_051010095.1 Hyphomicrobiales bacterium
TCATCAAAGAGCCGGTTTCCGCGCGCGGATGGATTGCTGTTTTGTTTGGATTTCTTGGGGTTGTTGTGCTGCTTCAGCCGGGCACGGACGCGTTCACTGCCTGGTCATTGCTGCCGCTTGCCGGAGCCATGTTCTATGCAATCGCCCACATTCTTACCCGCACCAAATGCCAATCCGTGGCGCCGGTGGTTCTGGCTTATTCGTTAAAACTCTCAATGTTCGCTGCGGGATTGATTGCAAGTGGGGCAGTTATTTTGTGGCAGCCAAGCGTTGAACCCAGTGCGCAATACCCTTATTTATTTGCAGGCTGGAAGGCGCTTGGAAGTTGGGAATGGCTCATCCTTTGTGTGTTAGCGGTCTTTGCGGTGATCATGGATTTGGGCATCGCCGGCGCCTATCAGGCAGCACCACCTTCAACAATCGCAACATTCGAGTACAGCTATCTTGTGTTCGTGGCGGTGTGGGACACATTGTTTTTTTCAAGCCCACCAAGTGGCCTAACGCTTGCCGGAATGGCCATGATTATCATCGCTGGCATGTTGGTGTTGCGCCAGAAATAGAACTGCATCACATGCCGCCCACATGGACAATCGCGCCAAACCAGATGTTGCCTATCATGTTTAACGCGTCTGGATTTCTATTCATAACGCATAGTATCAAACAGAATTAACAAGATTGTTGATAATCTGGTTATCTGGCAATAGTATTCATAATTATTTTGCAAGTTTGGTGCGCAAAATCGGGCCGCAAACACTCATTTAAGGCATCGGGCAACTTTGTGCCCACCGGTTTCCGGCACCTGTATTTTGGGAGGAACCAATGTTCAAGAAACCATCGACAGATAACTCATTCCGTAAAGCCTTTCTCGCCAGCGCCCTCGCAGCATCGGTGTTTGGCGCGGCCACATCAAGCACAACGCAAGCTGCCGAACAGCAATTTGTAAGCATCGGCACAGCAGGTGTAACAGGTATTTATTATGCCGCAGGCGGTGCCATTTGCTGGTTCGTGAACAGAGACCGCAAAGAGCATGGCATTCGCTGCTCCACCGAGAGCACAGGGGGATCGGTCTACAATCTGCGAAATATTCGCGACGGTGAACTCGATCTTGGGGTGTTTCAATCGGATTGGCAATTCCATGCGGTTGGCGGCACAAGCGTGTTTGAAAAAGACGGTAAGGATGAGAAATTGCGCGCCGTTTTTTCCCTACATCCAGACACGGTGGCCGTTGTTGCCCGCAAAAATGCCAATGTAATGAAAATGGACGGACTTAAAGGCAAACGCATTAATCTAGGCAATGCCGGTTCTGGCACGCGCGCCACGGCGGATGCATGGCTCGACGCTGTCGGCTGGACTAATGATGATTTTGCGCTCGTGACCGATTTCAAATCTGCTGAACAATCAAAGGCGCTGTGCGATGGCAACATCGATGCGTTCTACATGGTGGCCGGAAATCCGGTGGGCAATATTATGGAAGCAGCCACCACCTGCGAAATCACGATGGTGCCGATGACCGGTGAGAAGATTGATGCTTTGGTTGACAGCAAACCTTATTACCGCCATGCGACCATACCAGGCGGCCTCTATCGCGGCGTGGATGACGATGTAAAAACATATGGTGTTGCGGCAACATTCGTAACGTCATCAGATGTTTCAGAAGACGTTATCTATCAAGTTGTCAAAGCGGTTTTTGAAAACTTTGATGCTTTTAGAAAGCTACATCCCGCGTTCACTAATCTAAACAAGGAAGACATGGTGAACCAAGCGCTTTCAGCCCCTATTCACCCGGGCGCGCTTCGCTACTATAAAGAAGCGGGCCTTAAGTAAAGCGATTGAAACCAGAGGCGGCATTATCAAGATGCCGCCTTCTTTCTGTGGAGCCACACGATGGTGGAAAAGAGCAAGACCAGTGCGCATGATGCGGAAAAAGATACCCGCAACGATGAACTCAAGATTTATCTGAACGGCGATATCGTTCCGCGCGATGAGGCTGTGGTGTCGGTTTATGATTCAGGCTTCATGCTGGGTGATGGCATATGGGAAGGCATCAGGCTTTACAACGGTAAATGGGCGTTTCTGGACGAACATCTGGACCGGTTGTTTGAAGCTTCTCTCGCCATCGATCTCGATATCTCCATGAGCCGTGAAGAGGTGACTGCGGCCCTTGATGCAACAGCTGCCGCCAATGGCATGACGGAAAATGTGCATGCCCGCCTGATGATTACCCGCGGGGTGAAGACCAAACCGTTTCA
The DNA here is from genome assembly GCA_051010095.1 of Hyphomicrobiales bacterium. Lineage (GTDB taxonomy): Bacteria > Pseudomonadota > Alphaproteobacteria > Rhizobiales > CAJQND01 > CAJQND01. The sequence continues at coordinate 2,250 of JBPCVX010000207.1, forward strand.
AGACCCCAGGCTTTCCCAATCAGGCCCCACGGTGGTGATTATTATGGAGTTCTCCAAGCCAGTGACCGGCCAGGCCCTTCGCTTGCACACTGTGCCCCACCATCGCGGCCTTCCCCTCACCCAAGACCCCAAGCTCAATTCGCATTCCAAGCTCAACTGCATCATCGCTGCCATTCATGCCCAAAAGGCGGGCGCGGATGAAGCCTTGATGCTCGACCCCTTTGGCTTTGTGAACACCACCAATTCCTGCAATTTCTTCATCGTGCGCGGTGGCGAAGTGTGGACCTCTACAGGTGATTACTGCATGAACGGCATCACCCGCAAAAAGGTGATTATGCTGTGCCGGGAAAATGGCATTCCGGTATACGAACGCAATTACTCACTCGTCGATACCTATGGCGCGGATGAAGCGTTCCTCACTGGAACCTTTGGTGCGCAAACTCGCGTGTCTGAGATTGATGGTCGCCCGATCGGTGACCCCGACAACATGCCTGTCACTGAGCGCCTGCGCACGCTCTATAAAGAGCTCATCGAGAAAGAAACCAGCTAAACCAAAATGGCAAAGTCACCGCATGGGTTTGGGGCGGTACCCAAATGGAATTTTAAAACTTGAATATCATGTTCAACAAGTGGAAGACGCTGCTCGCCCTGGCGCTTATTTACATTGCAGTTCTGTTTGAATGGAACTGGGTGTGGGGCGCATTGTTTATTTTCTGGACAATACCTGCACTTTATTCCGGCCGCACCCATTTGGTGGAAGAGGTTGAGCGCAAATCCAACCCGGTCCTTTTTTCGCTGATAATTGGCACTTGGTTGATCTTGAGCCTTTATCTCATATTGGCGGATATTTTCTCACTTTAAGGAGCGCGCATGTCCGGCCCCAAAATGTTGCACAACCTGCCTGTTGAGGCCTACACGTCACAAGAATGGTTTGACCGGGAACAAGAGAAGATCTTCTCGCGCACCTGGGCCTATGCGGGCTTTATGGAAGATATATCCGAGCCTGGGCAATATCTCACCGTGCAGGCGGGGCTAAACAACATTTTCATTATCATGGGCCGCGACC
>JBPCVX010000208.1:0-11420 GCA_051010095.1 Hyphomicrobiales bacterium
GCCCCTGCCCTGTTGCCTCCCACACCTGCTCAACCTTGCCTTTAAATATCTGGCCGGGGAATTTATCCAGGGCGATTTCTACCGGTTGGCCAACGCGCACCAGCTTCAAATGGGCTTGATGGTATGTCGCCAGAAGATAAGGGTCAGCGTCCGCCACAAAGGCCGCAATTGAAGCAATTCTGCGGGTGCCAACAACCAGCCCTGGGCGTGCTTGCTGCGTAATTATCATGCCATCTTCAGGGGCATAGATTGTTGTTTGTTCGAGATAATATTTCGCCTGTGCAAGCTTGGCTTCGACCTCGGCAACCTTGGTATTCACACCGTCGATATTGGTGTCGCGGGCAAGTTTCGCCTTGCGCACATTAGCTTGTGCTTCAAGAACCTGGGCATTGGCCACCGCCAGCTGCTCTGTCCACTTATCGAAACTCTCCTGCCGCCCAGCGCCCTGGCTTGCCAAGTCGGCATAACGCTTTTTCTGTTGTGCGGCATAAGCTTGGCTCGCCTGAGCCTGCTTCAACGAATCCTCAGCAAGTTCAACATCTGTCTCAAGAATCTTCACGTTCTGCTTAGCACTGGCGAGGGCAGCTTCTTGTTCGCGCACCCGCAACTCATAAATGGTCTTGTCGAAATGATAGAGGGGTTCGCCCTTCTTAACCGGCGTGTTTGCGGCCACCTCCACCGCCTTCAGCAAGGTGGGTTCCGGCAATCTTGGCGCGATCTGAACAACCGGTCGAATGATATGAGCATCGATGGAATAGGGTTGAAAGAACCTGAGTGCGATAACGAAGACCAGGATCAAGTGAACACCGATCCAGAAAGACACAATACCCCAGGCAATATTAAACGTGATCAGGCGGTATCTGAAAAACACAAGCCAGACGCCAACGCAATAAATCGCGGTTATCGTCAGAGCCAGACCCATTCTTCCCCCTTACGCGTGTTGCTATGCCGGCTCGACCGGCGGCTTGTTGGGCGGGATTTCTGGCGCCTGGGTACCTGCGACCGATGTTGCGCCAATTGCCTTAAGCGCCTGTTGCGCTTCCTCACCTTCACCTTCCGGGAGTTTGCGGATGTCGATTGTCAGGGAATCATGAAACGCCCATATTAAGGCATGTATCCAGGGGATGACTGCAAGGAAGCCTGCCCACCCCATCACCTTGACCGATTCCGCATGCGGGTGATCGCGACGCTCGGCAATTTTTCCAGGCAACCCCAGAACGAAAAGCAACAACATAAAGAACGCGATAATTGCAACCAACAGAAACAGAAAGGTCAAATAATCATAAACATCCAATGGTCCTGTGATCAGATCCAGCGCACTCTCCTCCCGCATCTAATGGCCAAAAAATGCCATCGTTTTCCCGCCTACCTGTGTGGGAAAATCCCTTCCACGACGGTTATTATTAAGTTTAGCCAAATATATATCAACTAAAATAAGTATATAAATGGGATAATAAACAAATCACACATCACATCTATTGTGTTTCATTGATTTAATGCCAATTTTTATTGACTAATTGCCAACAACGCGTCATCTCAGTCAGAGCTTGTTCCACAGTTGGGGCAAGTGTTGATCATTGAGGAGAACCAGCTTTATGAACTTTGACCGTAGGCAGATATTTCTTCTCGCCGCAGCCATTGGCCTAATTCCGATCGCCCTTTCCTATGGTGCAGCTCCGCAACATTTCATGGACAAGCTGTTCGGCATTCAAGTTGAGGACACCAATCAGGTTCATATTTTCCGCGCAATTATGGGACTTTACCTGGCGCTTGTGCTGTTTTGGATCTATGGCGCGTTCAATTCAGATCTCACCCACGCTGCTCTCTACAGCCTAGTGATTTTCATGCTTGGGCTTGCAGGCGGTCGGGTGGTCAGCCTTCTTGCTGATGGCTGGCCCCATTGGCTGCTTGTGGTTTATCTCGTGCTTGAGGTCGCATTCGGCGTGGTTGGCATAATCCTCATCCGCAGCTATCTCAAAAAATAGACTTACTTGGTGAGCGCGCCTTTGAGCGATCCGGCAATCAGCGCATTTACAGCCCGTAAAGAGAGCAAAGGACTGGCGCCACCGCCTGATGCCAAATAGCGCGAGTGCCATTGCGGGCGGAATTTTTCTTTGAACATGCGCAAGCCATCAAAATTGTAGAAATGTCCGCCAAAGCGATAAAGCACCATACCAAACCTGTCCCAGGCCTTCTTTATGTGTTTGCCGCTGAGGCCTGAGAGTGGCGCCAGCCCAAGAGAGAAGTACCCATAACCCTGCTCTTTTAGCACCAACATGAGCTCAACAAACAAGAACTCCATGGTGCCGTTCGGCGCTTGCTTGGTGTGACGCATCAGATCAACTGTTGAGCCTTCACGGGCATCTGTCACCAACACGTTGGCAAAGGCAACTATGTCATCTTGTTGCTTCACGAGCGCGATTGGAAATCTCTGCAAATAATCAACATCGAACCGACCAAGGGAGAATGACTTTTCGCGCACATGCTTATCGACCAGCCATTCATCCGAAATCGCGCGCAAACGCTCCATAAATTCTTGTGAATGCGGCGGTTGCGTGATTTCAAAGCTCAACCCTGCCCGTACAGATCTGTTGTGGGCCGCGCGCAGAGATCGATGCTGCCGTCCCTCCAGGCCGAAATCTGGTAAAGGCACCACCGCTTCCTCGCCAAGCTTGCTCAACACAAAACCAACGTCTAGATATTCAGGTAAGTACTCATCTGAGACCTGATAAAACACCGCCTTGCAATTGTGCTGCTCTGCCAGAGAAAGAAATTCGTTGATCAGTTCTGAAAATGCGCCTTGCTCACCAATCGGATCACCCAGCGCGACCCAGTATTTACCGTGGGCGGCATACATAATGAATGCGGTATTGTTATCATTGAGCAACACGGATTTGTCGCTGGTGAACACGAACTGTGCATCGGGCTGCCCTTGTGCTTGTATCACGTCTTCGATCGTCTTCTGATCCTCCGATATATCCACAGAAATGCGCAAACGAACCGGCTGCAATGCAAACCACAGCACAAACAAAAACGCTACAATCGCAATCGCAGTCCCTGCCCGCAGAATCCGTGGCAAATGCCCATCAAACGTAAACTGCCACCAGGTATCGTGCGCATAGGTGGCATCTTTGTGCACAAAGAAACCAAGAAATACGGTGGTCAGAACCACCATGGCCAGAAGTCCGAACCATGAGGGTGAAAAGACGTGATAGCTGAGCCGGGAATCGCGGTTGAAGACAGCACGTGAGACATAAAGAATGCCGACAGCAGTCAACAGAACAAATGCGGGCCACCAGGCGCCGCGTTGAACAAATATTGAGGCAGCACCAACCGCCAGCAGAACAAGCGAGATTACGTAAGCTGCGCGTATTTTGCTCCGCAACCCGAAGGCAACGAGAACGAGCGCCATACCAAATATGCCAGATGCAATAGTCGAAACTTCGGTGAAGGCCAACTGCCCAAGATAGCTGGCTGCATCCGATGCCACATGCGGTATCGGCATCACACCTGAAACAACCAAGAGCAACCCGGCGAGGAACACCATCGCCGCCAGTGCATCGGGCACCAACGGACTTAGGCCCGATGCAACACTGCCAACTTTTTGTTTGCCGCCCGCGAGCGCGCCAGCCAGTTTTTGGCGGCGCAATAGCGCTTCATGCGCAGCAATAATGATGAGCGCGAGGCCAAACGGCGCCAAAAAGTATATGATCCTGTAGGCGATGAGCGCAGATGTTACGCCATCAAGCGGTGCATCTGCGCCAAGCGCCCCAATGATCACCATCTCGAAGACACCTACCCCACCCGGCACATGGCTTAATGCCGCCGCCACAACTGCAACCGCATAAACCACCAGAAACACTGGCAGCGCGATATCAACCCCTTGTGGAAGCAATATATAGAGCGTCACGCCGGCGAAAAAAACATCGAGCAGCGCACACACCAGTTGCATACCGAGTAGTTGCGGGGGTGGCACCGGAATCTCATGGCCTGCAAGTTCGAGCGTTTCTTTTTTCCATAACAGCCAGCCAGCAACAATGATGATCATCAACGCCGCAACACTTGCGAGCCATCGCACAGTGGTGGTGCCCAGGCCGACAACTGGCTGAATGGCAGCCGGATCGATGATTATGCCGCCCAAGGCGACAATGAGAACACCCGTGCCCAGGGAGGCGGCGGAAATTCCTGAAACAACCGCAACATCCGTCCCATCTAGGCCATGGGTGCTGTAAACACGATACCGCGCCAACCCTCCAGAGACCACCGACAGGCCAATAGTATTGCCAAGGGCATAGCCAGTAAACGAGCCAACCACGATAGTGGGTAAAGGTATTTTCTTGCCGATAAATTTCAGCGCCGTCCAGTCATACCCAACCATGGATAGATAGCCCAGCGCAGTGGTCGCCATAGCGAGCAAAACAACCGCCGGGGAAATCGATTTAAACTCGGCAACGACATCAGCATACGTAACCGTCGCCAGCATGTGTTGGATCGCAACAAGCGCCAGCGCGAAGACAAGCAGAACCAAAAAAGTCGGTATCCAGACCCGCCAGCTTTTCCGCCAGTCCTGTGATGCCGCCGCCATGAGCTAGTTTTCGTAAATCTTGCGGACCTGCATAGCAAATTCATCAAGCTTTGCGCGTGCTTGGTCCTCAGAAAGCGCCTTATCTTCTTTCACCACCGGGCAATAGGCGGTGAGCATGTAGTTCACAACTTCCTCTGAGGTTGCATTGGGATATTTCTTGCGCAAATCATAGATGATTTCGTTCACCGCATTCCCCGCACTGCCCTGCTGGAGCTGTTGGCCAAGGGTCGCGATATCATCTTTGGTTTCTTTAAGTGTGCCTGCAGAGGCCGTTTCTTGAGGGTTCGGGCACTCAAGCGCAACCGCCTGGGTCGGCCCTAAAACCAACCCGCCTAAAGCTATCGAAATCGCCACCTTACGTGCTGAATTGAGCTTCATTTTTTCACTCCACTTTTCATTTTTGTGCGTTAAAGGTCATAACTTGTCTCATCGGTGATCTTGCCGCGGAATATCCAGAAAACCGCAGCGGTATAAAGCAAGCTCACAGGCAGCGCGATAATGCCTGCCCCGAAAAACAAGAACTGCAGGGATTCAATCGGGGCAGCAGCCTCATGAAGGGTGAGCGAAAACGGCAAGATATAGGGCCAAAACGTGATGGTCAGTCCGCAGGCGGCACACAAGAATATGAAACTAGCCCCCGCAAACGGCAGCCAGTCGACCCGGCGATGCCAGCCAAACCACACCAGCGCAGCAGCAACCAGAACCATAAGCGAGGCTGCAAGAGATTCTGGATAATGCGTGAAGGCCTGGGCGAATTGCTGATGCTGAACATAGGCGGATGCGTGAATGGCCGCCAGCAGACAAAGCGTGGAGAGCAAGAACCAAGGCACACGGTCGTACGCCCATTCCCGCAAGGCCCCATCGGTTTTCAAGACAATCCACGACGCGCCCAGCAATAAATGACCAGACACCATGCCCAAGCCGCAGAGAACCGTAAAAGGCGACAGCCAGTCAAATACGCCACCCGCATAAGCCCCGTCGGCAATTTTTACTTCTTGTACGATTGCGCCAACCGCTGCGCCCAACACAAAAGATACCGTGAGCGAGCCCAAGAAAAACGCTAAGTCCAGATATTGCCTGCCCCGCAACATTTTGTAGCGGAATTCAAACGTTACACCGCGCAAAATAAGCGCGATCAAAAGCAGTCCCACGGGCAAATAAAAGGCCGGCAGCAAGATTGAGTAGATGAGCGGAAACGCGCCATAAAGCGATGCGCCCACAATGATCAGCCAGGTTTCGTTGCCATCCCACACAGGCGCAATCGCGTCGAGCATTTTGCGTTTGAAGGCTTCATCCGACGTTGTGCCGAACAGCGCGCCGACGCCTAAATCAAAACCATCCAAAATGAGGTAAAGCAATGCAGCGAACCCGACCACGCACGCCCAAAATATTTGCAGGAATGTCTCTTCCATCACGAACCACCCCCTCGCCCGTCAGTGGCATCGAGACGTGCACCTGGCGCGTCGCCGGATACAGCAATAGGGCGTTTTGAAGTGACGGCGACCGGGTCGCGTGTTTCGGAAATCTGCGCAGGGCCGTTACGGATCAGACGGAATATGAAAATCGTGCCGCCGGTAAAGATCAAACTGTAAACCACGATATAGGCAATCAGGGTGGTCAGCACCTGGCCACCCGTCAGGCTTGGGGTGAGCGCATCAACAGTTTTGAGTTTACCAAATATCACCCAGGGCTGACGGCCGATCTCGGCAACAAACCATCCGCTTATCACCGCAACAAACCCTACCGGAAAACTCCACGCCATAGGCCATAAGAACCAATCAGATGTCTCAAGCTTTTTGCGCCACCACACGAACGCCCCCGCCCACGCAAGCGCCAGCATGATAAGCCCCATGCCCACCATTATGCGGAAACCGAAAAACGGCGCCCAGAGCGGCGGGCGAAGTTCGCGCGGTATGGTTTTTATGCCGGGCTCACTTGACGTTGTGGATCCGGTATCAACCAAACTTCCCAATTTTGGCACGGATATCTCGAGATAGTTCCGCTCATTCTCTTCATCGGGTATGGCGAATAAGACCAGGTTGGCGGGCTGTTGCGTTTCCCAGCGTCCCTCAATTGCGGTGAATTTTGAAGGTTGGTGAACGGCTGTATACTCCCCGCTCAAATGACCGAAATACATCTGTACGGGCACCAGCACGAAAGCAATAACAATGCCTGATTTCAGCATGATACGCGCTTCATGCAGATAAGAGGTGCGCAGCATGTACCAGGCGCCAGTGGCGGCGACACAAAACGCGGTGGTGAGATAAGCTGCAAGCAGCATGTGCGCGATGCGAATAGGCACGACACCGCCAAACAAGATTTCCATCCAATCGACAGGCACAAATCTGCCGCCAACTTCGCTATAGGCAACCGGAATTTGCATCCACGTATTGTTCACCATGATCCAGAAGGCAGAACACGTGGTGCCAAGCGCCACCATGCAGCAGCTGAAAAAATAGGCCCACGGCGGAACTTTGTTGCGTCCCACCAGAACCACACCCAAAAACGTCGCCTCAAGAACGAATGCTGTGAACGCCTCATAACCCAATAGCGGCCCCTGGATCGCACCACCCTTATCGGCCAGCACGCTCCAATTGGTGCCGAACTGAAACGCCAAAACGATCCCCGAAACCGCACCAAGCGCAAACGAAACCCCAAAAATCTGCAGCCAAAATCTGAACAGCCGACGGTACACGGCTTTGCCGGTGCGCCACGCCATGCCGTCCAAAATAGCAAGCCAGGCGGCAAGCCCTATGGTGAATGAGGGAAAAATGATGTGAAACGACACACAAAACGCAAACTGAATGCGCGACAGCAATAACGGATCAAGTTCCATCGCCATTCCCCTTTGCGTTTTTCAACCACGTACTCCGCGATCAGCTAATGTATTCAATTCAACAGTTTATATTCGACCGGATTATCCGCGCAGACCAGCGGACCACACTCCAAAAATGTGGACACTACGTTTGCCCCGATAATGATCATCAAGAAGATGACCGCTGCACGTTCTAAACCGTTGTTTCCATAGGACACGCGAGGTTTATTTTCATTATTCCCACTTGCGTTCTCGTATTGGCGATCAAACAACAACATGAACGCGGTTCCAATTAACACGCCCAAAAACAGCAATACTGACCAAGTGTAATAATGAAGGCCAAACACTGGCGAACCATAAGTTCCTGTACCTGGAACAATATGCAGCAGCACCTGACGCACAGCGACACTCATTCCAAACAGCGCACTAATGATCATCACTGCATAATGGCTGGGGCGCGGCCCACACACAATGTTGAGAACCAATCCGACGCCAACCATCGCAAGTCCCACCCGCTGCAACAAACACAAGGGGCACGGCAATTCGTCCCGGACAAATTGAAAATAAAACCCAACCGCAAGTACTAAGCTTACCGCGATGAGCCCCAGAGAATTCAAAAGTCGAGAAAGATCAGAATGCATTTTTCAGCCTCACAATACGATTGTTAGGTGCTGGCCAATATGATGATTGAACCAGAACAGGCTGAGCACGAAAGCTGCTGAAAACAGGATGAGAGCTTCTTTGCGTTTGTTACGCGTTATGAGAAAAACTGCAATAAACAACAGAATAAACAGCAACGTCATCATGGCGAGTACCTTTATATTCTATGTTTTCAAGCGTTAATCAGATTTGATCCATCCTATACTCTTATTTATATTTGAAAAGCCATTAAATTTTTTAGTTCAGTGTTTTAATGGCACAAGCCACAAGCCAATTAGCGCCAGCAATGAACACAACGCCAAGAAAATACTGACAATGCGCGCGGCAGAAACCGGAATACGTGGCAAATCTTGTGTGTTCCCGCCAATACGCAAGTGGGCGTGACGCCATGCGGCAAGCAAAAACACAAATGCGCTGAACATTATCAAAATCACTGAGATGATGCGGATGCCCCAAAACGGCAGCACGTCGACCATAAACTTCTCAATAGCCAACCCTGCCGTTAGGGCGCACAGCCCAGTGCGCAACCAAGATGCGTAAGTGCGTTCATTTGCAAGTAAGGTGCGGTCAACGGCAAGTTCTAAGTTCCGGCCTTGGCCCGCCTCGTTGGTTTCGGTAGCGCTCATATGTCCCCCCGATCTGATCCATGCGAAAGAGTGATGCCAAAATAAGTAGCATGTTCAAATTAACACCAAGTATTTGTGCCAAAATTCATGGTACCATAGGTATTAAATTGAGGAGTGTATGGGAAATGACCGTGAATAAACGTGAACTTTGCATTCTTAGTCTGGCAACAGCGCTCTCGATTTGTTTTCTTCTTCCTTCAGCCTACGCCGGTGAGCCTTCTGTGCGCGGCTCTATTTATGATTCAAACGCACAAAACCTTCTGGGTGTTACTGGTGCAACCCGCACGAAGGTCGATAAGATTATGAATGAAAGTGACGCGCGGATGCAGAAGGTCTTCGACAAATACAAGATCAACCCCAAGGGCGAGCAGCATCTTGTCAAAGTGATGGAAGCCTCATCTGAACTCAAAGCGATTGGCAGTTGGGAACGCGCGCAGATGAAACAAATCCTCACACCTGCGGAATTCGCAAAATATGAAAAACTAATTGAGGCAACAACTGCCAGGGTACGGTCAGCTGTTGAATAGAGTAATAGGCTAGCTGTTATCGCGAACCCGGCGCTTGTATTCGGATTCCATCGATTCTACGTGACGCAGCACATTTTCTAGTGCCTCGCGCTTGTCGCTATCCTGGGCCTCATCCACCCATTGTACGAACTCTTCGCGCAGAATATCCAGGATATCGAGAGCCCCCTGCAGCTTTGCTAATTCAATATCAGACATGGACGCGTCACCCTTTGCTTACAAGATTGCATTTTGGGCCGAACGATGTTTTCAGCCAATGCGTTCTTAACAACTTGAAATATGTTTGTCTCTAAAAACTGAGAATATCAAAAGTATTTTTTATAATCATTGTTATTAAACACCACAAAAGCTTAACGTTGCTTTGGTTTAAACTTCAACAATATGGCGTGAATATTCACGCCAACAGCGCAGACCAATTTGTATTCACAAAACGGGGAACAAGCATGCCACAAAAAGGCCCGCGTCTTGACCATCCATTCAATGTCATTGGCTTGCTTGAACGAGGTGTGCAAAATTGCCCTGATCAAACCGCGCTTGCATCTTTGCAATCTAACCGCACCTGGCTTGAACTAGATCGAGACATTGATGCGGTCGCGCGCGGATTGCTGGCGCTTGGATTGCAACCGGGTGAGCGCGTTGCATCTCTCATGCCAAACAGAGCTGATTTGTTGGTTCATTATCTCGCTTGCATACGTGCTGGGCTCGTCGCTGTGCCCTTAAACTATCGCTATATGCCCCCAGAAATTGACCACGCTCTTGGCGTAAGTAAAGCGTCAGTTCTGTTGCATCATGCCGAACGCGCAGAAGATGTAAGTCACTCGATAGAGGCACAAAAGCTTGCCAAGGGTAAGATCGTCTATGGCGGCGATCATAATGGCCTCCCCCGCTTTGAGCACTTGTTGACCACCAATACTCCAAACGTTGGATTGCCCGTACAGGATGAAACTGCGCCAGCCATTATCTTTTTTACATCTGGCAGCACCGGCAAACCTAAAGGCGTTACCCATTCTGCTGAAACACTTGGATGGATGCTGGCCAGTACAGCAGGCGCCTTTGAAATGACCCACACAGATGTCGTTTTGCCAGGCTCATCGATATCTCATTTGGGTGGTTTCATGTTTTCTTTGGCAGCGCTCGGGGCGGGCGCTCAGGTGTTGGTTGCACGCGCATTTGATGGTGAAGAAGTATTGCCACTAATGCGCGCCCATAAACCAACCGTGTTGTGCATGTTGCCTGCCCCCCTGCTCCATTTGGTGCGAGACTATGGCGCAACCAAACAAGATTTCGCATCGTTGCGCATGTGCCGGTGCGGCAGCGACAAGGTTCCAGCTGAGCTTGAAAAGGAATTCACCGACCTCACTGGCCTGGTGATCGATGAAGGTTATGGCATGAGCGAAGTTGGCCTTGCGGCGCTCAATCCACCTTCAGGTGTCATCAAGATGGGTTCACTTGGAAAACCCATTCCAGGTTTTGATTTCTCCCTTCGCAATGATACAGGCAACGAGGTGCCAACGGGCGAGGATGGCATTCTTTGGATGAAGACCAAAAGTGCAACCATCGGCTATTGGGACAACGATGAGGCCACAAGGGATTTGTTTTCTGATGGCTGGCTCAACTCAGGCGATCTCATGAAAGCCGATGAAGATGGGTATTGTTGGTTCCGAGGGCGCAAAAAGCAGATCATCGTCCATGATGGTTCAAACATCTGCCCGCAGGAAGTTGAAGAAGCGCTGCTTGAGCATCACTCCATCGCAGGCGCCGGGGTGGTGGGTGTGCATGATTTGATGCATGGAGAAAACGTACGCGCTTATGTGGTGCTGCAACCAGGCCAAGACGTTCCAACACGCAACGCATTAATTACCTTTGCCCGCGAACGCATTGGCTATAAAGCCCCTGCCGAAATCGAATTCCTTGACGAAATGCCTTTTAACGCAACGGGCAAGGTTGACAGGGTCACTTTGAAGAAAATGGCAGAGGACGCACATACCCCCTAGCAGTCAGGTTTCCGGCGTTTCGTCTGGCGTTGCGGGCTTTACAACCCGCTCATAGTTTCGTTTCGCAAACTCTTTGGCGCTAATCCAGGAACGCCCGGCCTTTTTGCTTTGGTGAATTGCTTCGTTCAAAACCGTATAAGCAAATGCCACATAAAGTGCTGCAAGCCCGATCTGCCAGAGCCTATCGGCAAGTTTTGCCGATGCACCATCAGATGT
>JBPCVX010000209.1:0-15871 GCA_051010095.1 Hyphomicrobiales bacterium
GCTATACTGGGAGAATGCGACCCAAGCTCCTCCTATGCAGGTGGCAACAACAATGCCGCCTAGCACAGCACACCAAAGCGGGCCGATAGCCGGCATCAGCACTATCAGCAGCAGGGAAAACAAAACCGTTGCAGTGAGTTCTAAGCCCCGTGCCCAATCGGGTCTGTGAAGGTATTGCCCCCCTAACACCATTTCTAGGGCCTCGGCCTGCACCTCAACCCCGGCAGTAGACGAACTAATCGGTGTTGAGACAATATCTAAAAGTCCCGCAGCAGATGCGCCTATGAGAACGATGTGCCCCTCGATAAGCGGACGCATTTTTTCAAGCTCGTCACCGGTGGCACCAAGCAGTTTATGTGCAGAAATGAAACGCTGCGGTTGATGGCCAGCATGATAAATCCAAATTTCCCCAGCTTCGTTGGTTGGAATTTCAACGTCGCCGATTTTGGCTGCAACCATGCTTACGCTTTCACCCCAATCCAGCTCACCGCTTGCATCTGAGCTCTTTAGAATGATTGTGCCTGCCTGTTGCGCGACCCGCAGGCTTTCTGCCACCAAAGATGGATGGATGTCGTCACCGCGCTTTGCGATAACCGGCAACCGCCGCACCGTGCGATCAAATCGATCTGGTTCGAACGAAAAATATCCAACACCTTTTGCCGCCTCCTCAAGGGCAGGCAGATTTCCAACAATGCCGCCATATTCTACGAGCGAATTGCGCGGATCTGCGCCGGCGATTGCAATCCCGGATTTTACCAAGGCTTTATTTTCATTCGGCTCGTGCAGTAAAACCATACCGGCCACAACCGGCCAATTTTTAAGTGTGTTCGCGAAGGCTTCGTCATTGTCGAGAGGGCCGTGGGTGGTGAGTGTTTCAGCCACCACACCGTTTTTGCGCAGCTGCTCGAGAATGCGCACTGGCGAGGTGCGGTCAGGTTCGGAGAAAACGATATCGAAGGCGATGGCCGCAGCCCCCATCTCACCCAGGCGCTCGACCATCGTTGCGACATCTGTGCGCGGCCAGGGCCATTGCCCACGCGTTTTCAAAGATTTCTCGTCAATGTCTATAATGCGCACTGGTGAATCCAGCAATTCACGAGGTTTTATACGCTGAAAAGAGTCAAATACAGAAAGCGAGAATGTTTCGATAAATCCTGGCTGAGCAAGTTGAACAAACAAAACGGCACACAGAGCGAAAATGCCTGAAATGGGCGCTAGAGTTGCTTTGCTAATCTTGCTCAACACGATAGGTAGACCTGGATTTATTATGCATTGTCAATATAGCGATTAAGGCTCTATGTTACATAAACATTTGCGTGGAAAAACAAATTTAGGGCTGGATTCATCAGCTGGGGCAGTATGGTGCTTATTCTTTTAGTAAAAAGAAAGTTGCATGTACTTAGCATTGTCGCGACATCCCTATTTCTTGTGGGCGTAAATGCCTCTTTGCACGCTCAGGCGTCCGATGACGCAACTCCGATCAGTTACGCACAAATCTTACAGCAACCTGACAATTTGCAGCTTGTGTTCACATATGCACAGCAGCAAACAGAGCAGGGCAACTTGCAAGTTGCGGCTGGGGCTCTGGAACGTTTGTTGTTGTTGGAACCAGAATGGGATGATGCGCGGCTTTATTACGCGATAATATTGTATCGTCTTGATGATATGGATGGCGCTTTGCGTGAGTTTGAGATTCTGGAGACACGGGATTTGTCTCCGGCACAAATGCGTGAGGTGCGTCGCTATACGGGACTTGCCGATCATAATGTCGCCGATACACGCATATCCGCGATTATTTCAGCCGGTTTGCGGTATGACACCAATCGCAATCTTGCCAGTGACCGTGATCTCGGATTTGGCGGACCCGTTGGGCCCATTCCCCTGGTAATTCCAAAGCGTGATGATGGGGCGGTAATTGGTGACGTCCGCCTGCGTATAGAACAAGATTTAGGGTCGCCTGACGGGCACTATGTGTTCGCCTATGGGCGTGGGTATTTAAACAAGCAGTTCAAAGTTACTATTCAAGATTTTCTAATTGGGGAAGTGCGCGCAGGGGGCACGTTCTTTTTTGATCGTTTGCAAATCACCCCTTATGGAAAAGTGGAAGGTTTACGCATTGATGATCATCACCGCCTGACGGAGGGAGGCGGTGGTCTGGCATTAGCCTATGGAGTATCACCAACATGGAGCTTTCGGGGTGGTTTTGAGATTGTATCGCAAAACTACACCACAACGTCGAATACGCCACTTTCCGATCTCAGAGATGGTGAACTTTATTCGCCTTGGGCTGGTTTTTCCTATCGCATCGATCGTAACAACACGTTTTCTGCAGATGTGACCTATCACATCAAGGACGCGCGAACGAACTATTATAGTTTTAATGAACTTGATGCACGCATCGCCAACTTCACACTTCTGGGGCAAGGACAATATTTGTTATCGGAGTTGCGACTTTGGGATTTCCGCGCGGATGCGCCAGATCCGGCGTACTCATCAAGTGTGACGCGTAAGGATTTCCGCATTAAAGGCAGGCTTGCCTATGGAGTGCCGATCAGCACCCTTGCCAGGTGGATGGGTGGGGATGCGCCTGAAGCAATTGACGATATGAACGTGCAAGTTTCTGGGGCCTACTTTCACCAGAACTCCAACATTCCTAATTTTGATCTATCCAACTTCACCGCAGATATCGTGTTCACCAAGAGGCTAAAGTTTTAAATGAGTGTTCGAATGACATATCGAGCCTTGATGTGCCTCGCGATTTTCATTTCGTGCATCTTGATGTCGCAACAGGTGAGGGCGGAAGCGCGTGTTGGCGTAAATGCAGCGGTGCAAGGCGACGTCTTTGTGGTGGGGGTTAAGAAGAAGATCGAACGCCGCGCAAAAGTGCGCGAAAATGTGTTCATTGGCGATGCCATCACAACAAAACGAAACAGCGCATTGCAGGTGCTTTTGATCGATGAGACAATCTTTACCGTCGGCCAAAATTGTCGACTGGTAATTGATCGTTTTGTCTACGACTCTCAGACGCAGGCGGGCCAAGTGGCTGCATCCGTCACCCGCGGGGCGTTTCGGTTTATGACGGGAAAGATCGGAAAGAAAACACCCTCTACGATTTCACTTAAAACGCCGGCATCAACAATTGGAATTCGCGGCACGATCGCTGAAGGCGCTGTCGGCAGACGCGCGATAGATATTGCAAGTGCAGCCGGTGTGGATGCGCGTGGTGCTGATGCGCGCACCGCAACGCTTATGGTGTTGCGCGGGCCAGGGCGCGCGCGCAACAGTTTTGATCGTGTCGGCCGCATCACAGTTACCGGTGGCAACACATCAGTGAACATCAATCGCCCGGGCTCGGCTGTGTTGGTGCCAAGACGTGGCGCGGCACCTATTGGACCGTTCAAGATGAACAGGCAGGCGTTTTCATATTTGGACGTGCGACTTAGATCGCGGCCGCGCGGAAAGGCAGTGCGTCCGCTTGATGTTCAAAAAGGTGGGGGTGCACTTTCTAAGCAAGACAAATTCAATGAGCCATATGTGCCTTCGGATCCCAAATTCCGTGATCGCCAAGATTATATTGACGATTTGCGCAGCAATGACTTTCCGCAACCGCAAGCACCAACACCTGCAGCTACACCCACGCCGACACCTACACCGACACCTACGCCAACCACGCCGCCTCCAACGGTTAACGTGCCGCCTGCAACAGTTGGTGTGCCTGTTTCTCCAACATGCAATCCGAACAATCCGAATTGCTAGGACTAGTGGATGCAAGCAGCCCGGGTTCAGTGTGAAGTTGGTTGTTTCATGAGTTTCAAACGGCATTCGACCCAAACTGTGAATGCAATTGAGAATAATTATTAATTGACTCTAGTTAAGAACTGTTCTTAAAATCATTCAACTCTGAAAAATGGCTCTTAGGATAGAGCCAGTGTTGCTCCGGATGCTGCCCTATGCGGCAGATGTTAGTTGGATTTTTGTCGAGTTTGTAGGCGATTTCGCCAGGTGCTCGATGTGTGGACAGATCAATGACCGAACTTGCATTAAGAACTGGGCGGCGATTGTTTGTGCAGCTCGATTTTGCGCTGCGCCGTAATCTCTGGCGCATTTTGCTAGTTCTGGTGCTTTTCACTCTCATCTTTGCCAGTTCTGGTGGTTTGCGCGACACAGTGTTGAACGCACTTGCGGATGCTTATTTGGCCGTTACGGTATTTGTCGCCGGCACATTGGGAATTGTTTACGGCCTTGAGAAATTGCTGCGGGCAGACGTTGGCAAATTCCTCGAACGTCAGGGCATCCTACAAGCGCCAATGTCTGCGTTTCTCGGTGCTTTGCCCGGGTGTGGCGGTGCCATCGTGGTGGTCACCCAATACACCAGGGGTTATGTGAGCTTCGGCTCGGTTGTGGCAGTTCTGGTCTCAACAATGGGTGATGCCGCATTTTTACTGCTGGCACGTGACCCTGCGGTCGGTGCCTTTATCTTTGTGCTTGGGTTTAGTGTTGGTTCATTGTCCGGCTGGGTGGTGGACAAAATCCACGGCAAAGAATTCATGCGCTCGCAAATTTCTGAGCGCACAATTGTTGAGCATCGCAAGACCCATGATCTCACTGCAGATGAACGGGTGAGTACATTCACATGGAGCGATATGCTCTGGATGATCATTCTTATTCCGGGGTTCTTTCTGGGTATTTTTGGTGCGTTTCTTGTTGATACAGATGCATTTTTTGGCCCCCTTGGTGCGTATGAACCAACGAAATGGCTTGGCGTTGCCGGCGCGTTGTTGTGCGCAGTGATGTGGTCTTTGGCGGGCCACCAAAATACCCACGACCGCCATGATTCCGTCGAACTTGAACACATATCAACGTGGCGTCGAATTATTTTGGACACCAATTTCATCACTGTTTGGGTGATTATGGGTTTTTTGGTCTACGAGGTTGGCGTACACGCCCTTGGTGCTGATCTTGAGAGCTTCTTCAAGGTGTGGGCGCCGCTGGTGCCGCTTATGGGCATTCTTATTGGTCTCTTGCCGGGGTGCGGGCCGCAGATCGTTGTGACCACGCTCTACCTTAATGGCCTTATTCCATTGTCGGCGCAAATCGGTAACGCCATCTCTAATGATGGTGATGCGCTGTTCCCAGCAATTGCCCTTGCGCCAAAGGCGGCTATGCTGGCGACCGTCTATTCAGCAGTACCGGCACTCATTTTTGCCTATAGCTGGTATTTCATTTTTGAATAATGCTTTGGCGAACTGAGGTTTGAATTTTTTTGCGATACTGCGACGGTGAGCAACTGTACCTCTCGGCAAAGGTTGCATTGAATTGGCGGATGCTGCCAAACCCTGTTTTAAATGCAATGTCGGCGATCTTTAAATTTGTCTCATCTAAAAGACACTTGGCGCGTTGCAATCGAACTGTTCTCGCAGTTTGAAGCGGGCTTGCGCCAACGTGTTTCGCGAAGAGCCGTGATAAGTGACGGGATCCAACGCCAAGCCGCTCTGCGAGTTCGTTTACGCTCCCTTCATCCAGTGCACCTTGATCAATTAGCTTTAATGCACGGGACACCGTTGCTTGTGTGCCGCTCCAGGCCGCTGATTTTGGAGCGCTTTCTGGTCTGCACCGTAAACAGGGTCTATAGCCTTGCGCTTCAGCGGCAGATGCAGTGGGAAAGTAAATGACGTTTTCCGTCAGGGGTTGCCTTACAGGGCAAACTGTCCGGCAGTAAATTCGCGATGTTGTGACGCCCACGAAAAATACCCCGTCAAAGCAGGGGTCGCGCGCGAGCCTCGCCGCCTCGCATGTTTCAAAATCCAACATGATGCAAAGTTAAGTGAACGCTGCAGAATTGTCGACAACGCCAGGATTTACACGTCCGAAAACCGCCAGATATGAACATCAAGCCATGCGATTACACGCTGAAGGCCAATTGGCTTGTGCTTTGCCGGGTTTTACGGATGAGATTGTCAAATACTGAAAACTTAGCGATGCTCGCTGTTGCGATTTCCGGCCTCGCTTGGGGTGTCTTCTGGATACCTTTGAGGGCGCTGGATGCTGCGGGGATTGCTGGTGTTTGGGCCGTCGTCCTGTTTTATGCCCTACCAACACTGTTGTTGGTGCCAGTTATGTATGTGCGCCGCCGCCAGGTCATAGAAGGTGGTTGGTCTCTTCATTTCGCCGGTATGCTCGCTGGACTTGCCCTTGTTTGTTACGCGGGCGCACTTGTGTTCACCGACGTGGTGCGCGCCTTGCTATTTTATTATCTGACGCCGATTTGGAGCACCCTGTTGGCTCGGATTGTAATCGGTGAAGTCATTACCTGGAGACGTTGGGGCACAATTGGTCTTGGTCTCACAGGTCTCGTGCTCATATTGCAAATCGACAAGGGTTTCAGTGGTTCCCTAAACGCGGGAGACTGGATGGGACTTGCTGCAGGTGTCCTCTGGGCAATCGCAGCTGTGCTCATGAAGTCTGACACCGGTGGCACCGGAGTGGATTTCACCGTGTCTTATTTTATCTGGGGCAGTGTTGCAGCGCTATTGCTCACAATGCTGCCGTTGCAGGAAGCACAATCAGCACCGAACTGGAACACTATACGCGATGTGCTTTCTTGGATCGTGCCGGTGGTTCTTTTTCTTGTCATTCCACCTGCGTTTGCCATTATGTGGGGAGAAACAGTGCTCAGTCCCGGGTTACTTTCAATCCTCTTCATGACGGAAATCAGTGCTGGTTCGATAACGGCGGCAATCTGGGCCGATGAACCGTTTGGTCCAAGGGAGATTTCTGGTGTGATCTTAATTACAGCGGCTGGAATTTGGGAACCACTTTTAGGGATTTGGAAAGACGAGACTTAAAAGAATCCGATTTTATCGATTGCGGCGGTCAAAGAACGCTTAGGCTCCAGGCGATCATCCAACACGTTCTGTCAGTTTATCACGTTCAAGCTTAATCCAATGCTGGCGGGTTTGCGTTTTAAACGCTAAACCACATCCCATGAACAAGAGCATTGATAAAGCCATGGACCATTGGCCCGCCGACCACCCAAGCGTCAATTTTGGAAAGATTGGCGTTCTCATTATCAATCTTGGCACGCCGGAGGCTACGGACTATTGGTCAATGCGGCGCTACCTGAAAGAATTTCTCTGGGACAAGCGCGTGATCGAAGTGCCGCGCCCAATTTGGTGGCTTATTCTCAACGGTATCATTCTGACCACCCGGCCCAGTAAATCCGGACATGCCTATGAGCAGATTTGGAACCATGAGGCTAATGAATCGCCGTTAAAAACGATTACACGATCTCAATGCGAAAAGATTGCAGAGCGCTTCAAAGACCATCCCAACATTATTGTTGACTGGGCCATGCGTTATGGAATGCCGCCAATTGCAGACCGCCTCAAGGCGCTGCAGGAGAAAGGTTGTGAACGGGTATTGCTCTATCCGCTCTATCCGCAATATTCAGCAACCACCACGGCAAGTGTACAGGACAAAGCATTTGACGCATTCCAAGAGATGCGTTGGCAGCCTGCCGTCCGCACGGTGCCGCGCTATCACGATCACCCTAATTATATTGATGCCATTGCAGGGTCTTTGAGCCAGCATATTGAAACATTGGACTGGCAACCGGATATGGTGCTTGCTTCGTTTCATGGGCTGCCCGAAGATTATTTGCTCAAGGGCGACCCCTATCATTGCCAGTGTCAAAAGACCGGTCGCTTGGTTCGTGAGAAACTTGGCATGACTGACAAAAATTTTATGACAGTGTTCCAATCGCGCTTCGGTAAAGATGAATGGATTAAGCCTTATGCTGAAGACACGGTCATACGATTGGCCAAAGAGGGCACCAAAAACTTGGTTATGATTATGCCCGGTTTCGTATCTGATTGTGTTGAGACGCTTGAAGAAATCGCGATAGGGCTCAAAGAAGTTTTCGAAGAACATGGTGGTGAGAATTTCTCCGCTGCGCCATGTCTCAATGATAGCGATGCATCAATCGATTTGATGGAAGAGCTCGTTCGCAACGAGCTCAAAGGCTGGACTTAGTTGAGTAAGCTGGCATTAACCACAGACCTATGTTGCCCATTCGTTTGTATGCAAATGAATTGAATCTCTGCATTGCAAACCCTATATGTGATTTGCAAGTAAATTATCGTGCACCGAATCAGATAAATTAAAATTGGTGAACGCGCGCCCTATTGGTTCGGCGCGCAGGGAGAGATACATGTTTGAAGCCAGCGCAATATTTGTCTTTATATTCATTGCCTTAGTTATAATTTTTGTCTTTCAGGCAATCAGAATTGTACCGCAAGGATACAATTGGACGGTTGAACGGCTTGGTAGATATACCAAAACCATGCAGCCGGGGTTACATATTCTTATTCCGTTTATCGACCGCATCGGCTCGAAAATGAATATGATGGAGCAGCTTCTGGAGGTGCCAAGCCAGGAGGTCATCACCAAAGACAATGCGATGGTGACTGTGGATGGTGTGGCATTCTACCAGGTGCTGGATGCGGCTCAAGCCACCTATGAAGTCAACAATCTCCATAATGCTATTCTCAATTTGACCATGACCAATGTGCGTACAGTGATGGGGTCAATGGATCTCGATGAACTGCTTTCACAGCGCGATGAGATCAATGCGCGCCTGTTGTCAGTTGTCGATCATGCCACCACACCGTGGGGCATAAAGGTGACGCGTATTGAGATCAAAGATATCAATCCACCGCGTGATCTCGTAGATTCCATGGCGCGGCAGATGAAAGCGGAACGCGAAAAACGCGCTCAGATTCTTGAAGCGGAAGGAATGCGCCAGTCTGCCATTCTTAAAGCGGAAGGTGAAAAGCAAGCGCTGGTTCTGGATGCGGAAGGCAAGCGCGAGGCCGCTTACCGCGAAGCGGAGGCGCGCGAAAGGCTTGCGCAAGCTGAAGCCCAGGCAACCGTGATGGTTTCAGAGGCTATCGCCAAAGGTGATATTCAGGCGATCAATTACTTTGTCGCCAATAATTACGTCAAGGCACTTGAAGGGCTTGCGACATCACCAAACCAGAAAGTTCTTATGCTGCCATTGGAGGCTTCGAGTATTCTTGGCTCACTGACCGGTATTGCAGAGATCGCGAAAGAAACGTTCAGCTCTGATGGATCAAACGGACGGTCTTCTTCTGGATCCGTGCCCAATGTGAATGGTTAAAGGGTAAGAGGAGGTTTCATGGATATCATTGAAAGTCTCGGAAACTGGGCTTGGTGGATTATCGCTGGATTAATGTTCATTCTTGAACTTATGGCGCCGGCTCTCTTCTTCCTGTGGTTTGGCTTTGCGGCAGTCGCAACGGGTCTGTTGGTGTTGTTTGTGCCCATGGATTGGCAATGGCAGGTCAGTATCTTCGCCGTCCTCACAATTGTGCTGTTGCTGGCGTCACGTCAGATTTTTGGCAAAACCGGCTGGCGCAGCGATAAACCTCTGCTAAACAAGCGTTTGGAGCGCTATGTTGGTAAAACCTATGTTCTTGAAACGGCCATCCGCAATGGTCATGGCAAGGTTAAAATCAACGACACATTTTGGAACGTTGAAGGACCCGAAGCGCCTGCAGGCAGTCAGGTGACTGTCACTGGAGCAGAGGGTTCAACTTTAATAGTGGAACTTTCTGCTGCGTCTTAAAGACGTTACTGAACGCCTGCCCGCAACAAATCATGAATATGCAAAATGCCGACCGGGCGGTTGTCTTCAACCACGAACAAGGTCGTAATCTTTCGGGTGTTCATCGTTTTAAGGGCGGATGATGCCATTGTGTTTGGCGACACAGTGATAGGGCTTTCAGACATCACGTCACCAGCGCACGCGCCCAACAGGTCAGTACCCATATTGCGGCGTAAGTCACCGTCGGTGATTATACCGAGCAATGTCTGATCGTCATCAATCACGGCCAAACAGCCGAAACGTTTTGATGTCATGGTAACCAGTGCGGAACTCATCTCTTCTTTAGGGCCGACAATAGGCAGATCGTCACCGGAATGCATCAAATCGCGTGCGTACGTGAGAGATGCGCCAAGTTTCCCTCCGGGATGGAGTGCTGCGAAATCTCCTGCCGTAAACCCATTATGCTCAAGAAGTGCCACTGCCAATGCATCGCCAAGGGCCAATTGTAGCGTTGTCGATGTGGTTGGCGCCAAACCATTTGGGCAAGCCTCTTCATGGTTTGGAATTTCCAGAGCTATATCAGCTTTGCGGCCAAGTGTGCTGTCGGCGTTTCCCGTTATCGCAATAAGGGGCACAGAGAAGCGCTTAGCATAGGAAAGTATGTCTTTGAGCTCAGCGGTCTCGCCGGAGTTTGAAAGCGCTAAAACAACATCTTCGCGACCGATCATACCCAAATCACCATGGCTGGCTTCAGTGGGGTGCACGTAATAAGCGGCCGTGCCAGTAGAGGCAAAAGTTGCAGCAAGCTTACGGGCAATGTGGCCACTCTTTCCGACACCCACAGCGATAACTCTGCCCGTCGCGCGTGAGATTGTGTTAACCGCAGAGATGAGGGCATCGCCCAGAGGTCCATCAAGCTCGTTGCTGAGACTTAATAAACCATCCCGGCCAACATCAAATGTGCGACGGGCCGCTTTTAAGCGAACATCTTCTGTGGTTTCAACCTGCTTTGCCGCTTCACTCATCGTGAACCCTCAAGTTGTCCTGCGCTAGCTTACATCGACTTTCATTTACAAAGAAAGTGGTCGAAAATAGATGTAAATAAATTAAATACATTTTTCACCGCTGTTCAAGCATTTGGGAAAGTTCCCTGCGTAAACGATCGCTGAATTCGGGACGGTCCAAACCATACGCCAAATTGGCAAGCAAAAATCCAACTTTGTCACCGCAATCATATGTGGAGCCACTAAATCGAATACCTGCAAATGGTTGGTTTTGCGACAGTCTAATCATGGCATCGGTAATTTGTATTTCTCCACCCGCACCCGGTGATTGTTTTTCTATCTCATCAAATATCTCAGGTTGTAAAATATAACGGCCCGAGATTATGAGATTTGAAGGAGCATCTTCAACCGCTGGCTTTTCGATCATGCTTGAGATCGTGAATGCCAACTCACTTATTTCATCGCCGACCCCCACAATTCCATAGCGGGAGACGTCTTCACGCGGCACCTCTTCTACCGCGAGTACGTTGCCACCTGTGCGCTCATAGACTTCAAGCATTTGGCTCAAGCATCCAGGGCTCGCCTTCATCAACATGTCGGGAAGAAGCAGTGCAAATGGTTCATCGCCGACCAGATTGCGTGCGCACCATACAGCATGACCAAGGCCTAAAGGTTCTTGCTGGCGGGTAAAGCTTGTTTGTCCAGCTACAGGTAAATCAGCAAGCAGCATCTCAAGCTCGGCGGTCTTGCCACGGGCGGAAAGCGTTTCTTCCAACTCAAACTGGCGATCAAAATGATCTTCAATAACCGCTTTGTTACGCCCGGTCACAAAAACAAAATGTTCGATGCCAGCTTCACGAGCTTCATCAACTGCCATTTGAATAACAGGTCTATCGACAACTGTGAGCATTTCTTTGGGCATTGCTTTTGTGGCAGGTAGAAAACGCGTGCCCAAGCCCGCCACAGGAAAAACGGCCGTCTTAATTTCTCTGTTCACAAATGATCTCCCTACAGATGAAACTTATAAGCCAAGGCGCGATAAGCGTAATCCATTCAATCTCTTGACCGCGTTATAGAAGCTAAGATTGCCGGAACGCAATGCGCGATACACAAGAAAATTTGCATTGTTGATCGGGACCGAGCAATCGGGATCGTAAGTATCAAGCAGGGATTTGACCCGGGCTAAAAACTCTTGATGCAGATCGGTTGGTAAGCGATTCTGTTTTCCGTTCAAAAGAGTAAGTGAATTACGCACAACCCGTTCAAAAAGCTCCTGCCGGTAGGGGGCGCAAAGTGCGCGGTTTTGGTCTGCAAACTGCAGAAGGCTCTCGAAGCGCTCCAATACCTGCATGTGATCTTCGCTCAATGTGTTGGTAATCGAACCCGGGCGGTCTTTGCGGTAATTCACAACCACTTCATCAGTTGACGCACAGTGCTCTGCCAAGATTAGCGCACGGTGGGTGATGTCCAGATCTTCGTACAATCCGGTTGGAAACCGCAGTTCGTGGTGGTTCAAAAATTGCCGCTTATACAGCTTGTTCCAGGCAACATTGAAATTGCGCAACAAGTTACGCCGCTGTTCAGGGTGAGAACGGTCGCCTTCGGCTAAGAGTTCTGCGTGGCGGTTGGGTTTCGTGGTGCCATCGTTAAACACCTGCACATGGTCGAACACGCATACATCTGCGTCATGTTTTCGGGCAATATCAAGCGCGTGAGGGAGACCATTTTTGGTAAACCAATCATCGCCATCCAAAAAAGCGATGTAGTGGCCAGATGCAATGTCGATCCCTTGATTTCGGGCAGCTCCCAAGCCAATGTTTTTGGCGTTCTTGATCACTTTAAATGGGCAATCCGCTGCGCTTTGGAGCGCCTCAATTGTCTGAAGGCTTGAATCTTCAGATCCGTTGTCGACGACAATGATTTCCTTGGCTGAGATATCTTGTTCCAGCGCGGAGTTGATAGCCTGTTCAATAAAGCTTTCAAGGTTCCAATTGATGATGATAATGGAAACGTCGCAAGTCATGACTAGATGTCTAACGACACGGCAGAGCTTGTCAACAAAAGGCTTTATTGTTTGTGCAATTTACGCAGTGATCAAATGCTACACGTCGAAGCGAAGAACCAATCCGGAGCGTCGTTTTTTATCCAGATTCACTTCTGCAGTGTGTTGAGATAGTCAACCAATCGTTCAATGCGCGCATTAACGACGGCTTCGGTCGTCGTAATATCATCTTGTAAAAGGCCAGCGGCATTTGCTGCTGCTGAGAACCATACCCCCCATACCGGCATTTCCGATGTGCCATGCGCACGCGGCATATTACGGCCATCAACAATCATTTTTATTTCATCAAAAGACAATTGATCGTCGGTGGAGAGTTTTGTGAGGTTAGCAGTTGGGCGTGTTAACTCAGACGCTACAGGCCCATCGCCTATGCCCGTCACGCCATGACAGGGTGCGCAATAGGTGCGGTAGTCCATCTCACCAAGCTGAACCCTTTGCTCGTGCGAAAGGTCTGCGTTTGAAGTTATTTGTGAGGGGTTTGATTGCGCGTTGGCACTTGCCGCGAGCGATGTACTAATAAAAGCAGTAGCGATTAGCGTAAATAAAGACCGTGAGAAGCGTGTATTCATGTTCTAATTCCCAGCGCTTTGATATGTGACACACCATATTAAGGCTACGTCGACCTCTGGCCCACCTTGCAAAGTGCCACACAAGACTAATTGCTTATATGTTTCCTAAAATCTGCCCAGGTGCGGCTTGCCGGTCACGATGGTCATCAAATGTGCGGCTGCCAGTATGAAAACTAACAGCAACAGAAACATGAGCGGCGTGGTGGGCACAAGCAGCGGGCGGGTTGGGTCTTTGGGGCGCTTTTCGAGCAAAATCATCCAAATGACACCGCACAATGCCAAAGCCATGACGGTGAGAGTAATCGCTAAATCCATCGGCACCTTATGCCGTTAAAGGGCGGTGCGGGGAAGTTTTTTCTTACGCATGCCGCTCATTGCATGGCCTGCGATTGCGACGATGATTATCGCACCTCCAACAAAAGTCATTGCACCAGGGCGTTCATTGACAACCAGCCAAACCCAAAAAGTCCCAAGCACCGGTTCAATCAGCGCCATTAACCCAAGTTCTGCAGCCTTTAGATGCTTGGCGCCATAGGTATATAGAACCAACCCTAATCCCACTTGCACCACACCCATTACGGTGCAGATAGCGATATCCTTTATGTTCATAGCAAATGCTGCAGCACCTGAACCTGCATTGAACGCATTTGGAAAAACCAAAATGGGAAAGCAAAACAATGCAAGCAGAATACCACCCAAAACACCGCAGGTGTGGTGTCGGTCTTTCCGTTCCAGCGCAAGAGTACAGTGAAGCAGGCAAATGACAGCGCTGCATACAGCGCCAACAGGTTTCCAATAATCTGTCCATCGCTGATGCCGTTTACCACCATCAGCCCGATGCCGCAAAATGCCACGGCAATGGCGAGCGCCAGCGCCAAACTTACCCGTTCACGCAATAACACCCATCCTAGTAAGGCGCTGAAAAAGGGTACAGAACCGACCATGAAAGAGGCGCTGGCAACAGTTGTAAATGTGAGAGAAAAAATAAATGTGAGGCTCGACAAAGCCACGCAAAAACCAGCGATGACACCTGTGTACCCAGCATTGCGCAAGATGCCCACCAAATGCCCTTTATTTGTCGACGCGATGACCACAACAAGTGTGAGTGCGAGAACCACTGAGCGATAGAACAACACCTGCCACACATTAGCATCTGATATCAGGCGGAAAAGAAGGCCACCCAAGCTCCAGCAAAAGCCGGCCATGAGCACGAATCCGAAGCCTATTGCATAGGTGTTTTTGCCTTCCAGAGGGGCCGTTGTACCCATGCTGTGTTGAATTTCGGCCATAGCAATACTCGATACAGGCGTTAATGAAATAGCCTGGCGCGCGCGGCACAGTGCCAGCAAGTCAAAAAAATTCAACTTTTGACCCCAAATTGCCGAAATTCACCATCATATTCCCTTGTCATGTGGTTGACTTCGCGAGGAAGTGTCACTATTTTCCGCCGCGACATGAGAGATTTACGGCTCGGTGTGTTCCGGGTCCTTTGAGTTAGGGTGATACCATGAAGGTTCGCAATTCACTTAAGTCGCTTGCCAAGCGCCACCGCGATAACCGCGTTGTGCGCCGCAAAGGCAGACTTTATGTAATCAATAAAACCCAGCGCCGCTTTAAGGCACGCCAGGGCTAAACGCTTTATAGCGTATCAACGTTTTCAGCACCGCTTCGGAAACGATGCGGTGCTTTGTTTTGCGCGTTTTTTTGATTAGACGTTACCGCCCGAGCGCTCTAAACTTGGGGTCATGAAAAAAGTTCTGGGAATAGCTGTGTTGTTTATGCTGCCGGGTGCAGCTGTTTACGCACAATCTGAAAGCCAAGCGCCAGCAGTTACTGAAGAAACGCTGCGCAAGCCCGCCTTGAGCGCGGAGGACAAACAGCGGGTTGAAACAGAGTTGCTCAACAGTCTGTTTAATCGTGTCAAAGAGGCGCAAGACGAAGAATCCGCAAAAGCTGTAGAGCAGGCCATTTGGCAACTTTGGCTGCGCCATCCCTCACCGTCGGTCGAAGTTTTGATGGGGCAAGCTGTGAGCGCTATGAACGACAGCGAGAATTCTAAAGCCATTCGCATTCTTGATCGGGTGATTGCCATGCAACCAGATTATGCCGAAGCATGGAACAAACGCGCTACTGCCCATTTTTATCAAGAAGACTATGGCCGTTCCCTTGCCGATATTGCCAGGGTTCTGAACTTAGAACCACGCCATTTTGGAGCACTATCTGGTCTTGGTTTGGTTTATCAAGCACTCGGCGACAAGAAAAAGGCACTCAATGCCCTGCGCGAGGCTATGAAAGTGCATCCTTATCTTGAAGGTGCAAAAGATGCAGAAAAACGCCTTCAAGAAGAAGTGGAGGGCGAGGCGATTTAAGCCTCAGCAATTGCTTCAATCTCGAGCAGCCAGGTCTTATCAAAAATACCAGCGATGATGATGGTGAGTGCAGGTGCGTGGTTCCCAAGCACGTGCTGGCGCGCGGCGCTGTTTGCACCACTAAATTTGCGATCTGAAAGATAGGTGGTGACTTTCACCAGATTCTCAACGTCCATGCCAGCTGCGTGAAGTTGGGCAATGATGTTCTCCCAGACCAGCGCTGCTTGATCTTCAAATGTTTC
>JBPCVX010000210.1:0-5344 GCA_051010095.1 Hyphomicrobiales bacterium
AACAACATCAGTGTCGAGCAATTCGAACCTGTCCAAATATGGCAACAAGAATTCGAAAGCGACCTTGGCTTCAAAGCGCGCCAATTGAATTCCAGCGCACAGATGCGTTCCGGTACCAAAACTCAAATGGTGGTTTCGTTCGCGAGAAATATCAAACGCATCTGGAGCGTCAAATTGTTCAGGGTCGCGATTGCCGGACGATAGAAACATCAAAACAAGGTCTTCCTTGTGAACATTCTGGCCGCGAATTTCTAAATCACGTTCCGCAATGCGACCCGATATCGTCACTGGCGTTTCAAACCGCATGATCTCTTCTATCGCATTCGGAATGAGTTTCGGATCTGCTCTGAGCAGATCGAGTTGATCAGAATGTTCAAGAAGGAGACGCACTCCGTTACCGAGTACACACGACGTCGTTTCATTACCCGCGTTTAACAGGATCATCAGATTTGCGGTGACCTGTTCGCGCGATAGTATGCCTTGATCCGATGCAGCAAGCGCCAAGCTACTGAGAAGGTCTTGGCCAGGAGACTCCAGTGCCGCTTCGACTTTTTCGTCGAGATAATTTACAAAATCCATCACTTGGTTCGCGCGCAACTCCAAGTCACTGTCTTCGATATGTGTATAGAACTTTAAAATAATCCACGAGTAAGCGTCACACCATTCCTTGATTTTTTGAATGTCGTGTGTCGGGACTCCGACAATTTTGGATATCACGAGCAACGGCAAGGGAACAGAGAATTCGCTCATGAATTCCAATTTGCCGCGCTCCAGACCAGGTTTCAAAAGTTGCTCGCATCGCGATACGATGTCGGCTTCATAATTGGCGACTGCAGTCCGTGTGAAGGCTGCATGAGTTGCTTCTCGCAGATGGCGGTGCACCGGATCGTCAACTTGAATCATGATCCGTGCAATGATGTCAAAAACAGGTTGGAATTCGGGCTTGTAACGGTATCGGGCTCGACTGACCCGTTCCGCCGAGAAATCCTTAGACTTAAGGATTTTAGAAATGTCGGAAAATTTGAATGCCACCCACGCGTGCATCTTGTCGTCCCAGACGAACGGTGCAGTCTCGCGTTGATGTCGATAAGTTTGGTAGGGGTCCTGTTGGACACGCAAACTCATGATTTCTGATACTTCCACGGGCATCTCCAGATCTTGCGTTCTTACCTTGTCACTCGCCGGTCCGGGCTGGCAAGCCAAAAAACTTTTAGCCACGGGAGCCAGTCACATCAAAGTCACACTTGATCAACAAGACTGACTTCAGTGTAAGCTTGCGAGTTACCACTTCGCGACGATCTTGGCGCACCACAACCGGTCCTGCGCAGCGTACTAAATCCAGAACTGCATAACCACCGGCAACACCAAAATGGTCGCAAGCGTCGAGAATAGAATGAACCCTGCAACGTCAGGCGCTTCATTGGGATAGTGTTGCTCAATAAAAAGATAGGTCGCAACCGAAGACGGCATAAAGCAGCACAATATGAACGCACTTCTTGCCATGCCAGAGAGGTCAAAAACTGAGGTCACAAAAAACGCGACGATTGCCGCCATAAATATGTGTAACACCGTTAGCGCGATTGCTCTTCCGGTGGATTTCAACTGTAGGCCGGCGAGCGTGTGTCCCAGAGTCAACAGCATCAGAGGAATGGACATTCCACCCAGCATGTCGAAGGACTTCGCGATCGGGGTCGGGAGGGGTATCCCGGTCGCCAAAAGCATTAGCGCTAAAACGACAGCATAAATGACCGGCGAAGTTATCAGTCCTCGCCAAGAGAATTTTCCGGCAGGTATCCACATGCCGATTGTAAAGATGCTCACAAGTACAGCAACGACGAAACCCATTGTATAAGCCATACCTGCGTTGCCCAATGCCAAAAGAGTAAGAGGCAAGCCCACGTTTCCTACGTTCCCATGCATAATTGGTGTCAGAAAGGCGCGAACCGGCAGACGCAAGATTTTCAAGGCGAAGAATCCGAGCACACCAAAGCAGGCGATTGCAGAAACGCTTGCCGCGAGCATCAACAGAAAACTGTCGATCTCGATTCTAGTTGCTGCAAGATGAGAGATAATCAGCGTCGGGTAACCAACATTCTTCACGAGACCACCAATGATCACGTGGTCGAAAGGCATCTTTTTTACTGCTAACAAGTACCCGACGCCAGCACAAATAGCTATGGGAAGGATCACATTGAATATATGGGCGAATACGGTTTCCAGCGCGGCACCCTCCTCATGTAAAACAAATCTGCGGTGTTGTTGATTAGAACTACGCTGTTCGGGGCGGAATGAAATATATTTCCCACGATACTGCGAATTTCAGGTTAATTTCCATGATAGGTAAACACCTCGGAATTGGGGAATAACATGAACAAGTACAATTGACACGATGGGATTGTTTCAAAGTGGCAACACTCTTTCTACAGAACGCCGAAGCACCGAGAGCTTGCCTGCTCTAACCACCAGAACCGAGATTGACGGACCGGTGGCCTTCGCAATATCTGCTATAGATCAGACAACGATATCGGTAACCCGACCAAACTGGAGAGGATTGCATGAATTCGAAGAATTTAGCAGAGGACATCTACATTAATAACAGTCTGGCCTTTGCCGACTTGCAACTCTTTACAGTGATCATTGTTGTGTCTCTGCCATTCGCTGTTATCGCTGGCTTTGCATTCGGGACCTGGCGACGGAGGGTGGTGCGCCGAAGTGGACAGGAGAAAGACCTGTTCGTTGGAGAAACTACAGTTGGTGCATTTTTAGCGCTACTAGGACTGTTGCTTGCCTTTACTTTTGGAAACGCACTGACACATAATTTTGAACGCAAGTCAGCGATCGCCAATGAAGCTGCCGCGCTTGGCACTGCATTCAATTATTCGGATTTACTACCCGACGAAAAAGCAATCGGACTGAAGAAAGCACTGTTGGAATACACTCGAACCCGTATTTTGCCAGAAGCGACTTCATTGCACTCAGACCAGGAAGTTACGAAGTATCTCCTGCAGACGTTGGAATCACAGGCTAAGCTTTGGCCCATGGCGCGCTCGACTTTCGATCCGGCCATCGTGATCGACGTCTCCACCCTCATTGCCGCCTCAATCTCAGATGTTCTTAATGCCCACGTGCGTCGCATGTCGTCCTTACCCGCGCCGGTATCGTTCTTTGCGACTTGGGCTACGATTGGATCCGCAGCTGTAGCTCTTTTTTTATTGGGCAACCGTGCAGCTTTGCAACAGCGAGAACTTAGCTGGAGAACGTTCGTTTTCTGTGCGTTCTTGGTGGCAATCATTCTCATTATTCTCGACACACAGCGTGCCACCGAAGGGTATATCCGTTTGGATCAAGGTGCGCTGTACACTACAATAATTCGAATGGAACAATCTATTAACGCGGCAGCAGTGCCGAGCAACTGATTGTGTCCCGGCACTGTTTCAGAACAAATTCAGCGCTGGTGCAGCACACTTCAGAATCTCGCTAAATGGTGACTACCATTCGGCCCTGTAAGCCATCTACGAGAGCCGGAGGTTGCGCTGGACACTGGATGTACTTACTTCTTCTTATCCGCAGCTTGAACAAATGAACGACCAAAAAAGCATGTTGCGCGTACGCAGCAATAGCGAGTTCAATTCTTGGCAGACTTTTTTTGACAGTGTCATTTTCCGGAAATATCTCACCGCGCTGCTTACAGTTTTAATCCACTGTATGTCATTTCGACTTTTCTTGCGATGACAGATGGATTTGAGTCCCAATAGAGTTGGAGAACGGCTTTGGTTGTCGCCTTTTCCGCGACTGTTTTCGCAGTTGTGTGTATGCTCATTGGAGAGGAGCTTCTCGTTTTTTTTCGGCATTGATGTGCCGTCTTTCAGGACCGCTTGGGGAGTAATACTGGTCGGGATTGGGTTTCAGAGTTAGATGCGGAACGTCACGCCACTGACGATCATGACAGGAATATTCGCGTCAATCGACACCCATTGTCCAGAATTCGCGACAATGCCAGCGACATAAACAATCCGATTAAGTAGCCTCTGCACAAACGACTTGTTGCAATTCTGCGACAGGGTGGGCACTGTAGCCCATTGATCGTTCTTAGGCACCAGCCGGCGTGGAGCAAGACCAGTGATATCACTAATTTTCGTTTTCTTCTCCGCGACAATGGTACTGAGCTACATCGGATTACAAAAAACGGCTTATGCGCTTTTCGGTGTGAGTATTGTGATAAGCGCGTACTGGCTCAAATTTCACGCAACTTCGCAACTAACGATCCAGCTTTGAGGAGCGCGACTTGACATTGACCTTAGAGACTTCGCGTTTTCTGAACGCACTTGGGATGTTGGCTGTCTGCATTGTCCTTATAGCCGCTTATTTCTACCAGTTTTTCCTGTATGAGCTGCCCTGCCCGCTGTGTTTGTTGCAGCGGGTTGGTTTCGTCGCAGTCGGGTTTGGTCTGGGCCTCAATTTGCTTTATGGCCCGGCACCAAGGCACTATGCCGTGGTATTGGTTGCCGCGCTTTTTGGAATAAGTGTATCAGTGCGCCAAATTCTGCTGCACATAGTACCTGGTACAGGCCACTACGGATCACCTGTGCTGGGGATGCACTACTATACCTGGGCTGGCATCTGCTTTTTTCTGATCATCGTGGGTACGACAATCATGCTGTTGTCGGAACAACAGTACGAAGATGTGCCGTCAGAAAACGAGGCCGCTCGTTTTGGTGGAAGCACACTGGCCAAGGCCGCTTTTTTTCTCATGCTGACTATTGGTTTGGCCAATGCAATCTCCACTCTGTTAGAGTGTGGCCCAGGTATATGCGATGATCCGCCAACTGATTACAAGTTTTTGAACGAACTGCAGAAAGACAGCTAGCGTCCCGCCTGCAGTTTTACCGGTGTTTGTGACGCGCTGAACCCTCATCAACGAAGAACAAGCCGCAAGAATTCATTGTAGGCTTCGGATCAAAATGATTCGTCGGCAACTTGTGTTCGCACAGTTGGTTTTTCTCCAGTTAAGCCAGCACTCTGTCCAATGCAATGAAAGTGTGAAAGCACTGTAACGATTGTTCCTGGTTTCGTGGTGTGGCCTTCCTGCTGCTGGAGCTTGTTGAGCTCATTTTGCCTTCCGACAGCTTAACTTGAATGCTTGGGAAGTTTGGAGGTTTTCCTTTCCTGGATGAAGTCATAAACCTGCTCAGTTCCAAGCGAGCCGGCGGAAATGCTGGCAAGTCTGCATCTGCACTGATAACGGCACTGGCCGGGCTGGTTTTTGTTTTTCTTACCAGAGGCGTCGATCAGTCTCGCAATTTTCGTGTTGGTTTGCGGGCGACGGTTGTGCGAGGCAACTATC
>JBPCVX010000211.1:0-5278 GCA_051010095.1 Hyphomicrobiales bacterium
GGTGAATGACGCATTTCTGTCAGCAGGCTGGTATCTTTATGCGGGCAATGCAGGCGGGCCCGGCGGGTTGCGCGCACGCGTTTCGCGGCACTTGCGCACAGAAAAGAAACCACGCTGGCATGTGGATCAGCTCACAATAGCGGCAGAAACATCAGCACTTGTTTTCGCTGAGAAAAACGAATGCGGCCTGATCGCCGATTTGCTGGCGAGCAGCCAGTTCACCACGCCCCTACCCGGCTTCGGCAGCTCCGATTGCCGGGCGTGCGAGAGCCATTTGTTGGCGATTAAATGATAGATCGTTTTATTGACCCAGCTCGTAGAATAATTCTACGGTTAAAGAAGTAGGTTCACATTCGTTTAAAGTGTTCGCGGGAAAGCATCCGGATCGAAATCTGGATCAGTTTTCCAACCTTCCTCTCTGCATATGATCTCTCGCAATAAAACACCCGACCAAAAACTAGCAATCGGTCTTGAAAATTCTCTTCGGCTGTTGAAACATTATGACGGTCGCGAAGACCAATAAAGTTGCACCTTGCGTCTAACCTTTCTGCTCAATAAATTCACCCAGACGCGCCCACAACGCGGGTGCGTTGGCATACATGGGGAAGTGGCCAGAGTTTTCGATCTCAGCGAGCTGAACCCCGCGCGCAGACAGTGTCGACAGATAGGATAGCGTGCGGTTAGCATCGCCATAAACAAACATCTTGGTGCAGGGCAATCCGATGAACATTTCCATCAATGGTTCGGCATCTGAAATCTCCACCATCGATCGAAAAATGGGTGCGACCGCCTCTGCCCGCACTTTGTGGGTCAAAGAAGCCGCGAACAGCGGATGGGAAAAAACCGGATCGTGCCATGTGCGCTCGACAAACAGGCGCATAAATTCTTGGGGGTCGTCTGTTGGATACTCAAGCACCTGACGACTGAGAAAACAGTCCTCAGGCGCCACGTTGCCCTCGATATTGAAAAAGCTAAGACATTTCTCCCCTGAGCCATGCGCAAGCTTGAGTGCAGTAAGCCCACCCATCGAGTGACCCACAAGATGAAATTCATCCACCCGGTAATGGGTCAGCATCTGCTTGGCCGTCTCCAACAAAAACGGAATGGAGATCACAGAAAGATCATCGCACTGCGTCTCGCCGCAACCCGGCGCATCATAGGCAATCAATGGGCGACCATTGAAGCGGGTGTGAAACGCCGCATCCGCATAATCTTCTTTCGTGGAGCCAAATCCATGCAGAAAAACAATCGGCGCGCCTTCGCCCTTACGGTACATCGCTGCCACACGTAACGAAACGCCCTGAACGGTGAGTTCGACGAGTTCTTTCGTCAGACTTGGTGCATTCGTTGCCATGGCGCCTAAAGCCGCTTGGCCACTTCTTCCAGCATCACTTCCGTGGCGCCGCCGCCAATGGCCTGAACGCGGGCATCATTGGCCATGCGGTTGATCGGCGTTTCGCGCATGTAGCCGGTGCCGCCGTGAAACTGCACACAGTCATACATCACCTCGTTCACCAGCTCGCCGCAAAGGGCCTTGAGCATGGAAACCTCTTTCACACAATCAATGCCTTGGGTATCCAGCCAGGCGGTGTGATAGACCAGCGCGCGCGCCGCCTCCACTTTGGCAGCCAGCATGGAGAGGCGCTGGCGGATTGCCTCGCGCTGGAAAAGCGGCCCGCCAAAGGCTTGTCTTGTTTTCACATAGTCAAGGGTCAGATCAATCGCTGCCTGCGCCTCGCCCATGGCTTGGGCGGCCAGCACAATGCGCTCGTTCTGAAAGTTGCGCATGATGGCGTAGAACCCGCCACCGGCCTCGCCAAGAATATTTTCGTGCGGCACAAAGCAATCTTCGAACACGAGCTCAGCTGTGTCGGATGAGCGCCAGCCTTGTTTGTCGAGTTCGCGGGCAACGGAAAGGCCTTCTGCGCCTTTCTCCACCAGAAACATGGTGACGGCGCGCGAAGGTTTGTCTGCGCCTTCTGTCTTGGCGGCAACGCAATAAAGATCAGCCAGCACCCCATTGGTGATAAACATTTTAGAGCCATTGAGCAGATAACCGCCCTGGGTTTCGGTTGCCTTGCTACGCATGGATTTAACGTCTGATCCTGCACCTGGCTCCGTCACTGCAACGGCAACGATTGTGTCGCCTGAAATAATGCCGGGCATATATTTCTCGCGCTGGGTTTCGTTGCTCGCGTTAAACACGTGCACAGAGGCCATATCCGTGTGCACCAGGACGGTGATGGCAAAACCGCCAAAGGTTGACTTTCCAAGCTCTTCGGCAAACACGGCGGTAGCGATGGTGTCCATTTCAGAACCGCCATATTGGGCCGGGTACCGAATGCCGAAAAAGCCAAGCGCGCCCATCTTTCTCAGCACATCACGGGGAACATGGCCCTTTTCTTCCCATGCCTCGCCATGGGGTTTCACCTCTTCGGCGACAAAACGCGCCACCTGATCGCGCAGCATTTCATGCTCTTCGCGCAGGCACGCCATGGGGTGCGTTGCATTGGAGAAGTCATCAACAGCGGCAGACATATGAACCTCTAAACTGGGAACCGGTTAATACCAGCCCCATTGTCAGAACATCTCAGCGCGCGTCAATCGTTGATTAGCTCAGCCCTTAGTCAATGGCCTTAAACAGCACCGTTCCGCGCTGGGAAATGTAGCGTGGCTCGCCGGTTTTCGGATGAAAATAGGCCTCAACGCGCTTGCCTTCAGGGTTGGTGCCATAGACTTCCCAGCAGCCGCCATCTTCCTTCATAAAGCGCACTTCCCAGCCTTCACCTTTAAGCTTTTCGGCAAGCTGATCGCTGGTCATCCATTCAGATTTGTCGACCTGTTTACAGGAGTAAACGCCGGTGGCCTGGGCCGCATTTAGGGAGAAGGCAAGCAAGCCTAATAATACAAGATATCTCATTGTGCTGGGGTCCTTTGGTGAGTTGGTGAAAAATAAACGCGCCAGATGCGATAGGCCTCAAGCGCTGCCAGGGGCACGAAATGCACCAGCGCCGGGCCCCAATTGTTATGAACCAGAATCCAGTGCACCAGGGTTGCAACCGCTGCCGGGTAAACCCAACGCTGCAGGCTTTTCCAGGCTTTGCCCAGGCGCTTTACCGCCGCATTGTTTGAGGTGAGCACAAGCGGAATAAAAATCGCAAAGGCAAGCCAGCCCGTCCAAATGCTGGCGATCCAGAATTCATCCACAATGGCATAGAGGAACTGCATATCGAGGATGTAGAAAATGGTGTGCGCCAGCGCATACATGAATGCAGCAACGCCGAAATAACGGCGGTTCTTCATCAGCCAGCGCACAAAACGCGATTGCGGAAACAACATTCGCAAGGGCGTGCACATCATGGCGACAATCATAAAACGGGCAGAAAATTCGCCGGTTGGATGGAGCATCTGCTCCATGATCAATTTGTCATAAGGTTCCATCAGCCCGCTGATGAGAAAGCGTGTCATGCCCACCGCTGGCCAGGCCAGCAGTGCCCATACAAAATAACGCGAATTCAATACTCTAAAAATCATCGTACGTATGCTTCCCCGCACTTATATTACCTTACTGACGTGGTGGTGCGAGAAAACCCGTCGCTGAATTGTGAAATTATTTTTTCAAGGCGGGTATCACAAATTCCGTGACCACTTTATTGGGCAATTTCCAGGCATTCTGTACGTGATAATTTCCTGCAAAAAGTACGATTACGGTTTTGCTCTCAGGTGCGATTGTCAGCCGCTGACCACCAAGGCCAAAACCTGCTGCCCAATTGGGAGGCGTGCCTTCAGGTGAAAGCCACCAGAAGTAACCATATCTCAGTTCATACTTGGTTTTAGCGTGTGGCTGAAGTGATGCCCTGATCCACTCTTCCGAGACGACACGCGTGCCTTCATACGCCCCGCCCTGCAGCACCATCTGGCCGATCTTTGCCAAACCCCACGCTTTCAACCGTAAGCCCGATGCGGTGTAAGGCTTGCCATTAAACCCGTTCACCCAGTCAAACTCTGAAATCCTTAAGGGCGCGAAGAGTTTCTCTTGCGCAAAAGCGTCGATAGATTTGCCCGTTCCGCGTTCAACAATGCGCGCAATAATCGCCGTGGCGCCGCCATTATAAACCCAGCGCATTCCCGGGCTTTCCATCATGGGCCGGTCAAGCACATAGCGATAGCGATCCTTCGCATGCTCCATGGCAATTTCGCTGTTTTTCGGATTTGAATACGGAATGTCCTCGTTCCATTCCGTGCCCAGCCGCATCGACAGCGCATGCTCAATGGTCATGGCATCGCGCTTTTTATCACCTTTTAAATCTGCATATTCTGGAAATTGTGCCAGCAAGCTTTGATCAAGTGCGGGCACCTTTCCCGCATCCAGCGCAATGCCATAGAGCAGGCCGATGATGCTTTTGGTGACCGAACGCAAATCGTGGAACTCATCGGAGCCGTGCTGGCGCACCCCAAGACCGCTGCCCCAGCGTTCATCGCGTCCCTTGAAATAGGTTTCTG
Source organism: Hyphomicrobiales bacterium (assembly GCA_051010095.1). Lineage (GTDB taxonomy): Bacteria > Pseudomonadota > Alphaproteobacteria > Rhizobiales > CAJQND01 > CAJQND01. The sequence continues at coordinate 4,504 of JBPCVX010000211.1, forward strand.
CAAGCGTTTTGCCATTCTGGATAACCAATAGGCTGTGAAGGCCCTCCAATTCGCCTGCCGCAAAGGCCTGTTTCAGCTTTGTTTCCAGGATCTTGTCATTGGCACCTGCAAGAGATGTGCTCAACACCAATGCAAACGCAAAACAGATAACATTGCGAAAAAGTCTCATTCAAAAATTCCTGCGCACGTAAAATATCTTACGCTTTATAGCATGAGCAATGCGACCATGCCTAACGGCTGACCGCCTTCAAATGATCGGCGAAGCTATCGTCATTCATCAGCGCTTTGCAGCGCGCAAAGCGGCCCGTTGAATAGGCCCAGAAATCTTCTGCTGGATTATCATTGGCGTGCTGGATGAGCCCCCAAAGGGTCCACAACAGATCACACATGGCCTTATAGATGATCATGCGCCCCATCTCTGCATCACCCGGCCCGCCGAGGTAATAGGCGTTCATCATTTCGTCGTCTTGTGCCGCATTAAAGCCCGCCTCAACTGAAATATCGCCCAAATCCCACAAGGGATCGTTCATGCCGGAATATTCCCAATCAACAATCCACATGCGCTCGCCTGTATCGAGAAAGTTTTCGCTTAAGGGATCGCAATGGCATGGCGCAAGTGCTGCCGGGTTGGCGTTAAGTGCTGTACGCACCGCTTCGGCTTCCTTCAACACATCATGATAGCCTTCTGGAAAATCGACAGTTTTACCCGCCAGCACGCCAAGATATTCATCAATCATGGCAAACAGTTCGAAACGGAACTCAAACGTCTCTCCAC
>JBPCVX010000212.1:0-12061 GCA_051010095.1 Hyphomicrobiales bacterium
AGCCTGAGCCTGAGCCTGAGCCTGAGCCTGAGCCTGAGCCTGAGCCTGAGCCTGAGCCTGAGCCTGAGCCTGAGCCTGAGCCTGAAGTGGTTGCTGAAGATCCGGCACCAGGCGTTGCTGCAGAAGGGTCGATGGCAGAGCATTCAGATGCAGATGAGCTGACAGCTACGGAATCTGAAGAAGCACTACCAGCCGCGGAACCCATTGCGGACGCTCCCACGACCGAAGAACCGGCAACAAACGAGACGTCGATCGCAGAACGAGCGGTTGTCGAACCAAAAGTAGAAGAAACCGTTGCCGAGGCATCATCTGCCGTTGAACCGATGGTGGAAGATGAGCCCGTTGAGGAGCCGCCAAGCGATGACGCGCCTGCGCCCGTGGGGTCACAAGAGCTCAAAGGTGAGCCTGAGCTAGCTGCCGTCCAACCTGAAGAGAGACCTGCTCCGGCACCACAAGAAGACCAACAATCTGTTGGCTGGTTTGCCCGGCTGCGCGATGGCTTAGCGAAATCCTCTCGCCGCCTTTCCACTGGCATCACCGATATCTTCACTAAGCGCAAGCTTGATGACGAAACGCTTGAGGAGCTTGAAGACATTCTCATCCAGGCCGATCTGGGTGTTGAGACATCTATGCGCATTACTGAGGCAATTGCCGAAGGTCGCTATGAAAAAGAGGTCGACCCAGAAGAAATAAAACAGGTACTGGCAGATGAGGTTCAAAAGGTTTTAGACCCGGTTGCGGTGCCCTTTGAGTTTAGCGAACAGCACAAGCCATTTGTGGTGCTTGTGGTTGGTGTGAATGGTTCCGGCAAAACCACCACAATCGGCAAACTTGCGGCAATTGCCACGGCAGAAGGTTATTCGGTGGCGCTTGCGGCTTGTGACACATTCCGGGCCGCAGCCATAGATCAGCTTGGCGTTTGGGCAGAGCGCACGGGAAGCCTTTTCCTTTCAGCACCTCAGGGATCAGACGCATCGGGACTGGCATTTGACGCGTTCAAGCAGGCCAAAGAACAAGGTAGGGATATTTTGATTGTCGATACGGCTGGGCGGTTGCAAAACAAAACTGACCTGATGGCAGAACTGGAAAAAGTTGTGCGCGTGCTGAAAAAGCAAGATGAAAGCGCACCCCATTCAGTGCTTTTGGTGCTTGATGCGACAACCGGGCAAAATGCTGTGTCGCAAACCGATGTGTTTCACAAGATTGCAGGTGTTACCGGCCTCATCATGACCAAACTCGACGGCACCGCGCGTGGTGGCATTCTGGTGGCAATTGCTGAGAAGTTTGGTTTGCCCATTCATGCGATTGGGGTTGGTGAGCAAGTGCAGGATTTACAACCCTTTGATGCTGAGGAATTTGCCCGCGCCATTGCGGGACTTGATGAAGAACGTTAGATAGAGCATTGCTGCGGGAAATTTCATGCGTTCTAAAATGGGCTGCATGAAAAACACCTAAGGCATAAGTAGCGTAATAGGCGGACGAGAAGTGTTTAAACTCATCACAGAGATGGGCCCGTTGGTGGTGTTCTTTTTGAGCAACGCCAAATTCGGGATCTTTACAGCAACAGCCGTCTTTATGGTGGCAACGGCGATTGCGCTTGGCGCGTCGTGGATTGTGCTGCGCAAAATACCGGTCATGCCGCTGGTCACGGGCGTGTTCGTTATGGTGTTTGGCGGGCTTACGCTTTATCTGGCCGATGAAACGTTTATCAAACTAAAGCCAACAATCGTAAATTGCCTGTTTGGCATAATTCTTTTAGGCGGCCTGGCCATGGGCCATTCATTGCTGCGCTATGTGCTTGGTGATGCATTGCCGCTTGATGAAGAAGGGTGGAAAAAGCTCACGCTTCGCTGGGGTGTTTTCTTTTTCTTTCTCGCTGTGCTGAACGAAGTTGTGTGGCGCAACTTCGACACCGATACCTGGGTAAACTTTAAGGTGTTTGGCATCATGCCGATTACACTGATCTTTGCGATCAGCCAAACAGGCCTGCTCCACAAGCACATGATTGAACCTGAAGAGCCCGCTGAATAAGTAGCGCTTTAGTTTCCAGCCGGCTGTGGCGGAACGTTCTCTTCTTCAGGCTCGTCGGCGTCAAAATAAGCACCTTCTGTAGAGCTTGGCAGGCTATCCTTGAGGCCAGCATCCTGCGCTTGAATAGTTTGTGAAGCGCTTCCCGCAGCTGCTGATGTGCCTGCAGCTGGCGCTTTTACCGCGTATTTCGTGGGGTTGCGCGCCTGGTCAAACAACACATCACGTTCTTCGCCCTTCAAGCGGCCGGTCTGGTTGTGGCCAAGAGACGCCTGAAACTGCCTTATCGCGTTCGCCGTACGTTTGCCATAAAGGCCGTCTGGCTTTCCCGCATTATAGCCAAGCTTATTGAGCGCTGACTGTGTGCTACGCAGAACAGGGTCAGCCACCACTTTCGGCTGTGCGGGTGCTGTCGTCGTATCACCATCCAGGTCGTTTGTAAGATCGGGCTGTGGAGCTGGCGCCTGCTGACGCTTACGCCTGTTTGGCGTCAACGCTTCTGCGGCACCCTTAACCGAGCGTCCAATATTATTGAAAAAACTCTCAAATGGATTTTGCGCATGCGCAGCGTTAGGCAGCATTGTGCCTAAAAAAATCACCGAACCGAGAACGGCCACATGCCGTTTCAGATTCACTTTCATAGCGTCTGTCCCCCGCGCAAACTCAACCATATGCGCTATGGATATAAATTTAGGTTACTTTTTGCCGGTTTCATGTGTCAAAAATATGGATGCAGCATCTGTATCCGGCCTTCTTGGTATTGTCATACCATATATAGTAGTCTTTTCTGGGAAGCGATTCTTTTTGTGGTTTGGTTAACCAAACACAGCAAATGGGAGAGAAGGGAAATGAATGCAATTGTTGGAGATTTAGGCGATAGCCAACCGGTTAGTCCCGAGGCCTGCCCTGCATTGGTGCTAAATGCGGATTTCAGGCCTTTAAGCTATTACCCACTCTCATTATGGAACTGGCAAGACGCGGTGAAGGCTGTTTTTCTTGACCGCGTGAATATTGTCTCCCATTACGAGCGGGTTGTTCACAGCCCGAGTTTCGAATTTCGTCTTCCAAGCGTGGTGTCGCTCAAAAACTATGTGAAACCTGCAAAATATCCTGCTTTTACCCGTTTTAACGTGTTTTTACGCGACAAGTTCACATGCCAATATTGCGGAATTCGCGATGATTTGACCTTCGATCATGTGGTGCCCCGTTCGAGGGGTGGGATGACCACATGGGAAAATGTGGTGGCGGCATGCAGCCCGTGTAATTTGCGCAAGGGTGGTAAAATGCCGAAAGATGCACAAATGATTCCCGCCCAAAGCCCAATCCGCCCAACGGTTTATCAACTGCACGCAAACGGACGCATGTTTCCACCGAACTATCTGCATGAAAGCTGGATGGATTATCTTTACTGGGATACGGAGCTGGAGCCCTAAAAGCCAAATTTTACCCCGGACGGCGCGCGCCCCACAGCGAAATGATGGCCGCAACAAACGAAATAACGCCGTTCCAGCCCGCAAACGACAGCCCAAACATGCGCCATTGCGCCTCTGTACAACTCACCACCCGGGCTTTGCTCAAGTCGGGCAACACTGAACCTTCCGACAGACCCGCACCGCCCGCGCATTCATCGGGTCCTGGCCACCAGCCCCATTCAACACCTGAATGATGAAAACCAAGACCTGCCGAACCCAACATAACCAATGCACCCGCCACCAGGCCAAACCGCACGAGGCGCCCGTTGCCGCCCTGCATGCACAGCGCCATTAAAAGCGCTGCGAGCGGAACGATCACATAGTAGGGAATGCGCTGCCGGTAACACAGGGCGCAGGGCTCATATCCGCCAATATATTGGAAAGCATAAGCACCCAACAATGTCGTTGACGTGACCAACATCAAGCCTAGCGCTGCTGTACATGTGCGTGTTTCAGGAAGAGTCATGATGTTTATTTAGAGCAATCTCTGCCGCCATAACACCTGGCGGGATGCCGCATTACAGATATTTGATGGCATAGAACCCGAGTGCAACAAGCAAGAAAAATCCGATCGTTACCAGGCCAAGATACTTTTCGATGAAAGATTTTACCGGTGGGCCAAAGAAGTAAAGAAGCGCTGCAACTGCAAAAAATCTGATCGATCTTGCTACCACAGAGGCGCCAATGAACACCGGCAAGGCCAGGCCGATCACGCCGGAAGCGATGGTAATGACTTTGTAAGGGAAAGGGGTGAGGCCTGCGCCAAACACATAAAGCCAGCCGTTTTTGGTGTAATTCGTGCTGAATTCTTCGAAATGTGCCTGGAATCCATAAAAGCTTAAAATGGCTTTTCCGAACGCATCAAACAACACAGCACCGATAAAATACCCAACCAATCCGCCAATTACAGACGCTACAGTGCACACAAATGCATACCACCAAGCCTTTTCGCGCTTGGCCAAAATCATTGGCACCAGAAAGGCATCAGGTGGAATTGGAAAGAATGAACTTTCCGCAAATGATACAGCCGCAAGCACACCGGTTGCGTTGCGGTGCGCCGCCAAGCCCATTACCCAATCATAAAGCCGTCTCAACATCAGAGCCTGATAGCTAAATGTAGATGATTTGTCCAAACATGAAATTTTGTATTTTTATGAAAAGGATGGTTGACGCGAGGGATTGCCGCCTTATGATCGCGCCTCGCTTGGTGTGCCCCTGTGGCGGAACTGGTAGACGCGATGGATTCAAAATCCATTGTCCCTAGGACGTGCCCGTTCGAGTCGGGCCAGGGGCACCAACTATTCTTCTGATATGTGCGAGGCGGCATTTCATGGCCAGTGTTGACGATTTGAAAGGCCTGTTTACGCCGGTCTTAACGCCATTCACCAAAGACCTAGAGGTCGATGGTGAGAATTTTCTCAAATTTTGCGCGTGGCTCATATCACAAGGTTCAGGCCTTGCACCGTTTGGCACCACTTCTGAGGCCAATTCGCTTTCCCTTGATGAGCGCCTTGAACTTCTCGATCGGATGATTGACGCGGGCATTCCTGGTGAACGCATCATCCCCGGCAATGGCGCGTGTGCAATCCCCGATGCCGTGCGCATGGGGCAGGCTGCTGCGAAACATGGCTGTGCTGCGGTGTTGATGCTGCCACCATTTTTTTACAAGGGTGTGAGCGACGACGGGCTCTATCGCGCCTATAGCGAAGTTATCCAGCGCGTGGGCTCAAGTGATTTCCGCATCTGCCTTTATCACATTCCGCAAGTTTCGCAGGTTGGCGTCTATGTTCCGTTGATCAAGCGGCTTGTGAAAGACTATCCAGCAACCGTGGTCGGAATTAAAGACAGCTCAGGCGACTGGGACAACACCAAATGGGTGCTGAATGAAGTGCCGGGCTTTAAAGTCTTTCCTGGTGCTGAAACCTTTTTGCTGAAAGGCATGCGTTCTGGCGCTGCTGGATGTATTTCTGCCACCGCCAACATAAACCCCGCAAAAATCGCAACCCTTGCCGCCAATTGGCAAAATGATGATGCCGATGACCGCCAAGCGGAACTTGATGCGGTGCGTTCAGCGGTTACCGAATATGCACCCATTCCAGCGCTCAAGGCGCTTGTTGCGCGCGAGACCGGCATTGAAAGCCTGCGCCATGTGCGCCCACCCTTGATGGACATGGAAAAAGATGCAGCCGATGCGCTTAATGTGAAGCTAAGCACACTTGGCCTTGAACTCACTGGCCTTGCCGACGCGATGGCCTGATGGTGGGCTCTTGGGTCTGCATGTTCAGAGCGATCGCAATCGGTGCCTGTTTGTGCTTTTTTGCAAGCACCGCTTCTGCCCAAACCGGTAAATCTGACCGTGCTGATGTAAACTCTGCGGCAAGCACGAAAGGCGACAAACAAACTCCGAAAGACACGCCCCACATTGTGTTTGATCCGGCAACGAGTAATGTGTTGTCGCATCACGCTGCAGGTGCGCCTTGGTATCCGGCCTCGCTCACCAAATTGATGACCGCGCTGCTGATTTTTGAAGATATCAAGGCCGGTAAATACACCCTCAAAGACAAACTCACCGTTTCCAAGTATGCCAATTCCATGCCGCCTTCAAAACTTGGCGCGCCTGTAGGCTCGAAGCTGCGTGTGGATTTTTCGTTGAAGGTATTGTTGGTGCGTTCAACCAATGACATTGCGGTTGCATTGGCAGAGCATTCCGAAGGCAGTGTCTCAGCTTTCGCCAGAAGAATGAACGAGACGGCAACTCGCCTTGGCATGAGTGCAAGCTATTTCGCAAACCCACATGGCTTGCCCGACCCACGCCAGGTAACAAGCGCCCGTGACATGGCGCTGCTCGGTGCGACGATTCTCAAGAATTTTCCTGAATATGACAGCTATTTTAGCGCCAGAAATGTCAAGATCGGTAAAAAGAGGTTTCGCAACCGCAATCGCTTGTTGCGGCAGTGGAAACCAGCTGATGGTATGAAAACCGGCTATATCTGCAATTCCGGTTTCAATCTTGTGGCAAGCGCCACGCAGAATGGGCGCCAGCTTGTGGCCGTTGTCTTGGGCTCAAAAGGCGGGGTTGCGCGGGCTGATAAGGCAAAGCTTTTACTTGAGGAAGGCTTTGCTGCATATGGCCCTGATGGGCAGGCAGCGCAGGCCGTTCCAATGTCGGAAATTAGAAATGTGGCTGTGCCTGGCGAAGGCCTGCCCCGGGATATGGCGCCGGTTGTTTGCAAACGGCGCGGACCTTTCAAGGAAACAGCACCTTCTGTAATGCGTGATGCCTGGGGCATTGCGCTAGGTAAATTCGAGAAAGGCAGTGACGCAAATCTGATTGTTGAACGGCGGCTGCGCTCAAGCCATGGGCTGTTTCAAGGTGGCAAGGGTGCCGTCATTCGTATGCCAGATAAATCTGGTTACCTTTCCGTAGTGGGTCGATTGTCGGAAGCACAATCGCGAAAAATCTGTTCAGAAATGGTAGCCCAGGATCGCACCTGTCAGCTTCTCTCGCCAGAGTTCTTTGAAGATCTAGACGGAAAATACCGCGCTGCGTTGGCAGCAGACCGCGAGCGCCGTCGTAAAGCAGCTGCCAAACGGCGCGCCAAGAAAAAGCGCAAAAAGAAAAAGTGAGCTATGCTCGCCCGTCAACTATTGTAAAATTGGTCCTCTATGTCTGAAACAACCGCTAATCCTGATCGACAACCCATCCCCGTTTCTGTGCTTACAGGCTTTCTGGGGGCAGGGAAAACCACATTGCTCAATGCCTTGCTGCAAGATGAAGCGATGGCAAACACGGCTGTAATCATCAACGAGTTTGGTGAAGTTGGGCTTGATCATCTGCTGGTGGAGACGGCTGATGAAAACATTATGGAGATGTCATCAGGGTGTTTGTGCTGCACCATTCGCGGCGATTTAATAGACACGCTGGTTGATCTCGCGCAGCGCCGTGATGAGGGTGCCATAAAAGCGTTTAACCGCGTGGTGATCGAAACCACGGGCCTGGCTGACCCGGCGCCCGTTCTGCATACGATTATGAGCCACGAATGGCTGGTGCGCCGCTTCAGGCTTGAGAGCGTTATTACGGTTGTGGATGCGGTTAACGCTGAAGACACTCTCGATGCACAAGAAGAGGCGGTGAAACAAGTGGCTGTGGCCGACAGATTGGTGCTCACAAAAACAGATTTGGTGTCAGGCCTGGAAGGCGAGCAAAAGCTTGGACGCCTGGTGCGGCGTTTGCGCAAGCTGGCACCCGCTGCGCGTATGCTCAATGCACCAACTGGCGAAGCGCAAGCGACATCCTTGTTTGATGCAGGTCTTTATAATGCGGATACAAAAACGTTTGATGTCAAAAAATGGCTATCAGCGGAAGCGTTTGAGCGCCCCACCTGCCGGCCCCGTATTGCGCGCCGCCGTGAAATGGCCAACCGAGACCACCATCATTCTCACGACCACGACCACCATCATGATGTGAACCGCCATGATGACAGTATTCGTGCTTATTGCATCACCACGGATAATGCCATCTCGGCCATGTCGTTTGATTTGTTTTTGGAGCTATTGCGCGCCAACCATGGACCGGGACTTTTGCGGGTCAAAGGCATTGTTAAAGTTGAGGAAGATCCAGATAAGCCATTTATCATTCATGGTGTGCAGCACGTGTTTCACCCACCGGTGCAGCTTGATACCTGGCCGAGCGACGAGCAGCGCACCAGATTAGTGTTTATCACCAGGGATGTTGAAAAGACACAAATTGAAGCCTTGCTGAAAGCCTTTACTGATCGAGTGACCGATACAGCCGCCGTTTTTCGTGATGAAACATTGTCGTTGCGCTCAGGAGGATTGTTAGACTGATGAGTTTAACCGTTTACGGACTTAAAAACTGCGACACATGTCGCAAGGCACTGAAAGAACTTGAAGCCGCTGGTAAGGCGCACACTTTTTTTGACATTCGCCAGGATGGCCTCACCCATCAGCATATTTCAGGTTGGGTTGCGGCCCACGGTGTTGATGCGATGTTGAACAAGCGCTCTACCACATGGCGCAATTTACCCGATGAACTTAAACAAGATGCCGATACCGAGCACGGGGCAATTGATCTGCTTACCCAGCATTCGACATTGATAAAACGTCCGGTTATCGAAGTTGAGGGTAAATCTTTCATTGGCTGGAACAAAGAAACTAAGAAACAGCTTGGTGTAAATTAACCTGTTTTTTTAAGCGTGAAGATGTGAAGCCCGCTCTCTTCACTATGGTTCAAAAGGGTGTTGCCGCTTTCCTGGCAATAGTGCGGAATATCTATCACAGTGGCTGGATCTGTCGCTTCGATGCGCAAAACGGCGTTCGCGGGCATTGTGCTCAATCGTTTGCGTGCTTTTAATACAGGCAAAGGACACAGCAAGCCGCGCACATCCAGGGTTTCAATGTCGAGATCCAGTTTTTCTGTCATGTCTCACCAATGTTCGCGTAACGTGTTCTCAGATCAAGATTGGAATGTCAACGCGTGTAGAGTGCGTTTTGGGGTGGATTATTCTTTGTAACAGTGAGAAATATAATTTCTTGAAATTCATAATTTCGCACGAGCATATTTTCTGGTATACCAGAGCCCAAGAAAAATAGCGTGCAAATCCGCCGATCACAGGGAGAAATAGGGTTAATGAACAAACATCACCCTGAAAAAGAGTTTTCGCCAATACGCCCAGGACGCGGCAGCGGTGGAAAACGCAAGGCACGGGCCTTTCCGAAGGGCCGTCAAGTTGATCCAGCAGCGGCGGAAGAAGTTTCAATGCTTCTGGGCAATGCGACACGTCAGCGTGATCACTTGATCGAATATTTGCACTTGATCCAAGATAAGTATGGCCATCTTTCTGCAGGGCATATGGCAGCTCTTGCCGCAGAAATGAAACTTGCCATGGCGGAAGTCTACGAAGTTGCGACCTTCTATGATCATTTTGATATTGTGAAGGAAGGTGAGCAGGCGCCGCCAGACGTGACGATCCGTGTCTGCGATTCCATCTCTTGTGCACTTGCAGGCGCTGACACTATTATTTCTGAATTGCAAGAAAAAGCGGGCGCAAACGTGCGCGTGGTGCACGCACCCTGCATGGGAAGGTGCCAATCTGCTCCGGCTGCCGCGGTGGGCAAAAACTATACTGACAATGTTACCGTTGAAGGCTTGCTCGATGCGGCAAAAAATGGCGAGACCAAACCGGTCATCCCCGATTATCAATCCTATGATGACTACGCAGCCGAGGGTGGCTACAGCATACTGAAATCATGCCGCGCGGGAGAAAAAACCCCAGAAGGCGTGATCGATGAGTTTCTTGAGGCGGGATTGCGCGGCCTTGGCGGAGCTGGATTTCCATCCAGCCAAAAATGGAAGTTTGTACGCGCAGGTTCTGCACCACGTTATATGTGCATCAATGGCGATGAAGGCGAGCCCGGCACATTCAAAGACCGCTATTATCTTTAAACGCGCCCGCACCAGTTTTTGGAAGGCATGTTGATTGGTGCCTGGGGCGTGGATGCCGCACGTGTCTATATTTATATGCGCGACGAGTATCCATCCGTGCTGGAAATCCTCGCCCGCGAGATTGCTGCGATTGAAAAGGCGGGGCTTATTGAACCTGGCTATGTGGAAGTGCGGCGTGGTGCGGGGGCTTATATTTGCGGCGAAGAATCCGCGATGATTGAATCCATTGAGGGAAAGCGTGGCTTGCCGCGCCACCGTCCGCCTTATGTCGCACAAGTTGGTGTGTTTGACCGTCCAACCTTGGTGCACAATGTGGAAACGGTTTACTGGATGCCGGAAATCCTCGCGAAGGGCGCGCAATGGTTTGCCGACCAGGGCAAGGACGAATTTAAGGGCTTACGTTCCTATTCAGTATCAGGCCGTGTGAAAGAGCCCGGTGTGAAGCTTGCGCCTGCTGGCACAACCATGAACGAGCTTATCGAAAATTATTGCGGTGGTATGACCGACGGTCATAGCTTTAAAGGCTATCTGCCAGGCGGGCCATCTGGTGGCATTTTGCCAGCTAATTTGGCTGACCTACCGCTTGATTTCGGCCAACTTGAAAAGCATGGCTGTTTTGTTGGTTCCCATGCTGTGGTGGTGTTTTCAGATCAAGACGATGCGCGCGATGTGGCGCTTAACTTGCTTAAATTCTTTAAGCATGAAAGCTGCGGACAATGTACGCCATGCCGTGTTGGATGTGAAAAGGCGGTCGACATCATGGAAGATGGCGATTGGGACCAACCTTTACTGCACGATCTCTCGCAAGCTATGGCCGATGCTTCGATTTGCGGGCTTGGCCAAGCTGCGCCGAACCCAATTCTATCTGTGATGAAGTTCTTCCCGGAGGAGTTTTCTAAATGAGCGGCAAAATTACATTTACGCTTGATGGCCGGGATGTTGAGGCCCAAGAGGGCGAAACCATCTGGCAAGTCGCCAAGCGCGAAGGAACCTCTATTCCTCACCTCTGCTGGAAAGACGCACAAGGCTATCGTGCCGATGGCAATTGCCGCGCCTGCATGGTTGAAGTGGAAGGTGAACGCACATTGGCTGCGTCCTGTGTGCGCGCGCCGACCGATGGGATGGTGGTCAACACAGCGAGTGAGCGAGCTGAAAAGTCGCGCGAGATGATTTTTGAACTTCTCTTGGCCGACCAACCCGCCAAGGAAGATGCGCGCGACCAGGTTTCAACGTTTTGGAACTGGGCCGATTCCATGGGTGTCGATGTAAGCCGCTTCCCGCAGCGCGAGGCACCCGCACCAGATACTTCTCATCCCGCGATGAGTGTTAATCTTGATGCCTGTATTCACTGTAATTTGTGCGTACGTGCGTGCCGCGAAGTGCAGGTAAACGATGTCATTGGCATGGCTGGGCGTGGTGCAGAAGAAAAGATCGTTTTTGATTTCGACGACCCGATGGGTCAATCCACTTGTGTGGCTTGCGGGGAATGTGTGCAAGCCTGCCCCACCGGCGCGCTGATGCCGTCGTCAATCGTTGATGAAAATGGCAAGGGCGCACGCGTTGCAGACGATGAAGTGCAATCAGTTTGCCCTTATTGCGGGGTTGGCTGCCAAATCACTTACAAACTGCGCGATGGCAAAATAGCCTGGGTGGAAGGGGCCGGCGGTCCCGCCAACGAAAACAGGCTATGTGTAAAAGGCCGGTTCGGCTTTGACTATGTGGCCTCGCCAGAACGCCTCACGGTGCCGCTTATCCGCCGGGATGATGTGCCGAAATCCTCTGTACCCGATCTCGATCCGGCTAATCCGCTCGCTGCGTTCCGCGAAGCGAGTTGGGAAGAAGCCCTTGATTTTGCAGCAAAAGGTCTTACCGACATTCGTGATGGTGAAGGTAAGGGCAGAGGCCGCAAGGCGCTGGCAGGCTTTGGCTCAGCGAAATGTTCCAACGAAGAAGCCTACCTATTCCAGAAAATGGTGCGTGCCGGCTTTGGTTCCAACAATGTCGATCACTGCACAAGGTTGTGTCACGCCTCTTCCGTTGCCGCACTTATGGAAACCATTGGTTCGGGCGCGGTAACCGCACCATTTAATGCGGT
>JBPCVX010000213.1:0-8169 GCA_051010095.1 Hyphomicrobiales bacterium
TGCAAGACATTGCCGATGTGGTGCTGGAAGGCAATGTAGACGGTGTAATAATCTCCAACACAACGATTGCACGCCCACCGCTTTTGTCTGCCAAAAAAGACGAAATGGGCGGGTTATCAGGGGCACCGTTGTTTGAACCTTCAACTCAAAAACTCGCGCAGTTTTATCTGGCAACAGGTGGAAAAATACCACTGATTGGTGTTGGCGGCGTGCATTCAGCAGAAACAGCCTGGGAAAAATTCACCGCCGGTGCATCGCTGGTGCAGCTCTATACCGGCATGGTTTATGAGGGTCCTGAACTGGTGCAACGCATAAAACGCGGCCTGGTTAAAAAGCTTCGCCTTGAAAAACACACATCCATATCCGATATCACCGGCGAAAAAGCAAAAGACTGGGCGAAATCATGACTGCAATAATCTGGCATAATCCCAAATGCTCGAAATCAAGACGGGCACTCTCTATCCTCGAAGATAACGGTGTGGAAGTGCTGGTGCATCTTTATCTGGAAGAAGCACCAAGTGTGGCTGAGCTTAAGGAAGCTGCTGAGCTGATGGGCAAAAAGCCTTCAGAATTCATCCGCCGGGGTGAAAAACTGTACAAAGAGCTTGAGCTTAAAGACGCCGATGAGGAGATGTTGTTCGTGGCCATGGCGGCCAATCCCATTCTCATTGAGCGCCCCATTGTGTTTAAAGACGACAAGGTCGTTCTGGGCCGCCCGCCGGAAGACATTATCGCGCTAATCTAAGAAACTTATTACCCTGATTTCGGGAAGTTATCGCGCACCAGTGCGGGCATGCGAGCCCAAAGCGTGACGCCCCTGACGGCAAAAAACGCAAGTATGGCCATCCACAGCCCGTGGTTTCCAAACCATGCGGTAAATACCCACCAGGCGATGAAGTAAAACACCATGCTGATCAGCATCATATTGCGGATATCGCGGGTCTGGGTCGCACCAATAAAGATACCGTCGAGCTGAAAGCAGCCCACCCCGATGATCGGGCACAATGCTGTCCATATCAGATAGACCCGCGCGGAGGCCCGCACCTCTTCGTTGACGGTCAGCGCATCAATGAACACACCGCCCAACACATAAATGATGATCGAACAGATGCCGGCCACAACGAACGCCCAAAGCGTGGTCAGCCGCACGGCCTGCTTAAACCGGGAAAGGCTAGTAGCCCCCACCGCCTGACCAACAAGCGCCTCGGCTGCCATGGCAAAGCCATCGATCAGGAATACGGAAATCATCCAGATGTTTTGCAGCACCGTGTTGGCGGCAAGAATAATATCGCCCCCTTTGGCGCTTTGCACCGTGAACCACGAAAATGCAAACACCAGCGCCAGCGAGCGCACCATGATGTTGAAATTGACCGTCACCATGCGCTTCAGGCGTGCTTTGTCCATAATGCGTGGCCAGTTGAAACTGCCACCGCGGGCCTTGAGTTCGTGATGCACCGCAAATGCTCCGGCGCCCATGGCAATGATGGCCGCCAGTAAAGTGCCCAACGCAACGCCGTCAGAGGTCATGCCCATACCATGCACAAACACAATATCGAGAATGATGTTTGAAATGTTCAACACCAGTTGCAGATAAAACGCTGTGCTGGCACGGCCCAGACCAATGAACCAGCCTAGAATCACATAGTTGGCGAGTGAAAAAGGTGCTGCAAAGATACGTATCTGGAAATAGTCGCGCGCATGGGCCTCAACTTCGTCTGAGGCACTAATCATCCAGAAGGAAAGACTTTCAATCAGCGGAGACAGCGCGATCAACGCCACACCACACACTCCGGCGATCATTAAAGCGCGCCCGAGAACTGCGCGGATTTCCTGCACATCACGCGCACCCGCAGCTTGGGCCGTCATACCGCCCGTGCCCAGGCGCAGGAACCCGAATCCCCAAAAAATGAACGAGAAAATCAGCGCGCCAATGGCAATGGCACCAATATAGTAAGCTTCCGGCAAGCGGCCGATCACCCAGGTGTCCACCACACCGATAAGAGGTTCAGACACGTTGGACGCCATAATCGGAATGGCAATCGCCAGAACTGCGCGATGGGTGACGTTGCCTTCTGCGGCGGCATGTATGGTGGTTGAGTGAGACATTGCAAAACGCCTTTACCACAGGCTGCGCGCGCGTGATAAGAGAATAAGGAAAATTATATTGTCACCATGACGCATCAACAACTTGCACTGGACATATCGTCGTTACCGGCGCGCTTTGAAGCCTGGTTTGAAAGCCGTGGCTGGCAGCCGCGCCCGCATCAGCTTGACCTGCTTGATGTGGCAGGTAAGGGCAAGTCGGCATTGCTGATCGCGCCCACCGGCGGCGGCAAAACACTTGCGGGGTTTTTACCGGCCCTGGTCGATCTGGTGGAAAATGCGCACACCCGGCCCAAGATCAAACGCGGGCCGCATACCTTGTATGTGTCTCCTTTGAAGGCTTTGGCCGTGGATGTGGCGCGCAATCTCGAAGCCCCCATTGCAGAAATGGGGCTCGATATAAGCGTTGAAACACGTACCGGTGACACGCCGCCCTCTAAGCGCCAGCGCCAGAAGCTCAATCCGCCCGACATTTTGATGACAACGCCAGAGCAGGTTGCTCTTTTGCTCGCGGCCAAGGGATCAGACCGGTTCTTCGCACAACTCAAATTCATCATCTTTGATGAGCTGCATGCGCTCATCACGTCTAAACGCGGCGCGTTGCTGGGTCTGGGGCTCGCTGCCCTCTTGCGGCACGCACCAGATGCCGCGCGCATCGGCCTCTCGGCAACGGTGGCAGAGCCTGATCTGTTGCGCGCCTGGCTGATGCCACAGCAGCTGGAAAATGCACCGGTGTTATCGGAGCTGATCCTTGGGGCAGCAGGCGCCACGCCCGATATTTCCATTCTGCGGTCAGAGGAACGTATTCCCTGGTCGGGCCACACAACGCGCTATGCCATTGGCGATATTTACCGCACCATCTGCAGCCACAATATGGTGCTGATTTTCGTCAACACCCGCTCGCAGGCAGAGCTTGTGTTTCAAGAACTCTGGAACGCCAATGACGAGGCCTTGCCGATTGCGTTGCATCACGGTTCGCTTGATAAGGGCCAGCGCCGCAAGGTGGAAGCGGCCATGGCGCAGGGGTCTCTGCGCGCGGTGGTGTGCACCTCAACCCTTGATCTGGGCATAGACTGGGGCGATGTGGATCTGGTGCTCTCGCTTGGTGCCCCCAAAGGCGCAAGCAGGCTTATGCAGCGCATTGGTCGCGCCAATCACCGCCTTGATGATCCCTCAAAAGCCATTTTGGTGCCTTCAAACCGGTTTGAGGTTCTGGAGTGCGAGGCAGCGCGTGAGGCGGCTCTTGAAAACCAGCAGGATACGCCGCCGCCTGTCGGCATGAAGCTCGATGTGTTGGCCCAGCATATTTTGGGCTCTGCCGTGGCAGCACCCTTCAATGCAGATGCTCTTTACGAAGAAATTATCTCATCTGCCCCATACGCAGATCTATCAAGAGCTGACTTTGATGCGGTTCTGGAGTTTGTGGCAACCGGTGGCTATGCCCTTAAAACCTATGATCGCTATGCGCGCCTGCGCAAAACCAAAGAAGGGCTTTGGCGCGTTGCCCACCCGCGTATTGCCCAGCAATACAGGTTGAACATCGGCACCATTATCGAAGCGCCCATGCTGAAGGTGCGGCTCGTTAAAGGATCGCGCGCCAGACGCGGCAAGCCGATTGGGCGCGGCGGGCGTTATCTTGGCGAAATCGAAGAACTGTTCATTGAGAACCTTGCTATTGGCGACACGTTCCTGTTCGCAGGCCACATCTTGCGCTTTGAGGGCTTGAGCGAAATGGACGCCTATGTAAGCCGGTCCACCTCAACCGAACCCAAAATCCCCGCCTACATGGGGGGCAAGTTTCCCCTCTCCACTTATCTGGCAGAGCGGGTTCGAATGATTCTTGCAAAGCCTGAGAGTTGGGACGCGCTGCCACGTCAGGTAAGCGATTGGCTGCAAATGCAGCGGTTCAAATCAACCATGCCCAAGCGTGAGCAAATGCTGGTGGAAACCTTCCCGCGCGCAAACAAGCATTATCTGGTGTGTTACCCGTTTGAGGGCAGGCTTGCCCACCAAACCCTTGGCATGCTGCTCACCCGCAGGCTTGAGCGCATGGGCGCGCGCCCAATGGGGTTTGTGGCTTCAGAATACGCAGTTGCCGTGTGGGCGCTGCGCGATTTGAGCCTGATGATTTCCTCTGACCGGCTAAACCTGGCAGCCCTGTTCAATGAAGACATGCTGGGCGACGATCTCGATGCCTGGTTGTTGGAATCAAACCTGATGAAGCGCACGTTCCGCAACTGCGCCATGATCTCTGGCCTGATTGAACGCCGCTGGCCTGGCAAAGAGAAATCGGGCCGCCAGGTTACCTTTTCCTCAGACCTCATTTACGATGTGTTGCGCAGCCATGAGCCTGACCACGTGTTGCTGCGTGCTGCGTGGGATGATGCAGCTGATGGTTTGCTTGACATTCGCAGGCTGAATGAAATGCTCGCCCGCATAAAAGGAAAGATCGTCCATCGTGCCCTCAACATGGTATCGCCGCTGGCGGTACCTGTTATGCTTGAAATCGGCCGCGAATCGATTTCAGGTGACGCAAATGAAAGCCTGTTGGCAGAAGCGGCTGATGAACTGATTGAAGAGGCCATGCGGCGGTGAGCGATGTTGACCATAATCTGGCGCCTGAACCGGTCACCATTCCGTTTGCCGGGTTAGAGCTCGTTCCCCACACATCCGGTGCGCTTTGGATGGCCGAACACCGCACCTTGTTGGTGGCCGATTTACATTTCGAAAAAGCCTCATCATATGCAGCGCGCGGCGTTCATTTACCCCCCTATGACACACGCGCAACTTTCAAACTGCTCAAAAAAGTGTGTGAAGGTTTCCAGCCCAAAAGGGTCATCTCTCTGGGCGACAGCTTTCATGATGATGATGCCCGTGAACGTATGGATGACGAGATCATCGCCGAACTGCGCGCCTTCACCAAGGCCTATGATGTCACTTGGATTACCGGCAATCATGATGAGGCCCCGCCGGTTGATATTGGCGGCAGCATCGTATCTGAAGTACAGCTTGGGCCGCTCACCCTGCGCCATCTGCCAACGGGTGGCCTACCACTTTTTCCAGAAATAGCTGGGCATTTACATCCCGTCGCAGTCATCTCGCAACGCGGCATGCGCCTAAGGCGGCGCTGTTTCATTGCCAATGAAGCGCGCATGGTGATGCCAGCATTCGGAACGCTTACAGGCGGGTTGGATATTCGTTCAGAGCCGTTTCAAGACTTGTATCAGCAAAAAAACTTCACCGCCTGGCTGCTGGGACGTGATCAGGTCTACCGGTTTTCAGCACGCAAGCTGACGGGCGCCTAAAAGGCCAGCTTTCCCAAAATCGCTAAGAGGCTGACAACCACAATCGTGGTCAAAATCATGCGCAAGCGGCCGAACCATTGCGGCAGCCGACCAGTATGCACTGATGTGACATCCCACAATGCCTGCATCAAAAAACCACCGATCAACAAACAAACGCCAATTGCAGACGGCAAAATGAGCGCTGCCCAGCCCGCAAGGCTTGGTAACACCGATAATGCGAGTTCACGCTCGCGTAGAGGCGCCGATAACGTTACACCCCACCGGATACCACCCAGAAAAGACAGAATAATCGCGCCATAGGCCAGCCCGAGCGTGAGCCAGATACCGCGCCGTGCCAAATCTGGGTCTAGCCAGCTGCCTAAAGCAGACGCAACAAAGGGTACAGCGCCAGCAAGTCCGAGCCACAGTGCTGTGTTGGGTATGGGCTCCTGATTTTCTAAACTCAAATCTGCCATATCGAAATTATACGCCCTTCACCCATACATCTTACCGCTTTGGCGCCAATTAGGGGAGTGTTACCGCAAACAGATTTTAATTTATCGTTAACCAGGTTGGTTTTTCAGCGCATCATAAAATGTCTGGTCGATTGCCCCGGTCGCAGGCAGGCCCTTGTCAATCTGAAATGTCTTGACGGCCTCCAGGGTTTTTGGTCCGGCCACACCGTCAGCAGATCCAGTGAGATATCCAGTCGCAATCAACACTGATTGAACATCACGCACAATTTCTGGCGTCACATTAAACCCGCTTTGGGGCGGCTGGGCTTGAGGAGTTGGGCTTGTGGTGACTTTCTTGGCGTTCGGTGGTTGTAACCCATTGGCATCATAGTTTGGCGGTATTGGCCGCCATTGTTGAGCGCGTTTCAAAACACTTTCAAATTCAGAACTTTCCATCTGTTTAGATATAACATTGATCTGATTCTGAGCTTCCTTATCGCCTTGTCGTGCAGTCAGGAAATACCAATAAAGCGCTTGCGAAAGATCGCGCTCTACACCGGTGCCTGTTTGATAAAATCGCGCCAAATTAAACTGCGCATTACGCAGGCCATATTGCGAAGATTGTTGCAACCAATAGGCGGCCTTTTTGTAATCCCGCTTGCCGGCCTTATCCGATATGTAGAACACGGACAAATTATACATCGCAACAATGTGTTCTTCTTCCGCCGCCTGCTGATAAAGTTCAAATGCGCGTGGTAGATCTTTTTCGACACCGCGCCCACGTTCAAGCATCGCGGCTAAACGATACACAGCTGGCGGGTAGTCTTGAGCAGCCGATTTCTTAATCCACACAGCAGCATTCGCATCACTCTGTGGTACGATTTTCCCTTCATGAAAATGCCGCGCAACCTTATATTGCGCGCGCTTATCACCCGACAATGCGTCTTCCCGCAATCCTTTTTCAAATACGCCAATAGGTATTTCTTCCGTTCCTTTGGCAGGTTTTTGGGAACTTGGAATAGACGCGGTTGTTTCAGCACCAGCTGGAAGAGGGGGTGTTGTTGGAGGTGTCGCTAGCGCCTGCTCTCGCGTAATCTCTGTCGCCTTCTTGAGTGCCTTCTGCTGTTTCTTTGGAGGAATGGCTGGAGGTGGCGGGCTCACTGCCACTTTTTTTGGTGCAGATTTGACTGCAGCTTTAGACGATTGCTGTTTGCCATCAAGCGCGCCAAAATAATAAGCAAGTGCGCCGCCTGTTAGCAAAAACACCAGCAGTCCCAATATGGCCAGACTTGCCACCAACGCCGTGCTGTTGCCTCTTTCCTTTTTTCGCCGCTTGCGAGGAGCACGGATTGAAGGATTGGGTTCTGGCGCTTCCGAGGCATATACGTTTTCGCCACCATGATCTGGTTCAACTGCACCATGACGCATCGTATCGGGGTGGCCTAGATTGATGCGTTCACCAGAAACAGGCGAAACTGCACTTGGTGGCGGCGCCATATAGCTTTCATCTGGCGCAGGTGGGCTCGCGGCATGAACTGGCGGGGGAGGAGGTAGCTGCGTTGTGGCGCTTTCCTGCTCCGCCTTGCGGTTTAGCGCTGATAAATGAGCTGAAAGAGCACTCTCCAACCGGGTGATACTGAGTATTTTTGCCTCAGACTTTTGAAGGCGCGCCGAAAGATGGTCAACTTGAGCTGCCAGCTGCAAATACGCATCGGCCAGTTGATCGGTGGATACACCACCGCCAGTGTCCTTGTCGCGATATCGATCACCGGGTTTATAGAATTCGTCCGTCATATCCTGATGCATAGCACGGCAATGTGGCACAAAAGCCAACCCTGCGACCGCACACTCCTGCCCGCAATTGTGTCAATATAATCTATATAAAAAAGCGATTCTGTGCACCCTTTGCTGCAAAAAAACCTAGTCTTCAATTAACCTGAAAACAAAAAACACACATGCGCACCCTTGCCAATACATTCATTTTTGAACCATAATAATCCAACATTCATGCAATTAATAATCTGCTTCGATGTGTCATGAAACAAATTTTCGGGTTGCTCATAGTATTTTTCTCTTGCGTGACGGGCCTAAGCGCCGTTGAAGCGGCCGTGCGCGCATACAAGCATCCTCAAAGCAAACCGCTAGTTTTCGAAGAACAATCCGTGCCTTCCCGCCAACTTGCATTGGTGGTTTCTGATAAAGCAGCCAAAACATTCTTCCATCTTTTTTCAAATGCTGCGAAGAATGCAGAAGATGCAGCACGGGGCAATCAAGCCGAGGAAAAAGAGCAGAATAACGGTGGTGTGAAAGTTGAACGTGTCGAAGAC
>JBPCVX010000214.1:0-2700 GCA_051010095.1 Hyphomicrobiales bacterium
GGTGAGCCCAGTGGGGATTTCATTGATGAAGATCCAGACCCAGATGGGCCTATTGCAAACTCCAGTAGCATAAACAGAGTTAGCTCGGCGGCTGCAAGGTGACGCGATGCTGCGATGAATAGCGCAAGTATTATAAGAGCCCGCGTCTGGTTGAGTAAAAGGCAAAGGAACCAAATTAGCTTTGAATCAATTCAAATCTTTCAACGTCGATTGGATGATTTCTTTCTGATCGACGGTTAGTGGAGCAGTTGGCGATATAGGGTCACCGACCTCATAACCTTGAATTTCCAGTCCAGCCTTGATGCAAGCTGCAAGATTGAATTGAGCAAAAGCTTCATTCATCCGCCAGAGAGACTTTTGAAGCTTCATCGCTTTGTCCCATTTCTGTTCAACGCAAAGCTCATAAAGCTTTACACTTCTCTTTGGAATTATGCAGGCAGGCCCCGCCATCCAACCCGCACCTCCAATGAGCATTACTGCGGTTGGTATATGAGCAGATGCAGAAAAAACGCCGAGGTTTTCTCTACAACGATTCATTATTGAAAGAAGACGACCGGTGTTCGTTGACGCGTCTTTAATAAATTTAATTCGTGGATGATTTGATAGTTTCTCGATCACATCAAGCGAGAGATCAGAGCGCTGAAATTGTGGGTTGGTGTAGAGAACAACCGGGATATCAACGGCATTTGCAATAGCCGTAAAATAACTTTCAACTCCTTGATCTGATACTGGGAAGTAGGCCTCCAAAATTGCCAATATCCCATCCGCACCCAACTTTTCATATTCTTTGGCTTGATTTACTGCGTCTGCGGTACTTGTGGAAGCAACACCGGCAACAACGGGCACTCGTTTCTTCGCCGCTTCAATCGTCGTCCTCACCACATCGGTTCGTTGCTGTTCGTTTAGGTATGCAAATTCGCCCGTAGAACCCAGAGGCGTTAAGCCGTGCACACCTGCTACAACAAGATCATCCACGAGCTTTGCGAGCACTTCGCACTTCACCTGCCCTGCAGCGTCGATAGGAGAAATTAGATAAGGGAACACACCTTTGAAATCAGCCATTCCATTCACCCCCACGACAATCTATCAGATGTCTCGATTTAAACCGAGGCTCGAATCTTTTGCAATCTTGTAAGCCATGATCCGTCAAAGCCGATGCCCGCTTTGGGCCAGGAGCAGACCTTTACCCAGTTGATTTGAATGGTCACTTTGTCCGCATTGCTGCCGTTTGGCTATGTGCGATCCAGAAAGAGTCGAATGGCAGCATGGAGCCCAAAGCGACTGCTTCAAATGTGCTGGTTGAATGTCTGCTAGAGATGTTTTCACATGTAAATGCATTAACGGGAACCAAAAGTTATCTCAAGTTGAACAGGATTATTTGGCAAGTAACCGGGCACGGTCAACTATGTCTCTCCGTGCAAGCACGCTTGGCGGCTCCAGCAAATGCGTGACGTGAACGCTCAAGCGATGAACTTCGCTGTCAGTGTCCGCTAGCTCTCGGATAGCAGCTCCCATTGACCATCGGTTTTCGATGTCTTCGGGATGGTTTCCGATGGTACACGCATGTTCAAGGTCACGAGTTTCCATGACAGACCAGCCAACCTGATTGAGGGGCTCACTTTTAGAAAAGAACCGAGACGCTATTCCGTCCGCTCCCTGAGCGACCGCGGAACGTAATGCCTGTGCTTGCCCGGCAGCTAAGCTAATGCCTTGGCCGTACATCGGGTTAAAACTTGTGAACGCCTCGCCCATTGGGATCAATCCTGCAGGAAATCTTTCCATCCGATCATAGCGAAACCAAGTCCCTTTCGGAATCTTATAGGTCCAAAAGTCTGAAGCTGATTCTGCGCGAATTAGCTTTTCGTGGATCACCGGGTGAGACAGTCCTTTTGTCCATTCGATAAAACCTTCTGCATCTCGCGGCGCCATATCGCCACCACGGCCATACATGGTTGCAAGCCAAAGACCACCATCGACGGGTGTTAAATATGCGGCACGTGTGTTGGGCGGGATGGCCAGCATCAGACAAGCCCAACTGTCGCCTGCCAGATCGGGAGGCGGCCGGAAGAGACCAGATGTGTAAGCCATGCCTATGCCCAGCTCCTGACGCTCGACTTCGCCATACCCTTCAGACGCCAACCACCTAGGTAGTGACGTCGCGCGACCTGAGCAGTCTACGACCAGCTCAGCCGCGATCTCCAATTCTGTGTCGTTCGTCAGCACCTGAACACCAGATACTTGGTGATTATCGCCAGAGCAGAATCCAGTGAAACGAGCCGCTTCTTTGAAGTGTACATTTGGCATGTCACGGATGCGCAGCCGCGTTACGTGCTCAAGCAAAGGCCGTGTGACAGATGGAGTCAGAATTCCTACGTCGCGAATGGGTGTCGGACCGGATGCATCGTGAAACCAGATATCTTGATTTCTTCGAATCTGAACAGCACCGGCTTCATATAACTCCGACATGATGCCCGGCAGAAGATCCTCCATGGCTTCGACAGCAAATCCCAGAAAAGTATGAACATGCGCACCTTGTGGAACACCTTTGCGAACTTTTGGTGTGCTTGGAAGCACATCTTTTTCGACAATTACGACCTCAGCGAACTGCTCGGAAAGCACGGCCGCGGCCATAAGGCCTGCCATACCGGCTCCAATAACAACCGCACGATCTTTTTTCTCTATACTCATCTAGGTTCTTCG
>JBPCVX010000215.1:0-3654 GCA_051010095.1 Hyphomicrobiales bacterium
GTTGAAACTTCAAATGAGGATCGATAACTGTCAGCGGTTCATCAAACAAAATTGCGTTTACATCTGTGCGCACCAGGCCCCGCCCAAGTGATATTTTTTGCTTACCATCCGCAGTGAGACCTGAAGCCCGACGGTCCAGCATTTCGGTAAGATCCGTCATCTCAGCAATAGCGGTAACGCGCTCGCGCACAGTTTTTTCATCCACCCCGCGATTCCGTAGGGGAAAAGCCAGATTGTCGTAAACAGTCATCGTGTCATAAACCACCGGAAACTGAAACACTTGTGCGATGTGCCGTTGTTCGGGCGGCAATGTTGTAACGTCTTCATCTCCAAAAAAAATCTGCCCCTTGGTGGGGGCGAGTAGCCCGGAGATAATGTTCAGTAACGTGGTTTTACCGCAACCAGAAGGCCCCAACAGAGCGTAAGCGCCGCCATCATCCCATTCCAAATCCAACTTCTTCAGCGCCCAGTCTTCATCATTGCTCGGATTTGCAAGATAAGAATGTCTGAGGTTTGAAAGAGAGATTTTCGCCATTTTCAGCTTACCCTTTCCGATCGTGCAGAAAGGGCGAGTTCCCCGGATTCTCTGAAATAAAAACACCGGGTCATGTCAACATAAAGTGTTGCACTTTCCCCCGCATCGAAAGGATGAACGCCATGTGAAAGAGATATCCAGGAATCGCCATAAGCATCGAAGTGAACTACCGTTTCTGATCCGCTCAATTCAGCGACTTGCACAGTGCCTTCAATAGCTACGGCGTTGCCATCGCGCTTAATGGGGGAAACGTAATGGGGGCGAACTCCAATTGTATATTCGCCGTCCGCGAGTCGGTCATCCGCATCCCAGTGCACTTGATCATTGAGTATGATGCGCCCATCGCGCTTGGTGACACTGGCTGTATTAATCGGCGGTTCAGAAAACACCTTTGCGCTGATCAGATCGACTGGTTTTCTGAAAATTTCTTTTGTTTTCCCAAAGTCTGCAACACGACCTTCATGCAGTGCCGCTGTTTGCCCGCCGAACAACAACGCCTCAGTTGGCTCCGTGGTTGCATACACCACTACGCAATTGCGCTCTGCAAAGATCTTGGGCAGCTCATCACGCAGTTCCTCACGCAGCTTAAAGTCAAGATTGGCCAAGGGTTCATCGAGAAGAATAAGTTCTGAATCTTTGACAAGCGCCCTCGCCATCGCAGTGCGCTGCTGTTGGCCACCAGATAATTCAGAAGGACGACGATCCAACATTGCGGAGATCCTTAGCAGTTCCGCCATTCCATCAACGCGGCGCTTTATCTCGGCATTCGGCAATCGCGCGACGCGCAGCGGAGAAGCGATGTTGTCAAACACACTCATGTGCGGATAATTGATAAACTGCTGATAGACCATCGAGACATTGCGCTTTTGCACAGTGACAGATGTGACGTCGGAACCATCGAACCATACTTCTCCTGAAGAGGGTTTCTGAAGGCCGGCCATAATCTGCATTAGGGTCGTTTTTCCCGCAAGCGTTGTTCCCAGAAGCACGTTGAAACTGCCGGGTTCAAGCGTAAGAGATGTGGGGTAAATATGAGTTTCACGACCGTCGACAACACTCACATCTTTAAGTTCAAGCGCCATGGTGCACCCGCTCACATACAACGAGGATGAGTCAATCTAATATCACTAGAATAAACGCACTCTAGTAAGTTGGAAAATGACCTGGCGCTCAGAAGCACCAGGTCGTATCTATTAGCCTCAGAAATGAAGTATTATTTCTTCCAACGCTCAACCAACTCATCGTAGTTGACTGTCTCGCCTTTTGGCTTTTCATTGTCCAATTTTGCCTTTGGACCATCTGGCTTTCCAAGCCATTCAGATGCGTCCTTAGCTTCGTTGAGGCGCGGACCACAGCCACCATAAACATTGCCGCTTTCATCAGCACGCTGCATGCGAGCCATAGTAATGTCCATTTCTTCAGCAAGACGATCCATCGCTTGTTGCGGTGTGAACGCGCCGGAATTCACGTCACCAATCTGCTGCCACCAAATTTGAGCAAGCTTCGGATAATCGGGAACATTAATTCCGGTCGGCGACCAACGCACCCGGTCTGGCGAGCGATAGAATTCTATCAAACCGCCAAGCTTTGGCGCACGTTTGGTGAAATGATCGTGACGCACAGTGGTGTCGCGGATAAATGTCAAACCAACATCCGATTTCTTTACATCCACGGTTTTAGACACGACGAACTGCGCATATAGCCATGCAGCCTTTGCACGATCTGCGGGTGTTGATTTTAAGATTGTCCATGAGCCAGCATCCTGATAGCCAACTTTCTGTCCTTCTTTCCAATAAGGCCCATGCGGAGATGGTGCCATGCGCCATAATGGATTGCCGCTATCGTCAACGGTGTTATTGCCATCAGATTTGGGCGCAACCATTGAAGCAGTGAATGCTGTGTACCAGAAAATTTGCTGTGCTACATTACCTTGACTCAGCGCAGGAAGCGATTGATAGAAATCGTAGTCGGCAGCACCGGGAGGTGCATATTTGCGCAACCACTCGTCCCATTTTGCAATCGCGTAAACTGATGCAGGGCCATTTGCTTCCCCGCCACGGCTAACACTCGCGCCAGATGGGTTGCACGAGCCCGCTTCCATCCGAATGCCCCATTCATCAATGGGAACACCATTTGGTTCACCTTTTGAACCAGCACCCGCCATCGCAAGCCAAGCATCGGTCATGCGCCAACCGAGGTCAGGCGCACGTTTGCCATAATCCATATGTCCATAAACGCGAACACCATCAATTTCCTTCACATCATTGGTGAAGAAATCAGCAATGTCTTCATAAGCTGACCAGTTGACGGGAACGCCCAAATCGTAGCCGTACTTTTCCTTGAATTGCTTTTTCAGATCTTCGCGATCAAACCAGTCTTTGCGGAACCAGTAGAGATTTGCAAATTGCTGATCTGGCAATTGATAAAGCTTGCCGTCAGGACCGGTTGTAAACGATTTGCCAATGAAATCATCAACATCAAGCATGGGATTGGTAACATCTTTACCATCTCCAGCCATCCAATCGCTGAGGTTTACAGCGAGTTGCAAACGTGAATGCGTTCCGATCAAGTCAGAGTCATTGATGTAAGCATCATATAAATTACGGCCCGTCTGCATTTGGGTTTGAACCGCCTGCACGACCTCGCCTTCACCCAAAAGCTGATGGTTCACCTTGATGCCAGTGATTTCCTCAAATGCTTTTGTTAATGTTTTGGACTCGTATTCATGTGTGGGAATTGTCTCAGAAAGGACATTGATCTCCATGCCAGCAAAAGGCTTTGCTGCATTTATAAACCACTCCATCTCTTTCATCTGATCTTCTTTAGAAAGCGATGATGGCTGGAACTCCTCGGCCACCCACTTTTCGGCTTCCGCCATACCAGCATATGCGGTTGATGCTGCAAGTTGCAGCAATGCAGAAGCGGCCGTAACCATAAGCCACTTTTTCATTTGGCATCCTCCCTATTTTTTTTGAGCGATAAGCATAGCAATATTTATCTATTCTGCGCCAGCTCAGCAGATAACGAACAAAAACGAAAGTCAATAGAATATTTATTGAATAATTCGAAAAAAAACGCAAATATACGAAAAATAATTTGGAGTGTGACTTGGAATTTCT
>JBPCVX010000216.1:0-3896 GCA_051010095.1 Hyphomicrobiales bacterium
AAACTTCGCATCAGTCCGCAAAGCAGCATTGCACGTTCCCAGCGTCGAAATGGGAAGTTGGAATTCTCCACTCGATTGTTGAGCCAGCGGCCGACTTCTTGTCTGCCAGAATTACCGATGACGTTCATCGCGGCACCGTATGACCGCAATTTGTCTGTCACGATGATCTGGGGTTGGTCATACCGTTTCATTGATTTCCTGAGGAACTTCACTGCAGCTTTGCGGTCCCGGCGTTTGGTGACAAAGGATTCTAAAACTTCACCTTCGTGATCTACGGCTCGCCAAAGATAGTGCGTCTCACCGTTGATCTTTACGAACACTTCGTCCAGATGCCACTGCCAATTCGAATATGCGCGCATCTGTTGGGTGCGTTTTCTCCGGATCTCACCAGCAAACATTGGGCCAAACCTGTTCCACCAAATCCGTAAAGTTTTATGGGAAATGTCGATGCCACGTTCGCGGAGCAGATCTTCGACATTGCGCAATGAAAGTGGAAACCGAACATACATCATCACTGCTAGGCGTATGATCTCGGGAGACGTATTGAAATACTTGAAAGGATATTGCTTGGCCATTCAGCACAATTATGTACCAACTTAAAAACAGTCAAGTTACTCTGACAGTGCCCTCGTAAGAAGGTGTGTGAGCGTGAAGGCGAGTGGAGCTAGAGAGCCATGCTTTCAATCTTTGGGTACCTTTGAGGGACGGCTTGCCCCAAGATTGAGGGGGTGCATGGCTCCCTTTAATCTTGAACGGCGCGCTTCCGCAATCGGATCTGCGGGGTAGTTAGAAAGTTTGACGAATAAACAACAGCACCGCCCAGGCTAAGGTTAGACGGCATCACTGCCGGGCGGATGATTCCTGATGTGGTGAAAGGTGATGTGTGTTTTCGGCGTCAATTAAGCGAACGCTGCACGTATTGCAAGATTTGGAGAGTGTGAAAGATTGTGTCATGATCAGTTTGTTCGGCTATCAATCAGTCTGAGACGCACATGAACAAAGACCAACTGTATTTTCTTTTACTCAATATCGGGCATTTCCTAGACCATCTGTTTACACTGATATTTGCGACTGTAGCAGCGCTCGCCCTTTATCGAGAATGGGGTGTGAGTTACGCTGAGCTTCTGATTTATGCGACGCCCGGGTTTTTCGCCTTTGGATTATTCTCTCTGCCGGCCGGTTGGCTTGCAGATCGATGGAGCCGCGATGGCATGATGAGCGTTTTCTTCATCGGCATTGGCTTAGCATCCATCGCAACAGGTTTCGCTTTTACACCCTTGCAAATCGGAATTGGGCTGTTTGTTATTGGCATGTTCGCCGCCATTTATCATCCGGTTGGTCTTGCGATCGTCACCCTGAATTGGCGCAACACCGGTATGCGGATTGCGGCCAACGGCGTGTGGGGAAATCTTGGGGTCGCCTGCGCAGCCTTGATCACGGGATTTCTAATTGATAATGGCGGTTGGCGGATGGCATTCTCCCTGCCAGGTGTATTTTCGATAGCTGTGGGGCTCGTCTATATAGCGTTCCGCTGGGAAGGAATTCGCAAAGCACACACCAAGTCTAATGCCGCTGAATACCGAAGCGATTATGCCTTGTCTCCTTCGCATAAACTGTTGTTGCTTCGCGTTAGCGCCATCGTTTTCCTGACCACAGCCGTATCATCAATAATTTTTCAATCGACGACATTTGCCCTCCCAAAAATCTTCGATGAACGTCTGCAAGGTCTCGCATTGTACATAACACAATTGGGCGACAACCTGCCGAGCACAAACGACGAGTACGTCGCAACAATGCTAGGGTCTTTTGTTTTTATTGTGTTTGCTGTGGCCTCATGTGCTCAGTTGTTGGTCGGGAGTATGTTGGATCGCTTCGGACCGCGAAGAGTATTCATGGTTGTTGCCGCAATGCAGTTTGTGTTCTTTTTGGCAATGCCCGGGTTGAACGATGCTCCCGCGCTCGCGGTTGCACTCGGTTTTATGCTTGGGGCATTTGGTCAGATTCCAATCAACGATTTCATGATAGCTAAGATGGCAAGTGGCTCACACAGGGCGCGCATATACGGGATCCGTTATGTGATCGCGTTCTCTATATTGGCCTTCACACTGCCAATGATTGCGTTTGTTTATGAGAATTGGGGTTTCGACACGCTGTTTCGGATTCTTGCCGTGGCAGCGCTTGCGATCTTTATCGCCGTGACACTTTTGCCGCGCCAGCTGCCTTCGGTCACACAACTGCGGCGCACCGCCGAAAAAATTGCATAGAAAAATTCATTCATGCCGGGTTGAATTCGCCAGGATTAGGGGGCTAAGACAATGTTGTGTTCTTATTCCCTAATCTTAAGCGGCATTTTAATTTACTTATTCACGAATTTACGTAATTGCTAGATCAAGAGCATCAGCTAATCAATAAATCAAAATGGTTCCAATTCTGTTGGCGTTATATTTCTGCTTATTAAATTTGCCAAGACAGAATAGACAGTTCGTTTAGAGAAGAAGGCGGATTGCGCACATAAGGAGATAAGTCTTGGCAACTAAGGTATTAATTTTCTTGGGATCTGTCCGCGAAGAAAATACAGCTCCGCTTCCATCAAGACTAGGTGGTCGCGTTTCAAAGGCATGTATTGCGTACCTCGAACAATCTGACCACAACGTTGAGCTCATTGATCCTTTGAATTATGAGCTGGGCGATACATTTAGACCCTATTTTTCTTATCGCAGTGGGGAGCAGCCAGCTGAGCTAAAGACGCTTGCGGAAAAAATTACCGACGCCGACGCCTATGTGATGGTAAGTCCTGAATACAATCACACGATGAGTCCCGCCTTGGCCGACTTGCTCAATCATTTCGGAAGTTCGCTTTTTTCCTATAAACCAAGCGTAATTGTTACCTATTCCGCGGGGCAATGGGGTGGTGCTCGCGCCGCTGTCAACATGAGGACATTTTTGAGTGAGCTTGGGTGCTTGCCAGTTTCCGCAATGGTACATGTTCCGCGCGCGCATAATGTGTTTGATAGTCAAGGCGGCTATCTCGACGACGTAGATGCCAAGGACTGGTCTTCTTATTTGGGTCGTGCATTCGAGCAGATGCATTGGTGGGCTCAAGCAGCAATCAATCAAAGGAAAATTAGTTCTCCCACCACCGCTTTTAACCGCGACCCGTCTCAACGAAATGCGCCTTAATTTTGGTGCACGTTGCCGCGCATTCTTAACAGAAAATGATTTAAGTGCTGTCTACATCACCGGAGGGCGATCCGAGATGTTTTAAGGGCGCTTTAGCCCTTGTCAGAGGGGTGCTGTCAGACAAATTCGAACCAGTCTCAGTTTGCCACTGAAGGCGCGAACTTATGCGGAACAAAGCTGACGCCACTCGGCGAGAGCAGCGGTGCGGGTGAGTTTAAAGTTTTCTCGTGAATTGAGATGACGCTCCTGATTGAAATGGTTGTGAACTGAAGAGTGAACGGCGGCGAACTTCTCTAAACTTCGCATCTGCCTGAAACGCAACATGGCGCGTTCTCGTCGTCGAAATGGAAGATGGGAATTCTCTGCTCGATTGTTGAGCCAGCGACCGGTTACTTGTCGCTCGGCGTTACCGATGACATTCATCGCTGCGCCGTAAGAAGGTAACTTGTCCGTCACAATGACTTCCGGTTGGCCATACCGCTTCATTGATTTTCTGAGAAACTTCACTGCAGCTTTGCGGTCCCGGCGCTTGGTAACACAGCTTTCCAGCACTTCGCCCTCGTGATCTACTGCACGCCAAAGATAGTGCGTCTCGCCGTTGATCTTTACGAACACTTCGTCCAGATGCCATTGCCAATTCGAATATGTGCGCATCTGTTGGATGCGTTTTCTCCGGATCTCACCAGCAAACATTGGGCCAAACCTGTTCCACCAAT
>JBPCVX010000217.1:0-4375 GCA_051010095.1 Hyphomicrobiales bacterium
GATCAAAGGTTCATCATCCACCTGCATCTCAATAACCGCGTCAAGCATTATGCCTTTTTCGGACAACAGAGTATCCAAAGCTTCGGCTTGCGCAACCGTGCGCGGAAATCCGTCAAGAATAAACCCATCCGCCAAATCTGGTTCATCAAGGCGGTCTGAAATTATACTAACGACAATCTCGTCGGAAACCAGTTCGCCGGCATCCATCACTTCTTTGGCTTTTAAACCGATCTCTGTTTCAGCAGACACCGCTGCGCGCAGCATGTCGCCAGTCGAGAGCTGCACCAGACCTCGCGCCTCCTCGATACGTTTGGACTGGGTGCCTTTACCCGAACCCGGCGGACCA
Organism: Hyphomicrobiales bacterium; assembly: GCA_051010095.1. Taxonomy (GTDB): domain Bacteria; phylum Pseudomonadota; class Alphaproteobacteria; order Rhizobiales; family CAJQND01; genus CAJQND01. The sequence goes on from JBPCVX010000217.1 coordinate 347, forward strand.
AGAAGAATGAGTTTCATCGCCGCGAACCTCGCAGTTTAGACTTCTTCACAAGACCTTCATATTGGTGCGCCAACAAGTGGCTCTGGATTTGAGCGACAGTATCCATAGTCACCGACACAACGATAAGCAGAGACGTGCCGCCAAAGTAAAACGGGATTCGACCCACATATGCGCGGATAAATTCTGGCAACAGACAGACCAAAACCAAGTAAAGCGCGCCAACAACCGTTATTCGGGTCAGGACGTAATCAATATATTCGGCAGTGCGGTCACCAGGGCGAATTCCAGGAATAAACCCGCCGTACTTTTTAAGATTGTCAGCAGTGTCCTTTGGATTGAACACGATCGCTGTATAGAAAAAACAGAAGAACATGATCATCGCCGCGTAAAGACCCATGAAAAGCGGCTGTCCAGGACCAAGCAGTGCTGTAATTGTTGTAAGCCACTCAGGCCCACCTTGGCTCAGGTTTGCGACTGTAATTGGCAACAACAGCAAGGATGAGGCAAAAATCGGCGGGATAACACCAGCGGTGTTAAGTTTCAGCGGCAGATGAGAACTATCTCCCTGGAACATCTTGTTGCCAACTTGGCGCTTTGGATACTGCACCAGAAGTCGTCGCTGTGCGCGCTCCATGAACACGATGAACATAATCACCGCAATTGCCATGATAACGATACCCAAAATCAGGTAAGTTGACAGAATGCCCTGACGGCCAAGTTCCAAAGTTCCAGCGATTGCTCGAGGCAACTCAGCCACAATTCCGGCAAAGATGATTAGCGAAATACCATTACCAATGCCGCGCGCTGTTATCTGTTCACCGAGCCACATGAGGAAAACCGTACCACCCACAAGAGTAATCACGGTTACAACCCGGAAAAATATGCCCGGATCTATAACAACATTTCCGTAGGATTCTAGCCCAACCGCAATACCGTAAGCCTGCATGGTGGCCAGTATTACTGTGCCATAGCGAGTATACTGGTTGATCTGCTTACGCCCGCTTTCTCCCTCTTTCTTGAGTTGTTCAAGATGGGGTGAAACCGTGGTCATCAATTGAATGATAATCGATGCCGAAATATACGGCATAATATTGAGAGCAAAAATGGCCATGCGCCCCAGCGCACCGCCGGCAAGCCCGTTAATCCATCCGAGGATACCGCTTGCATTTTGAGAGACCAAGCGACCAAGTTCGCCAGGATCAATCCCTGGCACTGGTATATATGTACCAAGGCGATAAATAATCAGGGCGCCGAGCGTGAACCAGATCCTTTTTTTGAGATCTTCAGCTTTCGCTATGGCGCCGAAATTAATGTTGGCTGCAAGTTGTTCTGCCGCTGATGCCATTTATCGCCCTTTTCCGGTGGGTGTGAGCAGGTAATCCCGATAGATTGTGCTGCTCACCCGGAAGTTCAAGATACGTTATCCGTCTGCGGCCTGGCGTTTTGCCATCGCCGCTTTTTTGCGCTGAGCGCGCTTACCGTCGCCAAGTTCCTTGGGCGCCGCTGTGATCGTTACAGAGCCTCCGGATTTTTCAACTGCTGCAACCGCGCTTTTTGATGCGCCGGTCACTTCAAATGAAACTTTTGCTTTCAGTTCGCCATTACCCAGCAACCGCACGCCATCAAGTTTCTTCTTGATGATGCCTGCCTCTAAAAGGCTGTCTTCTGTTATTGCTTTCTTGGCATCGATGCGCTTGGCGTCAATAAAAGCCTGAATTTGTCCAAGATTGATCTCGTTAAATTCAGATCCGAAGATATTGTTGAATCCACGTTTGGGCAAACGACGATGAATAGGCATCTGGCCGCCTTCATAACCCTTGATGGCAACACCAGAACGCGATTTCTGGCCTTTCTGTCCACGGCCGGCCCGGACACCTTTGCCAGAACCGATACCACGCCCTACCCGTTTACGCGTTTTGCGGGAGCCTTCATTATCTGTAATTTCATTGAGCTTCATGGCTGTAACTCTCTTCGTTTCGCGCTCTGCTTAAGCGTTGTCAACAACACGCACAAGATGAGACACCTTGGCGATCATGCCGCGCACTTCGGGAGTATCCTTCAATGTGCTGCGGCGGTGCATTTTATTCAAGCCAAGACCAATGAGGGTTGCCCGTTGATCTTGAGGACGGCGAATTGGGGAACCTGTTTGTTCCACGGTTACCGTCTTTGCATCTTCTTTCTTAGCCATGACGTCTAATTCCTTGTTATCCGGCTAATTAACTTGCTTCTGCCTGCGCAGCTGAATCGCGGCGTCGCGCTACAATCTCACTCACCTTCTTGCCGCGGCGTGCCGCCACAGAACGAGGACTTGCTTCACGCTTGAGTGCATCGAAAGTTGCCCGAACCATGTTGTATGGGTTGGAAGTGCCGATAGATTTAGCAACCACATCTTGCATACCAACTGTTTCAAACACAGCACGCATTGGACCACCTGCGATAATTCCCGTACCGGGAGGTGCCGCACGCAAAACGACACGGCCAGCCCCATGACGTCCTGCAACATCATGATGTAACGTGCGACCTTCACGCAATGGAACACGGATCAGCGACTTCTTAGCCATTTCGGTCGCTTTGCGGATTGCTTCAGGCACTTCGCGCGCCTTACCGTGACCAAAGCCTACACGGCCCTTTTGATCACCAACAACAACCAACGCCGCAAACCCAAACCGGCGGCCGCCTTTAACCACCTTGGCCACACGGTTAATGTGGACCAGTTTGTCTACAAATTCGCTATCGCGGTCTTCTCTATCTCTCATAGCACTCAATGCCTTTTAGCATTTGAACAGGTCGACCTGTTCTTTCGTTAGAAATTCAATCCACCTTCACGGGCAGCTTCAGCAAGGGCTTTCACACGGCCATGATAAATATATCCACCACGGTCGAAAATCACCTCACTTACGCCAGCTTTCTTGGCGCGTTCCGCGACAAGTTTGCCAACAACTGCTGCCGCTTCTGCATTGCCGCCAGCTTTGATCTTTGCATCTTTCTCAAGCGTAGATGCTGCAGCCAACGTAACACCATTTGTGTCATCAATGATCTGAGCATAAATATTCTTGCTTGAACGGTGCACAGACAAGCGCGGACGACCATTTGCTCTTGCTTTAAGAGCACGGCGCACACGAGCAACGCGTCGATCTGTCGATGTCTTCTTTGTCATCTTCTTACACTTTCAATAAGCGCTTCGTTATTTCTTCTTACCTTCCTTACGGAAGATATATTCGTCGACATATTTTACGCCCTTGCCCTTGTAGGGCTCTGGCGGTCGATAGGCGCGAATTTCGGCTGCGACTTGACCAACACGCTGTTTATCAATGCCGGAGACGATAATCTCTGTGGGTTTTGGAACCTCAATGCTCACGCCCTCGGGCACCTCATAAACCACTTCGTGGCTATAACCGAGCGAAAGCTGCAGGTTCTTGCCCTGTAGTGCCGCACGATAACCAACGCCGTTGATCTCCAGTTCCTTCTTGAACCCATCGGTGACACCCTCGACCAAATTCGAGATCACAGTCCGGGTCATGCCCCACATGGAACGAGACCGCTTTGATTGATCTTTCGGATCAACCTGCACACCCTCATCCTGCATTTGCACAAGCACGTCTTCCACAATCGCTGCGGAGAGTTCGCCCTTAGGGCCTTTAACCGTTACCGAGCCATCACCAACATTTACAGTGACGCCTGAAGGCACGGGGATTGCTTTTTTACCAATACGAGACATGACACCAATTCCAACAAGTCTCTTGCATTTTGAGCGCAATTGCGCCCGGTTCATTCTTAACAGGTGTATGCACTTAGAAGACCGTGCACAGCACCTCTCCGCCAACGTTCTCATCGCGCGCACGGCCATCAGACATCACTCCCTTAGGAGTTGATAAGATGGAAATACCCAAACCGTTGTAAACAGTTGGCAAATTATCGACGCCAGCATAAACACGCCGGCCTGGCTTTGAAACGCGGTGAATTTCCTTAATCACCGGTTCGCCCTCGAAATACTTCAATTCTATTTCATACTCAGCTTTTCCGCTGCCA
>JBPCVX010000218.1:0-2899 GCA_051010095.1 Hyphomicrobiales bacterium
CCTACGAACTGCTTTTGCACGCCAAGGCGCTGCGCGACGCTTTAAATGCGCAAGACACCGCCAAAGCGCGAAAACTGCTTGAAAAAGCGCTTGAACTCGATCCTGGGTATGCGCGCGTCTATATGTACCTGTCCGATACCTATATTGTTGATTTATGGTTGGGTTTGGCAGAAGAAAATGCCGCTCATCTAGCGTTGGACTTGGCGCGCAGGGGTGCCGCTCTCGACAACAATGATGTCTACATTCAAGACCAGCTTGGGTATGCCTTCTTGTGCGCAGGGCTATGGGAGGATGCAAATGTTCAGTTTGAAAAGACACTCTCGCAGATTGTGAACGAGGCCGAATCGATGGCGTGGTGCGGCTACGGGTTTCTTCTGCTGGGACATCATGACAAAGCACGCGATGTGGTGCGCAGAGCAATGAATCTTGATCCCATGCATCCGCCAGCGCTGGATTGGATCTTGGGTCAGATCAACTATTTCAAAAAGAGTTACGACGATGTCGTACGCGTGCTGATTGGCGAAGCCCTCTTAAATTCACTTGCACACGCCTTTCTGGTTGCCGCTTATGCCCAATCGAACCGAGAGAACGAGGCACAAACTGCATTAACCCACTTCATTACGAAACGCCGCGAAGAGCTTTCAAGCCGCGGAAAGGCAGCGCCAGAGAACAGCGTGGTCTCACTCTTAGGCGGATTTAAGACAATGTGGAAGCGTGAAGAAGATTGGCAACATTTGGCAGCAGGCCTGCAAAAGGCAGGCCTAAAATATGAATAACTCGTGATCAATACCGCTGGAGGGGAACAGGTGCAGGATTGGTTGCACAATTTTCAAAGGTTAAAGTGCAAATCAATATTTCGACACTTTATATGAATAAGAGCTCTTTTAAGTCGAGAAATTGAACGTATCAGATTTTTAGTTTAGTTGTTTCGACGTGAAGCTCTGGTTGGGTATCTGCCAATTCTCCAACATGAACTGGGTTCGGTGGTTCCATGAACAACGATTGAAATGTCTGGGAAACTCCACGTGCGTATTAGCCGTCTTCTGCAAATATTCTTAATCGGAACTCTTATTTTTGCTGCAGCTATTGTGGCGGAAGCCTTTGTTTTGCGTCAACTTGAGAAAAAAGTTGAGGCCGCGGAGGAGCGCCGCTACGATTCTTACTTGCTCGCGGATGAGCTAAGACAATCTTCAGACGATCTCACTCGATTTGTCCGTACCTATGCGATGACAGGCGACGCGCGTTACAAAGACTATTACCGGAAAATCCTCAACATTCGCAACGGTAAGTCTGCTCGGCCGGAAGGTTATGGTGGTGTTTACTGGGATCTCGTAGTTGCAAAACTTTTACCAGAACCATCCTTGGGGACACCGGGTGGCGAATCCATTCAAGAACGTATGAGGCATGCGGGATTTACCGTGGAGGAGTTCAGCAAATTGAAGGAAGCGCAGAACCGCTCTGACGACCTCGTAAGACGCGAAGAAGTCGCCATTAATGCTGTTGAAGGTCGGTTCGACGATGGTACAGGTTCCTTTATGCGCGTGGGAGCGCCAGATCCAGAGTTAGCTAGCCGCATTTTGCATGATCGAGATTATCATGAGGCGAAGGCGAACATTATGCAGCCTATCGGAGAGTTTCTTTCGATGGTAAACCGCCGCACTGTAACAGAGCTTGCTGAACTTAACCGTGATTCACAAAGAATGCTGATTGCTGTAATTGTCACTAGCACGTTGATGGTTCTTTTGATCGCGGCGATGGTCTGGGTAATGCGCAAGAGGTTTGTTATTCCAAGCGCAACATTGATGGGCACGGTAGAAAAAATCGGCGCCGGCGACCTCAATGCGAGAACTGGAGTTTCTGGCAAGGATGAGGTGGGTGTTTTGGGGGCGTCGATCGATTCAATGGCGGCGCGTCTGAATGAAGCGCTTGCCAATGCAAAGCAAAAGGCCGACGAAGCTCAAGAACAGGCAAGTGCCCTCGCGAAAGAGCGCAATCACTCAGAAAAATTATTGCACAATATCCTCCCTGCAATAATTGCAGAACGGCTACAAAATGGCGAGTCGCCGATAGCGGATACATATCCGGAAGTTACGGTTCTATTTGCCGACATTGTTGGCTTTACAGATCTCGCAGCCCAACTCGGGCCAAGAGAAATTGTCAGTATGTTAAATGACGTTTTTCATCGTTTTGATGAATTGGTTGCCGAACATCAGCTCGAAAAGATAAAGACAATAGGCGACTGTTATATGGTCGTTGGGGGAGTGCCTGATCGCAGTCCAACTCACTGTCAACAAGTTGCTCGCTTTGCATTGGCTGCCCTGAGGAGTTTTGAAGAATACGCAGCAGATTTCCCTTATCCCCTGCATATCAGGGTCGGCATGCACACCGGCACAGTGGTTGCGGGCATTGTGGGTACCCGCAAGTTCGCATACGATCTATGGGGCGACGTTGTAAATATTGCGAGCCGTTATGAATCAAGTGGCATGCCTGATAGAATTCACGTTTCTGACTCCGTGCGCGTTCGACTTGAAGACGATTTTGTGCTTGAGGATGCAGGAAGTGTTGATCTGAAGGGTAAGGGCGAAATGCGATCTTGGTTCCTACTGGGAAGCAAAGAAGACAACGCCATCGTCATCGAGCTCAACGAGAAGCGGGGCTAACAGCTCAAATCGCTTTGGAATAACTGGCAATTATAGTAGCCACGGTTTTTCTGATATCTAAGCGCATGAAACCTTATCATTCTTTGTCTTTCAGACAATTTCGTGAACGAACGCATCTCAAAATTTCTTGCGCCAGATTACGCCAACTCCAAGATCAAGCTTCTGGAGTTAAGATTGGTAGAGTTCGAAATTCTAGCTGAGGTCAAGATTGATACCGATAAATTTTGGTTGGCAAAAGT
>JBPCVX010000219.1:0-12394 GCA_051010095.1 Hyphomicrobiales bacterium
ACATTCTGCGCGCCGGCGGCAACGCCATTGATGCTGCCATTGCCGCAAGCCTGATGGCGTGCGTGGCCGAGCCGGTTCTGGCTTCGCCCGGCGGTGGCGGCTTCGCCATGGCGCGGCAGGGGGAAACCGGTACGGTGAAACTCTATGATTTCTTCACCCAAACGCCCCTTGAGAAGGGTAACGGCCAGGCGGGGATTCGCAAAATCCATGCAAACTTCGGTAACGCCACGCAGGCTTTTCATATTGGTCCGGGCACATCGGCAACGCCTGGGTTTCTGCGCGGGTTAGAAACGCTTGCCAATGAATACGGGCGTTTAAACATGCCGGCGCTAACCACCCCAGCGGTCGGCCGCGCCAGGACAGGCATTAAGGTGACCCCTTATCAACATTATCTCTCAACAGTGGTTGAACCGATTCTCACCGCAAGCCCGAAGGCCGCCGCGCTATTTTGCCCACAAGGGGTGCCACCTTCAGCAGGTGAAATATTTGCCAATCCAGATCTCGCGGATACGCTGGAAAGCTTCGGTGCCGGTGAGATTGATGCCATTGAGAACGCGATGATTTGTGGGCATCTCAGCCAGAAAGACTTTGATCATTATAGGGTTGAGCAACGCACACCGCTCAGCGTGCGCATTGCAAATGCCACAGTGCATCTCAACCCGGCACCTGCTGCATCGGGCCAATTGATTGCCCATGCATTTAAAGCGATAGCGGGCCACAACACCGAAGCCGTCGCGGCGGCACTCAATGATGCAGATCAAAATCGTTCAGCCTTGTTGGGCTTGCCTGCCAGTTATCGCGGCACCACGCATATTTCGGTGATCGACCGCGAAGGCAATGCTTGCGCCATCACCGTTTCAAACGGCGAAGGCAATGGTGAACTGGTGCCCGATATGGGCTTCATGGTGAACAACATGCTGGGCGAAGAAGATGTGAACCCCTATCCACCTGGCGAATGGCCATGCAAAAAACGCATGTCATCCATGATGTGTCCCACTCTTGTGGAATATGACGACGGACGTATAATTTCTCTGGGCTCTGGTGGCTCAAACCGCATTCGCTCAGCTATTTTTCATGTTTTGGTGCGCATATTGATAAAAAATTTTCCCCTTGAAAAAGCCGTTCGCGCACCCCGGCTGCACATCGAAAAAGGGCATCTGGATTTCGAAGGTTTCTTTAAACAACCAGCGATTGATGCGCTGGCAGCAAACTATTCAGACCACCGGGTTTGGCCGGAAGCGAACATGTTTTTTGGCGGCGTACACGCGGTTGAGCGGGACGCAGGTCATATATTTTCAGGCCATGGCGATGCAAGGCGCGATGGATATTCTATTTTGGTAAGGTGATTTGGAACCAATTATTGTTTTTGCCGTTCTTGCTGCTGCAATCATGCATGCCAGCTGGAACGCCCTCATAAAAACAGGCTTAGACAAGTTTTTATCGATTTCCATGATGAGTCTTTTCATGGGTTTGCTGGCTCTATTGGCTCTGCCCTTCGTGCCGTTTCCAGACCAGTATACCTGGATGTGGATCATTATCTCGGCTGTCCTGCACACTGGTTATAAGCTGTTTCTTATCCGCGCTTATGCGGCCGGAGATTTAAGCCAGGTCTACCCGCTCGCGCGTGGCACGGCACCGTTGATCACGGCATTCGCGAGCTTCGCACTATTGGGTGAGCATCTTGGCACGTTCACGATTGCTGGAATTTTCGTTCTGTGCGCGGGTGTATGGCTTATGTGTGTACAGGGCGGCATGGGCGTCAAAAAGCTTGATAAACCAGCTATCGCATATGCACTTGGAACTTCTTTGTTCATCGCCGCCTACACCATCACCGATGGCATCGGCGGACGCGGCGCGACGAGCGTCACCAGCTATACCATGTGGATGTTTGCGCTTGACGCGGTGATAATGATGACGGTGTGCCTATCTGTGCGTGGGATCAACGCGGTGCCGTCAATGATGTCGGAATGGAAGTCTGGCCTTATTGCTGCGGCTCTATCTGTTTGCGCCTATTGGATCGTGATCTGGGCTATGACCCAAGCGCCTATTGCCGCTGTTGCCGCCTTGCGCGAGACGAGTGTGCTGGCGGCACTTCTCATCTCAGTTGTGGTGCTCAAAGAAAAGGTGAATCTGTGGCGCATTTGGGCAGCGATCACCATTCTCGCAGGCGTGGTGTTGTTGCGCACCGGCTAGGCAAAAGTTTCTTTGTAAGTTTCCCGCAATTCGGCCTTTTGCACCTTGCCCATGGCGTTGCGCGGCAAGACATCTACGAAATAGACGTGCTTGGGCACCTTAAACTTTGCCAGGCTTTCGCTAAGGCTTGAAATGATCTCTTGTTCTGAAGGTGCCACACCTTCAGCTGTGACCACGGCGATCACCCCTTCGCCAAAATCAGGGTGCGGCACGCCCACAACGGCGCTCTCGCCGATGCCGGGCATATCATCGATCTCGCTCTCGATTTCCTTGGGGTAAACATTGAACCCGCCTGAGATGATCATGTCCTTGGCGCGGCCCACAATGGTGATGCGGCCATCATCATCCTGCTTGGCGATATCGCCTGTGATGAAATAACCATCATCGCGAAATTCTTCCGCCGTCTTCTCCGGCATCTGCCAATAGCCTTGAAAAATATTCGGGCCCTTGGCTTCCAGCACACCGATCTCGCCAGCGCTTAGCGCATTGCCACCTTCATCGGCCACCCGCACGGAAACATCGGGAAGCGCATAACCAACGGTTCCAGCAATGCGTTCACCATCATAAGGATTAGACGTAATCATGCCTGCTTCGGTCATGCCGTAGCGTTCAAGAATGCGCAAGCCCGTGCGCTCTTCAAAAGCGGTATGGGTTTCCGCCAGCAAAGGGGCAGAACCTGAAATGAACAAGCGCATATTAGACACAAGTTCTTTAGTGAAGCGCTCCTCGGCCAGCAAGCGGGTGTAGAAGGTTGGTACCCCCATCAGCACGGTGCCATTGGGCAGCGCGTCGATCACCGCGTCTGCATCAAATTTCGCCATCCAGATCATTTCAGAGGCGTTGAGGAAGGCCGTGTTCAGTGCAACATAAAGCCCGTGCACATGAAAAATCGGCAAGGCGTGAATAAGCACATCGCCTTCTTCGAATTGCCAAAGCTTGTGCAAAGTGATGGCGTTAGAGGAGAGGTTTTCATGGCTCAACATGGCGCCCTTGGAGCGCCCAGTCGTGCCGGATGTATATAGAAGCCCTGCGAGATCATCGGCATCGCGGTGCACTGTTTCGTGGTTCTCCGATTGCTCAGCCGCCAGATCAGCAAGCGATCCGGCACCGGCGCCATCAAGAGTGTGCACAGCGGCCACCCCGTGGGCTTTTGCAATCTTGGAGAGCGCTTCCCTGTTGCCTGGGTCGCATACGATCAAACTTGGTTTCGCATCGGAAACAAAATAATCCACTTCAGCAGGCGTATAGGCAGTGTTCAGCGGCTGGTAGACGGCCCCTGCTTTCGTTACCGCCAGATAGAGAAAGACATTGGCAACGGACTTATTGATTTGCACAGTCACCCGGTCGCCGGGTTTAACACCTGAGGCCACAAGGGCATTGGCATATTTCGCTGCTTGGCATGCAAGTTCTTTGTACGAGACTTCTGCGCCACCCTCATATGGGCGCAAGGCCACTTTGTCCTGAGCATTGGCAAATCGTGTTTCAAATAACGCGTAAAGATTATGATTGGTCATCAGGGAATGTCTTTGTTGTTGGATCGTCAGGCGGCGCTCTCGTTCACCAGATCTTTGGGGAGACTGGCAACGAAATCATTAAAACTGCCCGATTGTTTTGCCACATGGGCTCTTAAAAGTGCGGCTGCCGTATCAGCCTCACCTGCAGAAATTGCCACCACGATGGCATCATGTTCTTTATAGGATTCTTCAGGTCTGTTGCGACGATTTAACTGTAACCTGCGATAAGGTGCGAGACGGTTCCGTAGCTGCCGCGTTTCATTAGCCAAATAAGTATTGCCACTAGCGGCGTAAATCGCTTCATGAAACACCACGTTAGCCGTGTAGTAGTGTTCCGCGTTGCCTTGTTCAGCAAATTTTGCGCAAGCCTCGTGCTTGGCTTGCATATCTTGCAGTTGGGCATCACTTGCGCGTTGGGCCGCCAAGCGCCCGCAGGTCGCTTCCAGTTCAGCCATCATTTCAAACATTTCAATGAGTTCACTCAAAGACAGTTTTGCAACAATGGCGCCACGGTTAGGCCTATGCACCGCGAACCCGGTTGAGGCAAGCCTAGTGATCGCCTCACGTACCGGCGTGCGCGACGTGCCAAAGCGGGTTGCAATGCTTGCCTCATCAAGCCTATCGCCAGGAACCAATGTGCCAGTTGCAATATCGCGCTGAAGTGCTGCGGTGATGGATTTCGCCGTGGTCTTGGTCATGCGTAAATTGTACACAATAAATTACAGATTGCATATTATTTACGCACGACGCTCACATGAGTATGAATATTCCCGTCGCTTTACCCGTACCCTATCCTTAGATTTTTGGCCAAGGCAGCGAATAGGTTTTCACATTGGTGAAATATTTCATGGCTTCGACAACGCCTTCCTTGACCCCGTTGCCGGAATCCTTAATGCCGCCAAACGGCGACATCTCGATGCGATAGCCCGGCACTTCCCAAATATTGACCGTGCCCACGTCAAGCGATGAGACAAACTTGGTGATCCGGTCGAGCTGGTTGGTGCACACACCAGACGACAGCCCAAACGGTGTCGAATTGGATATTTTGATCACTTCATCATCATTGTCCGGCACGCGCACAATGGGGATGACAGGTCCAAAGGTCTCTTCATAAACCAGCTCACAATCATGGGGTACTTTATCAACCACGATCGGTGGCAGCACAGCACCTTCACGACCCGGATCGTAAAGCACATCTGCACCCTTATCAGCGGCATCATAAACGCGGGCTTCAAAGGTCTTGGCTGCATCTTCATTAATGACGGTGCCTAGATCGGTCTCCGGGTCCATCGGATCGCCGAACTTGATCTTCTTGGCTGCAGCCAGAATGTGGGGCAACAGATCATCAGCGATAGACTCCTGCACCAGAATGCGTTTCACAGCAGTGCAGCGCTGGCCTGAATTTTTCGTAGCACCAGCAACTGCAAGCTCTGCCACCTTGGCAAGATCATCGCCCCCAACATCATTGAGCACGATTAACGGATCATTGCCGCCAAGCTCCAGCGCCTGGCGTCTGTAACCGGCATTGTTGGCAATATGCATGCCCACTTTAACGCCACCTGTGAAGGTGATGATTTCAGCATGCTCATTGGTGATCATTTCCATGCCAATATCCTGCGGCATACCAGTGACGATCTGGAACATCTCCGGCGGCAAACCTGCTTCATACAGAATGTCAGCCAGATTGATTGCAGAAAGTGGCGTCAGTTCAGTTGGTTTGCACACCACGCAATTGTTTGTGGCAATCGCAGGCGCAATCTTGTGGGACACCATGTTGAGCGGGTGGTTAAATGGCGTAATCGCCGAGATCGCCCGCACCGGCTCGCGCATGGTGTAAATGCGCCTGTCTTTGCCGTGGGGGGTGAGATCGCAAGAATAAATCTCGCCATCATCGCGAATGGTCAACTGGCCAGCGAGCGAGAACACGTCATAGGCACGACCCGCCTCATATTGTGCATCTTTAGTGGAAATACCCAGTTCAAGAGTAAGCACTTCTGCCAGCATATCGCGGCGGTCGCGCAACAATTCAGCGCTGCGCTGAAGGATCTGCTGACGCTCATAGCGGCTAAGTTTGGGCTTATAATTTGCAGCAATTTCAAAGGCTTCCTTAGCATGCTCCGCGCGCCCGGCAGGCACTGTGCCAATGACTTCGTTGGTGTAGGGGTAGTGCACGTTCACCACATCATCTGTGGAAACTTCGCGTCCGCCAATGCGCATTGAGGCTTCGATAATTCCGCGTTTCGCCGTTGCTTCATTCATGGTTAGACCCTTCCTGCAATATTATTGCATCCAACAAAGAAGGCATCAAAGTTGCGCAAATCTGCAGCAGCGCCTTCCAGTTTGCGATTGGTGATAAATGGCACAACCTGTTCGGTTATGCCACCGTGCGAGCGCAGCGGCTCATTGAGGCCTGAGAGATCATGGCGGGCCTCCGTCGTGCCCAAAACCTTGCTGCCACCAGACACCACAATGAGATCGCCCATGCGATCTTCTGGCAACTCGAACACCTTGCATCCCTCGGCACGGTCATAAACCGCATCCATGCCCTCAAGGGCGCGCAACCGTTCAACCATATCGCCCGCATTGCTGTTGTCGTTCAGATAGACGGTGGCGAATGACCCAAGTGCGCCGTGATGCACCACATAAGGATCGGTGATCGGTAGGATAACGGTTGCATTGCCTTCACCCAACCAGTCATCCAACAAATCTTGCAGATACAACACATCAGGGCTGGTATCTGCCAGATGCTTATCTTTCATGCCGTGATCAGCGGTGAGCACGATGGTGGCGCCTGCGTCATCCAGCGCGCCCAGATATTTATCCATCATAATGTAGAACGCGTTCGCGCCCTCACTGCCCGGGGCATATTTATGTTGAACGTAGTCCGTCGTGGAGAGATACATGAGATCAGGCTTGTGAGAGTGCAGAAGCTTTACCCCTGCAGCAAACACAAACTCGGACAGTTCGGCTGAATAAACGTCCGGCACACCCATGCCCACCATTGCGCAAACATTTTCAATACCATTATCCGCAAACGTGCATTGATCAGCCCGCTCAGAGGAAAACGCCACCGCGCCATTTGTGCCAAATTCAAGCTTATTGCCCAGAAGCAAACGCAGCTTGTCTTTCGCCGTCAGCACAATCACCTTCGCACCGGCTTTCTGGAATTCCGCAAACACCGTTGGCGCGCGCAAAAAGCGCGGGTCGTTCATCATCACCTCTTCGCCACTGTCTGGATCAAGCAGATAGTTCCCGCAAATGCCATGCACTTCAGGCGGGCGGCCAGTAACGATGGAAAGATTGTTAGGGTTGGTGAAGCTCGGGATCACGCTTTTGGCGCGCAGGTTTTCACCCTTGGCGATGATCTTTTCCAGATTAGGCATAAGGCCATCACGCATCGCCACTTCCATATAGTCAGGCTCTGAACCATCGCAGCAGATCACCACCAATGGGGCATCTGGCCAGGTATAATCGCGGCCGTTTACGGAGATTTTTTTGTCAGCACTCACGTCTTTTCTCCTATGCTGCTGCGGCGCAGTTGGTCACGCCCATATCTTCTAGTGTTGATTTAATCGCTGCCAGCGCGTCTTGCATCTGTTCAGGTCCCATCTTGCCAATACATCCAATGCGGAAGGTTTCCGCAACCGTCAGCTTGCCGGGGTAGATCACATAGCCTTTATCGCGCAACGCGTCGTAAAACGTCTCGAAGTGAAAGTTTTCATCATCCGGCACCAGAAAAGTGACAATTATTGGCGCTTGCAGATTGTCTGACAAAAGCGGCACAAACCCCATCTGGCGCATGCCATCGATAAGGATTTTGCAATTCCCGGCATAGCGCGCATTGCGGCCCGCAAGCCCACCCTCGTCATCATATTCATTAAGCGCCTGATTGAACGCGGCAATCACTTGCACCGGCGGGGTGAAGCGCCATTGGGCATTCTTCTCCATCGCCACCCATTGGTCATGCAGATCAAGGCTGAGTGACGGGCAATTGCCAGCACTCGCTTCAAGCGCTTTTTTCCGCACCAGGCAGAAGCCCATGCCGGGCACTCCTTCGAGGCATTTATTTGAAGAGGCAACAACTGCATCAAATTCCACATCATCGGCACTCAGCGGCAGGGCACCAAAGGCCGACATGGAATCAATCAAATATTTCCGCCCGTGGCGCGCTACCACATCGGCCACATCTTTAACGGGGTTCAAAATCCCTGTGGTGGTTTCGCAATGGACAATTACGACATGAGTAATGTCTTGATCAGCGCTAAGGGCTGCGTCCACCTCGCCTGCATCAACAGGAACATTTTCTGCCCATTTAAGCGTTTCAACTGCACGGTCATGATAGGTGCAAATCTTGGCGATGCGCTCGCCGTAAGCACCATTAATCAACACCAGAACCTTGCCATCACGCGGCACCAAAGTGCCCATCATCGCTTCCACGGCAAACGTGCCCGAGCCCTGCATGGGCACACAGGCAAATTCATCACCGCCGTCGATGATCTCGATGAGGCGTTCGCGCATACGGCGGTTGATCTCGATAAACTCGTGATCACGCGAACCGAAATCGCGCACCATAACCTGCTTGGTTTCAGGTGATGTTGTCAGCGGGCCCGGCGTTAGCAGCCACGGGTCGCCGGTCGGGGTCAGGGAAGGTTCGCTCATGGTGAAAAACCTGCTTGGGAAGTTTATATCTGGACCTTCTTTACGAGGTCTGCATACTATCAATCAAATACATATTACCAACAGATGACATAGGTTAAACCTATGGATAAAAATGAACCATTCGCAACTTAAAGCCTTCCATGCCGTGGCCACCGAGGGCAGCTTCACAAAGGCGGCAGAACGGTTGCGTGTTTCCCAGCCAACATTGTCTGGTCATGTGAAGGCGCTGGAAGAAAGTTACGGGGTGAACCTGTTTGATCGCAGCGGGCGCACTGTGGCGATCACCGAGTTTGGCCGCAGCCTGCTGGAGATCACTGGGCGTTATTTCGCTACAGAACGCGAGGCCGAACAGGCGCTCGCCGCCGCCAAGGGCCTGTTACGCGGCAAGCTTCGCGTGGCGGCAGATTCACCTTATTTCGTGGTGCCCGTGCTGGCGGCATTTTCCAGGCGCTACCCTTCGGTTACAAAAACCCTCTCGTTTGGCAACTCGCGCGAGGTTTTAAAAGAGTTGCGCGCGCGCCGCTGCGACGTGGCGATCATTGCCCGCCATCCCGATGACAACGACATGCTGGTGCAGCCAGTGCAGCGCGACCGCCTGGTGGTAATTGTGAGCGCGGGGCATGCCTGGGCCCGCCAGCGCAGCATTCGCTTAAGCGAACTTTCTGGTCAGACCATGTTATTGCGCGAAAGCGGGTCGTCCACCCGCGCGGTGTTGGAACATGCCCTTGAAGAGCGGGGCATCGCGCTGGGCGAAACCATGGAACTGGGCAGCCGCGAGGCCATGCGCGAAGGGGTGGCAGAAGGTTTGGGCATTGGGGTCATCAGCGCTGGCGAGTTAGGCCATGATGATCGCTTGCACATGTTAAATGTGCGCGATGCCGCTTTGAATGTTGTGGAATATGCGGCATGCTTGCAAAAACTAAAGACGGCGCCTGAGGTTTCAGCATTTCTGGAGATGCTGGGAGACTTGGGCGGTTAGAGGAAAGGCGAATATGACTGGCGATGTAAAATCAAAAACCCACGCAAAAACGGCCATGAAGGGCGGTGGGTATTACAGTGAGAGCACGCGCGGTGCAAAAGATGTCATCGATAATGCATCGAACATGCTGCAAGATGCCATGCAGGCCATTCCCGAACCACCCCACGGAGACGCCGTGCGCATTGCCGATTATGGCGCAGCCGATGGTGGCACTTCCCAACAGGCGATAAAAGATCTGATCGCATCCGCGCGCCAACGCTTTCCCGGCCGCCAGGTTCAGGTGACCTATACGGACTTACCGAGCAATGACTTCTCCATGCTGTTTAAAAACATGCTGGGCATCGGCAGCGAAAATGCTGCGTCATACTTGACCGAGTTTGAAGATGTCTACGTGCATGCCTGCGGCATTGGTTTTCACCGGCAACTGCTCCCCGACAACACACTCGATATCGGTTTTTCCGCAACCGCCATGCATTATGTATCTGAAAAGCCTTGTGAAATTGAAGAACATGTTCACATGGTGGGCGCCAGTGGCACAGCCCTTGATGCATTCTCAAAACGCGCGGCAAGCGACTGGGAAAATATTTTGCTGGCGCGCGCCCATGAGCTGCGCCCAGGCGGCAGACTGGTGATTATGAATTTTGGCATCGATGAAGAAGGGCGTTATCTCGGCAGCACCGATGGGGTGAATATGTTCGGCACTTTTGATGCGCTCTGGAAAGGTATGCGCGATGAAGGGCTTATCACCGCGCAGGAATATATCGATGCGACCTTCTCGCAGTTTTATCGCACCAAAGAAGAATTTTGCGCACCATTGCTTGATGAGACTTCCGCCGTGCACAAAGCAGGATTGCGTCTCACCTCAGCCCACACGGGCATGGTGCGCTGTCCTTATCGTGCAGCGTATGACGCTTCAGATGGAAAAATGAGCGCGCGTGAATTTGCGATCTCCTATATCCCCACATTAAGGTCGTGGAGCGAGACGGCATTTGCGAATGGTTTGGATGATGGGCGGCCTGAGGAAGAGCGTGCCGCGTTGGTCGACACCTTCTATCAGCGTTACGAGGATCTGGTGGCGGAAAACCCCGATGGCCACGCCATGGATTACATCCATTGCTATCTGGCCATCGAGAAAGTTGCTTAGTCAGTGCCGCCTAAAGCGTGAAACCACCGTCGATCACCGCCGTTGTGCCGGTGGTAAAGGCGGATTCATCTGAGGCGAAGTATACCGCCAAAGCGGCAACTTCTTCAGGGGTTCCCACACGGCCCATGGGCTGGCGGGCGATAAACCATTCACGCGCTTTTTCCGTGCCACCCATCTCTTCACCCATGGCTTCAATGCGTTCGTTCAATGAAGGCGATTCAATGGTGCCGGGGCAGATGCAATTACACCGCACGCCCTGCTCAATGAAATCGCGCGCAATGGATTTGGTGAGCCCAATAACCGCGGCCTTGGAGGATGCGTAGATGCAACGGATCGGCGCGCCAGAAAGAGAGGAAACTGCAGACGCCATATTCACAATCGACCCGCCCCCATTTTCCAACATGGCTGGCAAGAACGCCCTTGTGGTGCGGAACATTGCCTTGCCGTTCAGGTTGAACGCAAAATCCCATTCCTCATCGGTGCCTTCCAAAACCGTGCCCTTGTGCACCACGCCTGCAAGATTGCACAACACATCAATTGCACCCAGATCAGCCGCCATAGCTTTAATAGCTTCACCATCGAGCACATCGAAGCGGCGCGTTTCAACCGAGCCATAGCCATCAAGATTTGCGGCCAAGAGCTCTTCGTTCAGATCCGTCGCGATCACGTTTGCGCCTTCATCAATGCAGGCCTTTGCAACCGCAAGCCCTATGCCCTGGCCTGCTGCAGTGACCAGAATTTTCTTATTCTTCAGACGTCCTGTCATAATTATTCTCTTCACTTCCTAGTGGCTTTCTTTGGGAACGGGTGCACCTGATGATCCCACGAGGAAATCAAAATCACAGCCCGTATCAGCTTGTTGAATGTGGTCGTGGAATATCCGCGCATAGCCACGCTTTGGCGGCTTCTGCGGTTTGAAATTCGCCATGCGGGCTTCCATTTCCTTTTCGGAAATGTGCAGCTTCACCATACGCTTACCGACGTTGATCTCAACCATATCGCCGGTTTGTACCAGCGCCAGTGGCCCGCCTGCGGCAGATTCAGGCGCTGTGTGCAGCACCACAGTGCCATAAGCGGTACCCGACATGCGCGCATCAGAAATACGTACCATATCTTTAATGCCCTTCTTCAAAAGCTTTGCGGGTAGCGCCATGTTGCCCACCTCGGGAAAGCCTGGATACCCCTTGGGGCCTGCATTTTTGAGCACCATGACTGAGTTTTCATCGATCTTCAGTTTCGGGTCATCTATTCGCTTGTGGTAATCATCATAATCTTCAAACACCACAGCCGGGCCTTTATGGCGCATCAGTTTGGGTGTTGCAGCAGAAGGTTTTATCACCGCTCCATCAGGGGCCAGGTTGCCCCTAAGCACGCAGATGCCACCCTGTTTCGTCAAAGGTTTTTTCCACGGCAATATGACATTGCGGTCGAAACACTCGGTGTCTTTCACATTGTTCCAGATGGTTTTGCCATTCACGGTCATGGCGCGCTTGTGCAGCATGCCGTTCTCGCCCATCTCGCGTAGCACAACCGGCAGGCCGCCCGCATAGTAAAAATCTTCCATAAGATGTTCGCCAGATGGCATGAGGTTAACCAGACAAGGCACGTCCCTGCCCAGTGTATCCCAATCATCGAGCGACAAATCAATTCCCATGCGCCCGGCTATCGCCAGCAAATGAACAACCGCATTTGTAGACCCGCCAATGGCGCCATTGGTGCGCACCGCATTTTCAAACGCCTGACGGGTGAGGATCTTCGACATTTTCAGGTCTTCATGCACCATATCCACAACGCGGCGTCCAGCTATGTGAGCAAGCGCATTGCGTCTTGAATCCGCCGCCGGCGTGGCAGCGTTTTGCGGCAGGCCAAGGCCTAATGACTCCACCATAGAGGCCATGGGTGAGG
>JBPCVX010000220.1:0-7187 GCA_051010095.1 Hyphomicrobiales bacterium
GGCGAAGCCCACTCCGGCCTCTGCAAGCGCAAGCGCAACCGGCTGACTGCCCGCATAGATATCCCTGTGCGCAGGCCCCTGCTCAACGCCAAACGCTGCAAACCAGTTCGCCCAAGCACTTCCATCATCTTCGTGAATGAGCGTAAATTTCTTCAAATCGGCTGGTTCAAATTGCCCTTTTTCAGGAAGAAATCGCGGGACGCAAATTGGATAAAATCCAATCTCTGACAACAGTTCAACACGACGTCCCGGAACTTGATAAACACCGTGGGCAATCGCCACGTTCACGTTTACAGACAAGTCGTTTCCATCCACAAGTATAGCACTACGTCGCAAGGTAAGGCCCGGATATTTTGCCAAAAAATCAGGCAGCCTTGCTGTAAGCCACAAATATGTAAACCCGGGTACAGACGCCAGATAAAAATCACCGTGGACCAAATCGTCATTCATATTGAGGATAGTTGATGCAATGTCATTAAAAGAACGCTGCACTGTTGCAAGCAATTTCGCACCCGCAGGTGTTAAGCGCAAAGTGCGTGAGGCACGAAAAAAAGCTCAATATTGAGCGTGCGTTCCAGCTGCCTAACCTGATGGCTGACTGCGCTTTGCGTAATGCTCAGTTCTTCTGCGGCGCGGCTCATATTTAGGTCCGGCCTGTGGCCTCGAACGCCCTAAGCGCATTCAAAGATAACCACTTGTCGCCAAACTTCATAAACTTGCCCCCAGCGAGAACTTGCTACTTTAGTATCATGAAACAATTCATCATAAATACGCATTTAACTCATTTGCGATATATTTTTCTTGCCTGCAAGCGCACAAAATCTTGTTTTTGATAAAAAATTTTGAATGTTAACAACCAAATATTGTTCATACATATGTGAAATATACTACATCTCAAGGTCCAGCTAAGGTGTATAGCCTCGTCCACGCCAATTGATCTGCTGCCCTCGCGCGGCACCAAACAAGGCAACCCACTGCAGTATCATCATCACGCCAACACCTAACGGATGCAACAGCGCTGAAATGAGTGGGATTTGATATTTCCACCCCATAAACACGCGAAACGCAATCACCATCATACAAGCTATAAGTGGCAGTTCCGCAGGATATCCAGCAAGTAAAGCGATGATAAGCAATATGTATGGCGCAATGTGTCCCCCGACGAGCAGCAGGGTCCAGATAGGCAGAGCAATTGGCGTGGCGATACCCTCATGTGCATTCTTCAGAAATCCCGCCCAGATATCTGCCACGTTGTCATACATTCGGGTTGCCGCCATCGGCGTTAGGTCGACCATATCGGTGCCCTTGCCATGAGAACGGAAGAGACGTGAGAGCTGCAACGCATCGTGGATCAAATGTCTGATCGCTTCGTGTCCATCGCATTCCTCATAGTCGGATTTGCGCACTCCTAACAATTGCCCGCAACCAGCTCCAAATGCCGCCCAGGTAGACAAACGCATGCCTATAAAAGGCAAGTAGCCAAGCAAAAGCACATGAATTTGTGGGATAAGGATCTTCTCCCAAAAGCTCAACATGATCTGACGCGGAAGACCAGAAACCATAGCGTTTTTGGGTTGTTCAAGCGCTAAGGACAACCGGCACAGTGCATCGACGCTCACAATTACATCCGCATCGACAAAAATCATGTGCTCATGGCGAGCATGCTGCGAAAGAAAATGGCAAGCATGCATTTTTCCGCTCCAGCCTTCTGGCAGATCAGGTACGTGCAACAACTTTACTCGGTTGTCACGCGCAGCATATTCAACCACGAGTGTGGCGGTGCCATCCGTCGAATGATCATCTGCAACGAGGAGCTCAAGCTCAATATCTTGTGATGTTAATACGCTTTCTATGGTTGGCCGTATGCGCTGTTCTTCATCTCGTGCCGGCACTAAAACTGAGACAGGTGCAACCCGTCCTGAGGGCTTGGGTGGAACGCGATAAAGAAACATATTGATAAGCCCCATAACAGTGGGGATTGCGGCAAGCACAAAAACTGTCACGCAAATGACATGCCAACTCACTTGTTTTCTCCACCATGGCTTGAAGAAAATTCTTTACCTGTAAGTTTTGCTTTGGCCCAACGTGCGAAATCATAAACGGGAGAAGTTCCAGTTTGCGCCAGCAACAGTGTTTCGAATTGTTCTGGATCGCGCGCAATCGACGTCTTCGCGAGGGCATCCATTGCATCTTCAAGCGCCGATTGCAGTTGGGTGTTCCAGTCTTCGATCGTGTTGTCTGCATACACACCCGCATCAATGGCAGGGGCCAGCGAGAGTAGCAATTCAGGCTTCCTCTCATTCCAAAACACTTGCTCCACCGCTAGGGGAACCAGCAAAGCGCCTGGAACATCCCGCGCGAGATGCGCAACGCCTGGTTTGAATATGACGGGTCGCTTGCGCGGGTCCACAAATTCCCCTTGCGGTGTCACGGTCAAAATTCGCCCGGGTGCTGAAAGCACTTCACGCGCCGCGCGCAAGAATGATACCGCGCCGCGCTTGCTCTCGCTTTCAACCGGAAAGGCACCAATTTTGCGCATAAAAGAATATTTATTGAGCATGTCTGCATCCATTGGGCCAAACAACGGCACGTCAGGGCACAACTCATCGGCCAACAGCAATACGGTAATCGGGTCCCACCAAGAGCCATGATACATGAAGATAATTATCGGCCGCGTGGATGGGTTTGGCATATGTTGCCTGCCCATCAGCCGCACGGCGTGAAACGTGCCTGGAAAGAAGCGCTTCTTGAGATATTTCAGGAAATAGCATGCAACTCTAGGCGAGTAGGCTGAAACAATAGCGCCTCGCCCTTTATCCTTGTGAGAGTTCGCAGACACATTGCCCCCTGGCGCCTACGTTGGCGCACGCTCCATCTGCAGGTCACTCATAAAACGCGCATCTTTCGAACCAGGCGCAGGTGAGAGTGAAATGCCAATATCATCTGCAATAAGTTTTGCAGAAATGTTTGCAGATTCAAAGATCACAGGCAAGCCAGAGCCCGGGTGGGTTCCGCCACCGACTAGATAAACCCCTTGCAAATCCTCAAAGCGGTTGCGTGGACGGAATGACAGCATTTGCGTGAGTGTGTGGGCCAGATTAAAAGTTGCGCCTTTGAATACGCTCAAATCTTTAGACCAGTCTTGCGGAGTAAGTGAATGCTCAAGCTCAATGCGGTCGCGCACGTTTGCAACCCCAACTTTCTCAAGTTGATCAAGCGCGAACTCGCGTAAGCCCACTTGTTCTTGGTGCCAATCAACAGGTCCATCGAGATTTCCTACCGGCATGAGTACATATAAGGTGCTCTTGCCATCAGGTGCCAGACTGGGATCGTTCACGCACGCGTTTTGCACATAAAATGAAGGGTGTTCAGGGATCGTCTTTAGATGTTGAATTTCATGCACATTCTTGCGCAAATCTTCCGACAGAAAGATTGTGTGATGTGGCAGGTCGTCATAAGTGCCATCCAGCCCCAGATAAAGCATATAAGTTGAACAAGAGAACTTTTTCTTCTCCAACTTCTTATCCGTCCAACGCTTACGCAGTTTGTTGGGCACAAGCTGCTTCATGGTTTCGGCAAAATCAGCATTAATGATCAACCGGCTGCACGGGTAACGCCCTTTACTGGTCACCGCGGCTGATGCCTTTTTTCCTTCAAACTCCAGTTCATCAACACCTTCTGAAAGCTTGATCTCGACACCCATGCTCTCGGCGAGTTCCGCCATTCGCTGCATCACCGCCCCACACCCGCCAATCGGATGATAGACGCCATATTCATATTCAAGGAACGCGAGAATCGTGAACAAGCTTGGGCAATTGAATGGAGACATGCCCAGATATTTTGACTGAAAAGAAAAAGCCTGACGTACACGATCATCCTGGAAATAACGCTCAAGATCCGAATCAAGCGACAATTGCGGGCGCAACATGAGTGCCGATTTTAAAACATCAGGTCGCAAATAATCAGCTATGCCTTCAAATGGTGATTCTAATACCGGGCGAAAATGTTCAAGTTTTTTTCTGTTTTCTGCCATATAACGTTCAAGATTGAGCGCATCATTTGGCGACAAGCGGGCAATCTCTTCGCTCATCACCCCCACATCAGAACGCGCGTCCAGATGTCCGCGATTTTCAAATTCAATGCGATAAAGGGGGTCGAGCTGCTTCATGGGAACTTCATCCCACAAGCTAAAGCCGCATTGGCTGAAAATACGTTCCAGAACAGGTGGATACAGGAAAAATGTTGGTCCTATATCAAACGTGTACCCATCTTGCTTGATCTGCCCAGTGCGCCCGCCAACGCGATCGCGCTTTTCGAGCACTGTTACATCAAGTCCGGCATTAGCCAAGAGCATTGAAATCGCCAAACCGCCAGGCCCAGCGCCAATTATGACAACTTTTTCTTTTTGTTGGCTCATGTGATCGATTATGCCCTCTAGCCTTTATGCCCCACAGCCAGTTTGTTAAACGAGATTAACAAGCTAGTCAGATCATAAATTCCTTTTGTAAGCCCCAGAACTACTGTAGGAAAATCGCAAACTGGCGATGAATTCGCAAGCCCATGATAACCGTGTTATCCCCATTAAAGTAAACAACATAAATCACGCCAGCTCCCCGCGCTTCAAAGACAGGCAAAATGTGCTCGAAATATGATTGAGTCTGAACTTCATACTCTGTGCCGTACACAGACAGACTGGGCAACCAAAGCCATCGCGTCGCGCCTGGACGTTGTGCGCGCCTTCCGCCATTTGCTTGCCGAACAAGCGCCAACTCTCGCAAAGACTGCATGCGCCGGATTACAACGCGATGAAGCAGAACTTGTGATTACGGAAATACTACCGTTGGCGGAGGCATGCAAGTTTTTGGAGAAGAATGCCACGCAGATCCTAAAACCACGGCGCCCATCGCTATATACGCGTCCAGGCTGGCTAATGGGGGTGAACACCAAAATTCTGCGCGAACCTTTCGGCATCATCGCAATTCTTGCCCCGTTTAACTATCCCGTCTTCTTGCCGTTCGTGCAAGCAGTGCATGCGCTCGTTGCGGGCAATGCAGTTGTTGTCAAGCCAGCCCATGGCGGGCACGCGATAGCAGAAGCGCTTGCGCGGCTGCTGGTTGAGGCGGGTCTCCCCGATGGCCTTATACATGTTACCGATGAAAGTATTGAAGCCGGTCAAGCGCTCGTGGATGCCAACATCGACAAGCTTGTACTAACCGGATCAGCAGAAACAGGTGCCAAGGTGCTTGGAGCCCTCGCCTCACGCGCCATTCCAGCAATCGTTGAGCTTGCGGGCAATGATGCAATGATTGCTCTGCCTGGCGCTGATCCCGCTATTGTGGCGGATGCAGTTGCTTATGGCTTGCGTTTGAACAGTTCACAAACCTGCATCGCGCCACGGCGGCTGGTCATCGTGGGCCAGAGCTCAGAACCCCTCGTCAATGCGATTCTCGAGCGCGTCGCGTCCCTGCCCGCTGCAACGATCCCTAATGTTGTGTGCGAGAGACTATGCGCGCTTACCACTGACCTTTCATTTGCCGCCGGCACGATCGACCCGCAAAGGTTCACGCCGGTAGTTCTAACCGGCGTTTCAGAGGATGCGGACATTCTAAAAGCGGATATCTTTGCCCCCGTTATCTGCATGCTATCCGCAAACGATGCTGTTGACGCGGCACGGCTGGTGAATGCCTCGCCTTTTGGGCTTGGCACATCGATATTTGGCAACGCGGGCGACGCTGAACAGCTCGCAACGCGCCTGAACACAGGCTTTGTGACCATCAACGACATAATTGTGCCGACAGCAGACCCGCGCGCGCCATTTGGCGGCACAAAAAGTTCGGGCTTTGGTGTCACCCGCGGCGCGGAAGGTCTTTTGGAGATGACCCGGCCCAAGACCATCTTCACGCGTAAGGGCACATTTCTACCCCATCTCAACCCGCCCCTTGAAAGCGACATGCATGCTTATTCCCACTTGTTGCTGGCGTTGCACGGCAAAGGGTTCACACAACGCGCAAAGGCGTTTAAGACGGCACTCAAGGGCCTCATCGCCCAGACGAAATCTGGCCGCTAGGCCCCATCAAGGCCCACCTGATGACTTCAATTGTGGTTGAAAATCTGTCGAAATCTTATGGAGCACGTCAGGCGCTGCGAAACCTATCGTTTGACGTAGGTTCCGGCGAGACATATGCACTTCTGGGGCCAAATGGCGCGGGCAAAACGACCGTCATCGAAATTTTAGAGGGGTATCGAAAGCGCGATAGCGGCGCTATTTCAGTATTGAACTTTGATCCACAATCGGGCGGGCGTGCTTTTCGCGAGCGCATTGGCATTGTTTTGCAATCAACAGCACTTGAAAACGACATCACAGTGGGCGAGACGATTGATGCCTACCGACACATTTACAGAGAACCACTCTCAAAAGACAAATTGTTGGGGCTTGTCGAACTCGCACCTCTTCTGAACCATCGCGTGAACCACCTTTCTGGCGGTCAACAAAGGCGCCTGGAAATCGCCCTTGGGCTTGTTGGAAATCCAGATCTTCTGTTCTTGGATGAACCCACAACTGGCCTCGACCCGGATGCCAGACGTAATATCTGGAAGTTGGTCCTAGAGCTCAACCAGATGGGCAAAACAATTTTGCTCTCATCGCACTATATGGAAGAAGTTGAGACACTCGCCCACCGGCTTGCTGTTTTGGTTGACGGCGAAATCTGCGCTGAAGGCACACCCAATGGATTGGTGGAAGCACATGGCAGCTATGCCGAGATCAGGTTTCACGTCGGGGATGCCCGATTGCCAGAAAGTTTTCCCAAACCATTGAAAAAAATCACCTTTGTCGAGCATGGTTGGGTGGTGATTGAAGCCCCTAACCCGACGCCCGTGATTGCTGATCTGACAAAATGGGCGTTTGCCCATCAATTCGAGCTTGCCCATTTAACCCTCACGCGGCCAAGCCTTGAAGAGGTTTACTTGAACCTCACCCGCGGGCGGCGCGGCACGCAGAAGAAGGAGGTTGCTTAGTGTTATATTGGCAAACGCTCCATCAATTGCGTCTGTTTACGAGGCGCCCGCCGGCACTGGTGTTCGTGATAGCACTGCCACTGGTGATGTTTCTGGTGTTCACCATTCTCTTTGGTAACGAGCTTATTCCAGGCACCCAGGTGACCACCGCGCAGTTTTACGCACCTGCC
>JBPCVX010000221.1:0-3103 GCA_051010095.1 Hyphomicrobiales bacterium
ATCGATGAAGTTTCTCCCAAATAACCTTCCAGGTCATTCACGTTGGGCATGGGATCGTCATAGAGATCAAAGACGCGTGCCTCGATCAGGTTCTGCAGGGCTTGCTGGGGTACATCACCGCTCTTAATAGCGTCCGACAATGCTTCGGCAACGGGGTGTTCCTGAGACTGGCCGCTGTAAATCGCACCCAGCGTATCACGCCACCATTGCAGACGGATTTCACCAAGCATGGGCTCGCTCACGCTTTCGCGAATGCGCGCTATCTCCAAACTGAATGCATAAAGAGCAAATAACGCTGAACGTTTTTCATCAGGCGCGTAAAGCGTTGCGAGATAGCGGTCTGGATCAAATTGCTTCACCAGATCCGCGCAATATATCTCGCTGCTGACGCCTTGGCTCATGGTTACCTTTGTCGCACAATATCATCTACCGCGATAAGAGCCGCCGCTACCGCCCTTTTCTCGCCCAGCACGACATTATACGTACGCGCCGCAGCACCGGTGTCCATGAATTCAAGACCGATATCATTCTCGCGAAATGCGGCGCGTAATTTTTCACTGGGCAGATGAATGCTATCACCGCAGCCAAGCAACAAAAACTCAATCGCGTCTGCTTCAGCAAATACTTTCTCGAAATCCCCAGCACCAAGTTGCGCAAACTCTTGTGGTGGCCAGGCATAGATGCCGCTGGGTAACAAAAGCAATGATCCACGATGAGACATCTCGGCAAAACGAAACCCACCATTTCCATAGGCATCCAGCAGTGCGCGGCCCGGAAAGAAGCGTTCTTCTTGGAGGTCACCCATCAGGGAGTTGCTTCTGCCGCTTCCTTATCGGCTTCCGACCAATCACGTTTTACGTTCAGAAGTTTTAGCAGTGGAGACGCAATAGCAATAGACGAATAGGTACCAATCAACACGCCCCAAATCATTGCGAACACAAAGCCGCGCAACACTTCACCACCGAAAATATAAAGCGAAAAGAGAGCGAGCAAAGTGGTCACCGATGTGAGTACGGTTCGCGACAGCGTGTCGTTGATCGACAGGTTCAACAATTCTTCGATGGGCAGGCGCTTGTATTTACGCAGATTTTCACGCACCCGGTCATACACAACAACCGTATCGTTCAGCGAGTAACCGACAATCGTGAGCAATGCTGCAATGATCGACAAATCAAACTGCAATCGAAGAATACAGAACATGCCTATCGTCAGTGCCACATCGTGAACAAGTGCAGCTACTGCACCGACGGCAAACTGCCATTCAAAACGGAACCAAATGTAGAGCAAAATCGCAAAAATCGTTGCCAATACAGCGATCGTACCGTCCCATGCGAGTTCCCCAGAGACCGTTGGCCCAACGACCTCGGTACGCCTGTACTCAACCGTATCGCCAAGCGCATCACGAATTTTCTGGGTCACATTTTGCTGGGCTTCTTCACCACCAGCTTGTTCCTCAACACGAATGAGAACTTCATTCTGGGAACCGAATTCTTGTATTTGCACCTCGCCAAGGCCAAGTCCATTAATCTTGGAGCGCAAATCACCAATGTTTACACTCTCATCTTTGGTCTGAACCTGAATGAGTGTACCGCCTTTAAAGTCGATGCCCAAATTCAGGCCAACGACAAAAAACAGCGCAAGTGACGCAAGCACCAGAACAGCCGAAATCGGCATCGCAATTTTTGCGAAGCGTAAAAAGTTAATCTTGGTTTCGGAAGGAACGAGCCTGAGTAGTTTCATTGTTTCGCTCCTAAATCGGTAGTTCTTTTGGCCGCGAACGCCCGACCCACAACGAAATGAGCAGGCGTGTCACTGTAAATGCCGTGAACACAGATGTGAGAATGCCAATGCCAAGGGTCACCGAAAAACCGCGAATGGGGCCAGAGCCAAGTCCAAACAAAATAACCGCAGCAATAAAGGTGGTGATGTTAGCATCAAGAATTGTGGTTAGAGCTCGCCCATAGCCCGTATCAATCGCATTTAGTGGCGAGCGTCCCTGTTTCACTTCTTCGCGTATTCGCTCGAAGATAAGCACATTCGCATCAACCGCCATGCCCATGGTGAGCACGATACCGGCAATGCCAGGCAACGTGAGGGTTGCTTGCAGGAATGACAGCACGCCTAGGATTAGCGCGATGTTTATCGAAAGCGCAAATACCGAGAAAATGCCAAACAGGCCATATGACAACAGAATGAAGACGATAACCGCAGACAGTCCGATAATGCCGGCATAAAAACCTGCACGTACTGAATCTGCACCAAGGCTTGGCCCAACCGAACGTTCTTCAACGATGACGAGCTTTGCAGGCAATGCACCAGAGCGCAGCAAAATGGCGAGATCATCGGTTTCTTCAATGGAGAAATTGCCGCTAATTTGACCCGAACCGCCCAGAATGGGTTCGTTAATCCGCGGCGCACTTACCACCTTGTTATCCAGAACGATCGCGAATGGTCGCCCCACGTTATCGCGCGTCAAACGACCAAAGCGAGTTGCGCCACGGGTATTAAACGAAAATGACACGATCGGTTCATTATTGCGCGAATCGAAACCTGGCTGCGCATTGGTCAGATCTTCACCGCTTACACGCTTCGTTGTGGATGTGTGAACCGCGTAATAGAGCCCATCTTGAGAGCGATCTTCGAGCACATCACAACCTGGTTGCGCGCGAAAACTATCGATATCCCCTGTAGGCTGTTCATCACACAGCAATTGAAAATCAAGCTTTGCGGTGGATCCCAAGAGCGTGCGCAGGCGATCTGGGTCATCAAGGCCTGGAACCTGGATCAAAATACGGTCTAATCCCTGGCGCTGGATAACCGGCTCGGTGGTGCCAAGCAAATTGATACGCCGCTCCAAAACACTAATTGATTGTTCAATTGCCCGCTCTGTGCGTGCATCAATGAACTCATCCGTCAATGTAAGCGTGAACTGCGCTCCATCCTGCGCAAGATCAAAAGATTGCGCCGTCGCACCATCGCCAAACAGGCCTTGATTAACTGGTTGCGCACGCGCGCGCAAATCGGTCACAGCGCGCTCAACATCTTCCGGCTTTCTGATGCGCACAGAGACGGTTTTGCCCTCGTGACGCAGGTTTTGATAGCC
>JBPCVX010000222.1:0-19138 GCA_051010095.1 Hyphomicrobiales bacterium
GAGCAAGTCTGATCGGTTCTTTGGCAATCTTGTTTCAACAGTTGGCCGCGAGCTGGGGCGCCAACTTATTCGTGGTATATTGGGAAGCCTTAAGCGTTAAGCAACGTAAGCGGCGTCAAAATTAGGCCAAGCCCGCAAGCGCCGGCAAGAATGCGCGCTAAGGGGCTACGCTCGCTAGAGACAATGCCTTGGGCCAACAACCAAAGCCCGGCGCCAACCTTTGCAAACGCCATTGCCGCCAATGCGGTATTTGCTTCTGGCATAACAAGCGCGGGCGTCACCACAAAGGCGATGGGCACCAGATAGAGCCCAAGCCCAAGTGCCATCGCCTTGCCCGCCACGGGCACCCAGGGCGTATTCGCCATACCAGCTGCAATAAACACCGTGCCGCACACCGGCGGTGTGATTGTTGAAAGCAACGCATACCAGAACACGAAGAGATGCGCTTGCAGCGCTGGAAGACCAAGCTCCTGCAATGCGGGCCCTGCAACGGAGACACAAATTACGTAAGCCGCTGTAGTGGGAACCTCCATGCCAAGAATGAGGCAGGCAATGGCGGTGAGTGCCAGCGCACCCCATAATGTTCCGCCGGATAGCGATAAGATGACCGACGTCACCTTAACGCCCAGACCGGTCATGTTTAAAACACCAATGATCAACCCGGCGCAGATGATAATAGAGGCCACCATGGCGATTTGTTGGGCGGCTGCGCGGGATGCTGATAACAATCTCTTGCCCCAGCGGGTTATGGACACATGCCAATTCTCATCAATTACGAGCAATCCGGCTGCCGCAAAAATGGCAAGTGCTGCGCCAAATTGTGGCGTGCGCCCGGTGGCGAACAGCACAATGAGCAGTGTTCCGAAGGGAATAACAAAAAATGGCGACAGCCTGATCACACGTTTGGTTGAGGGTATATCTTCCGGCGCCATGGGGGTGAGGCCATAGCGTTTGGCGAAGAGATCAACCCCAAACCACACCGCCACGAAGAATAGCAGCGCGGGCAAAAAAGCTGCCGTTATGATTGCGGTGTAGTTTGTGCGCAGTAGTTCCGCCATCACAAAAGCGCCAGCGCCCATGAGCGGTGGCATGATCTGTCCACCGGTTGATGCAGTTGCTTCGACAGCACCCGCCAGGCTTGCCGGATAACCGAGCCGCTTCATTGTGGGCAAGGTGATCGCGCCGGTTGATGCCACGTTGGCGGATGCCGAGCCGGAGATCGAGCCAAACAAAGCTGACGAGAGAACTGATACCTTGGCAGCACCCGCCTGCAAGCGACCTGCGAGACGCGTTGCGATCGACATAAAAGCAGTACCACCTTCACCAGCGCTCACCGCCGCACCTAGCATGATGAACACCGCAACCACATTTACCGATACACCGGTCAGCGGCCCCCATAAGCCTCCTTCTGCGATAACAAGGGTGCCAAAGAAGCTGTCAAAAGGAATGCCTGGATGGCCAAACTCACCGGGTAAGTATTGCCCAAAGATGCCGTAAAGCAGGGCGATGCAAGCAACAATCGGCAAGGCCAGTTTCACTGCCCGGCGCGCCATTTCCAATACGATCAGCACAAGAGCTACAGCGGCTATGCGCTGGGGCCATCCTTCGAGCGACCCGTACTGATCGCTCAGCGCATCACGGTTCCACACGATATAGAGGCAGATCGAAACGCCTAAGGCACACAGCAACGCATCAAGCGGCTTCACCCGGTCTTTGGTAAAAAGAAAAACAAATGGAAGCGCGAAAATGAGATGCACCGGGCGCGATAACAAATTGGGCACCAGGCCAGAAAAGATAAGCCAGATATGAAAAGCGACGCTTGCAAGTGCGAGCGCCGCTGTAACATGTTTCATCAAAGTGTCCGGTTACATCAAGTGATCTGAGAGATCGATGCCCTTTTCTTTGTAATATTTAAGCGCGCCAGGATGTAGCTTCGCGCCAAGTGTCTTGAGACCTTCTGGTGTAACCCCGTTCCACCAGCCATTGGTTTTGCCCATTTTTTCCTTTTCTTCCCAGAAGGTTTTAACGAGCGTATAGGCGGTTTCATCATCCATGTCTGCGGTCGTGTAGGCGCCTACGGGTAGCGTAGTCGTGGTGACATCTTCCGTAATGCCTGGATAGGTGCCACCTGGAATCACAAGCTTTGTGCGCTTGGTCTGCGCAATCTGGTCATCACTGAGCGAAAGAACTTTCACTTCGGTGCCGGCTGCTGCTTCGATTACGTTTGGTGCTGGATAGGAGCCAGCTGTTGCAAAGCCGTCGATTTGCTTGTTTTTCAGCGCTGGAACGGCGGCGTTTAGCTCAACATCGGCAATTTTAACCTTGCCCTCGAGGCCAAACATCTTGAGATACTTCGTTGCTTCCCGGGCACCAAAAGAGCCTTTGCCAACGAGGAAATTTTTGCCTTCTAGATCAGCAATGGTGTTCACACCGCTGTCTGCGCGCACCACCAAATGCATAGTGAGATAGGGAATGTTGAACAAAGATCGGATTTTCCCATAAGCTTCTTTATCGTCCTTTTCGAACATTTTCTTGCCGCCCATGGCGAGCTTCACCAGAACGGGCGGTGTCGTGAATACATAGTTGCCCTTGCGCTTGCCGGCTTCTTTTACGTTCTGAACAGAACCCTGGCTTTCTTCCACGGTCAGAATGACATCGCCATTTGTGCCCGCCTTGATAGCTTCAGCCAGTTGCACAGCCATCTGATAATAAGACGAGGTGGACTTGGCAGACTTATATGTGACGCGTGTCTCGGCAAATGCCGGCCCGGCAAACAATGCCGTTGCCAAGGCAACGCCTGCAAGTTTCGTGAAGAGTTTCATAGGGATTCCTCCGTGTTCAGACCCAGTTTCTATTCGTTTTCTATCAATTCAGTTTCATCGATTTCAATGCCAAAACCAGCAAGGCCAACATAGTGCCTGTCGCGGGTGGCAAGTAAACGGATCGATGTGACATTTAAATCGCGCAAAATTTGCGCGCCAAGGCCGATATCGCGCCACGCGGCTTCACGCGCATGCACGCTTTCATGGTTTTCGTCGGGCTTGGGTTCATCGCTGCCAAAGGTTTCAGCAGGCACACCAGAAGCACCTGTGCGCAGATAGACCAATACACCGCGGCCTTCGCGTTCAAACCACTCATAGACGGAATTCAGCGTTTCTCTGCCGCCAAAGACGTCTTCAACCAAATCTTCCCTGTGCAAGCGCACGGGCACATTGCGCCCGTCTCCCACACCGCCGTAAACAATGGCTAAATGTTGCATGGCGTCGAACGGTGTCGCGTAGGCTATGCCCTGGGCTTCGCCAATGGGCATCGGCACGGTGAATTCCGAGCGCCGTTCCACGAGTTTTTCCTGTGCCTGACGATAGGCGATCATGTCGTTTACTGAAATAATCTTTAGCCCGTGGTCGCGTGCAAACTGATAAACGTCAGCACCTTTTTTGACGGTCCCGTCATCATTGACAAGCTCGCCGATGACACCCACGGGCGGTAATTTGGCGAGTTTGGCCAAATCAACAGCTGCTTCAGTGTGTCCAGAACGCATAAGAACGCCGCCGCGCTTGGCGATAAGCGGAAATACATGGCCCGGGCGCACAAAATCAGCCGCCTGCACATTGCCATTGGCAAGCGCACGCACGGTATTGCAGCGTTCTTCAGCGGAAATGCCGGTGGTGAGGCCTTGCCGGTAGTCAACAGAAACCGTGAAAGCGGTACTCATGGGTGCATCATTGTCTGCCACCATGGGGGCGAGGTGTAGCCGACGGGCTTCTTCTGCTGTAATGGGCGCGCAAACGATGCCAGAGGTATGACGCACAATGAAGCCCATCTGTTCTGGCGTTGCCTTAGACGCAGCCATGATGAGGTCGCCCTCATTCTCGCGGTCATCATCATCAACAACCACGACCATTGCACCATCTGCAATTGCGGCAATTGCATCATCTACCGGGTCAAGTTGGAAGGCATCATCGCTCATTGAGATACTCATATCGTCTGTTACAAAAAATGAAGGCGGAACCTAGAAGATCCCGCCATCAGTTTGCGATATTTGCGGGCGCCTAGCTTGCAGCTTCAAACAGCTCGCCAACATAATCCCAGTTTACAAGATTGTCGAACCAGGCTTCCAGATATTTCGGGCGCGCATTGCGATAGTCTATGTAGTAGGAATGCTCCCACACATCGCACCCAAGCAATGGTGCGGCGCCGTGCACGAGCGGATTTTCACCATTCGGTGTCTTCATCACTTCAAGCTTACCATCTTTAAGCGCAAGCCAGCACCAGCCTGAACCGAACTGGGTCATGCCAGCTTGAATGAAAGCAGCGCGGAACGCGTCCATGCCGCCAAGATCCGCATCGATTTTGGCCGCCAAATTACCAGGCGCAGCGCCACCACCGTTTGGCTTCATCCAGTTCCAGAAATGTACATGGTTATAGTGCTGGCCAGCATTGTTAAAAAGGCCTGCATTTGAGCCGAAAGAGGCTTTGCAAATTTCTTCAACGGATTTGCCTTCCATGCCTGCTTCCGCGGCAAGTTTATTGCCGTTGTCGACATAGGCAAGATGGTGTTTGTCATGGTGAAACTCGAGTGTTTCTGCGGACATATAAGGGCCCAAAGCATCATATGCATAGGGCAAGTCGGGCAATTCAAAAGCCATGTGAACGTCTCCTGTTGGTCAATGTTTAGGGGTTGTCTTTGTTATTACATAAATGCCTGTATGCCGGTTTGCGCCCGGCCGAGAATGAGCGCATGTACATCATGCGTGCCTTCATAGGTGTTAACTGTTTCCAGGTTTACCATATGGCGGATAACGTGGAATTCGTCAGAGATGCCGTTGCCGCCGTGCATGTCGCGGGCATTGCGCGCAATTTCTAATGCTTTGCCGCAATTGTTGCGCTTCATAAGCGATATTGAGGGCGGCGCTGCGGTGCCAGCTTCCAGGGCACGACCAAGGGCATAAGCGCCATGCAAGCCCAGTGTGATCTCGGTTTGCATATCAGCTAGCTTCTTTTGCACCAATTGGGTGGCAGCAAGGGGTTTGCCGAATTGCTGGCGGTCAAGAGTGTACTGGCGTGCTTGGTGCCAGCAGAATTCAGCCGCTCCCATGGCACCCCAGGCTATGCCAAAACGCGCCTTGTTCAGGCACCCAAACGGACCAGAAAGCCCGCGTGCGTTAGGCATCAGTGCATCTTCGCCAACTTCCACATTATCAAGCACAATTTCGCCGGTAACAGAGGCGCGCAGTGAAACCTTGCCTTCGATCTTGGGCGTGGTGAAACCATCCATGCCGCGCTCAACCAAAAAGCCGTGAATGCCTTCATCTTCCAGTTTCGCCCATACAACCGCCACATCAGCGATGGGCGAGTTGGTGATCCACATTTTTGAACCATTGAGCACGTAGCCATTAGAAGTGCGCTTGGCGCGGGTTTTCATGCCACCTGGGTCTGAGCCTGCGTCTGGTTCTGTGAGGCCAAAGCAACCAACCATTTCACCGGTCGCCAATTTGGGTAGGAATTTCATCTTTTGCTCTTCAGAGCCATAGGCTTCAATCGGGTGCATAACGAGAGAGTTCTGCACCGAAATAGCTGAACGATAGCCTGAATCGACACGCTCGATCTCACGCGCAATCAACCCATAAGCAACATATCCAAGCCCTGCGCCACCATATTTGGGGTCGGTCATAATGCCCATGAGCCCAAGTTCACCGGCCTCACTCATGATTTCGCGATCAAAACGTTCTTCACGGAACGCTGATTGCACGCGCGGCATCAATTTGTCATCGCAAAAAGCCCGCACACTGTCGCGGATCATGCGCTCTTCTTCGGTGAGCAGACTTTCCAGATCCAGTGGGTCTTCCCAGTTAAATGCCGCGGGAATTGAAGCTGCTTTGGGGGTGTCAAGTTTGGCTGCAGGTTCACTCATTTGAACGCATCCTTTAGTGTTTTGATAGATTTGTCGCGATTGTGCGCTTTCTCTTATTGAGAAGCAACACTAACCGCTGGGAATGCTCAGCTTTTCTGCTACCAGCAAAGCAAAGGCATAAGCAAGAGCTGTTTCCTTCAATGCATCAAAACGTCCTGATGCGCCAGCGTGTCCAGCCTCCATATTAGTTTTCAATATCAATAGGTTATCGTCCGTTTTGAGTTCGCGCAAACGTGCCATCCATTTGGCAGGCTCCCAATAGGTCACCCGCGGATCTGTGAGTCCTGCCATGGCTAAAATTGCCGGGTAATCTTGCCCGCTCACCTGATCATAAGGGGAATAAGAGGCGATGTATTCATAAGCCTGTTTCTCCGCCAGTGGATTGCCCCATTCCAGCCACTCGGGAGGGGTGAGGGGAAGGGTGTCATCCAGCATTGTGTTGAGCACATCGACAAACGGTACTTGGGCAATAATGCCGCCATACTGTGATGGAGCCATGTTTACAACAGCACCCACCAACATGCCGCCTGCGCTTCCGCCATGGGCAATCACCTTGCCTTGTGATGTATAGCCATCTTCGATGAGTTTTTCACCGGCGGCTATGAAATCAAGAAAAGTATTTTTCTTTGCGTCACGCCTTCCTTGTGCATACCAGTTATAACCTCGGTCTTTTCCGCCGCGAATATGGGCGATGGCGTGTACGAATCCACGGTCCACCAACGACAGCACGTTGGTTGAAAAGGAAGCTGGGATCGAAATGCCGTATGAACCATAACCATAAAGGTGGCAGGGTGCGGAACCATCAAGAGCTGTATCTTTGTGATGCAGTATCGAGATCGGCACCAACTCTCCATCGTGGGATGGTGCCATGATGCGCCTGGTTACATAGTCTGACGGATCATGCCCGGAAGGAATTTCCTGGGTTTTGCGCAACACGCGCTCACGGGTCACCATGTCATAATCATAAACCTGAGCGGGGGTGGTCATGGAGGAATAGGTAAAGCGGATTGTGGTGGTGTCGAACTCATACCCGCCGCCAAGCCCCAGACTGTAGGCTTCTTCATCAAAAGCGATATCGTGCTCATCACCACTTGCCATATCGGTTATGACAATGCGCGGCAGTCCATCTTCACGCTCTAGGCGCACCATATGACCCTTAAACGCGCCATGTGAGATAATCAGCCTTCCAGGCTTATGGGCCACCAGATCTCGCCAGTTCTCCATTCCAGGTGCATCCACCGGAGTTTCAACAATCTTGAAATCCTCAGCACCGTCTGTGTTGGTGAGAATGATCAACTTGTCATCCAGATGATCAACATCATACTCGTGCTCGGCAATGCGCTCTGCCACCAGAACTGGTACATCCCGTGGCGCATTTGCATCGATCATACGGATCTCTGAAGTTTGATGGTCGTGTGCTGAAACCAGAATGAATTTGCGTGATTGCGTTGCACCAATGCCGACAAAAAATCCAGGATCCTCTTCTTCGTAAATCAAAACGTCGTCATTTTGTTTGGTGCCGAGCTTATGCAGGAAAACTTTCGAGGGGCGATGGTTTTCATCCATCTTCACATAGAAGAAGCTTGCATTGTCCGCTGTCCATACAATCCCGCCGCTTGTGTCTTCAATTTTATCGGTGTGCTCGGTCAGGGTTGCCGCATCGCGAACAGATACCGTGAAATATTCTGAACCCTTATCATCCACACCGTAGGCAAGCAGCTTGTGGTCGTGGGATTGAGCGACGCCACCAATACGGAAAAACGCCTTGCCGTCAGCCATCTCATCGCCATTGAGGAGGATGTGTTCTTCTCCATCAGGTTTTTTACGGCAAAAGCGCGGATGCTGACCGCCTGTCACAAAAGATGTGTAATAAAGCCAAGGGCCATCGGGTGAGGGCACAGAGGAATCGTCTTCTTTTATGCGCCCTTTCATTTCCTTAAAAAGCTTTTTCTGAAGTTCTTCAGTGTCGCCCATCATGGCAGCGGTATAGGCGTTCTCTGCCTCCAGATGCGCGCGAATGTCTTCTGCCAGGACGGTTGGGTCGCGCATGACCTCTTGCCAGTTTTCGGCACGCAGCCAATCATAGGGATCGTTCTTTTCGATGCCGTGATGAGTTGCCGAATGATCTTGTTTTTTGGCGATAGGGGGTATGGTTGCCATTATTTTTCTTTTTCTTTTTTGAAATCAAGTGCTGTGCCGTTCATGCAATAGCGCAAGCCGGTTGGATGAGGGCCATCTGGAAAGACGTGACCAAGGTGCGCATCGCAATCGGCACAGCGCACTTCTGTGCGCCGCGTAAACAAGCTTCGGTCATCATGTTCGTTCACCGCCTGCTCATGAGCAGGTGAATGAAAGCTCGGCCATCCTGTGCCAGATTCATATTTGGCATCAGAGTGAAACAACGGCTTGTCACAACACACGCAGTGAAAGGTTCCTGTCGATTTTTCATTATTATGTGGGTGCGAATGCGGCCGTTCGGTGCCGTGTTTGCGGGTAATCTTATATTGCTCAGGCGTTAACTGTTCGCGCCATTCCGCATTACTTTTGATGATCTTCATCAATTCGCTCCCTATTCAAACATCAAAGTTATCGTTTCTGCGATCAGCGCAGGCTTTTCTGCATCCTCGATCTCAACGGTAACGGTTGATATGGTGCGTATGGAGCCGCCATCCAAGGTGGCGCGGTTTAAATTTAATCGTCCGCGTACTTTTGAGCCAACCGGCACCATATTGGTAAAACGTACTTTGTTTGCGCCATAGTTTATTGCTCTTTTGACGCTATTTACGGTGTAAATTTCGCCCATGAACTTTGGTAATAAAGATAGCGTCAAGAAGCCATGCGCGATGGTTGGCATGCTCAGTTCAGCGCGGGTGCGCACCGGATTTGTGTGTATCCATTGATGATCGCCCGTTGCATCCGCAAACATGTCGATGCGCGCTTGATCAATGCGCATCCAATGGCTCACGCCAATTTCCGTGCCAGCTGCAGCTGCCAATTCGTCAATGTTTTCAAACTCTCTCATTGCAATCTCCTTGTTGCAACCGACCCTAAGATAATTAAAATTTTTTTCAAATTGAACTTTACCAGTTCAGCGAAATTTAGCGCAGCCATCTTATAAGTGTTTTCAGATATGGGGGCAGTTGGGCATAGTTTAGGGACGGGCCCCCGAAATCTGCGAATTTGACAAGATGTTGAGAGGCCCCAAATCGATACTCATCTGAAAGATCCGGCTGATATTTTTGCAGCGCTTGATGCGATGGCGGAATCCGCGACGCAGATGAGTAAATCTGCAATTTTGCCAACCGATGTTCAGGAGAAGCAGGCGTCGAAACCTCAGGAGGCCTTTGAGGAAGCAGAAGAGTCAACTGCTTGCGTGCCTGTTGAAGAGATTGAGCCTGAAGCCGAATGTAATCTTGAAAGTGAAGATGCACATCAAGATGATTTTGCCGAAGAGAACGAGGCGAGCCTCGTTGAGCCTTCAAACTCAACCAGTGGTAAGGAAGATTTGGATGAGCCAACTGCGAATGCAGATGAGCGAGAAGACCGTGCAGATGACATTGATGCTGAATGTGCCGACGCGGACATCATTGATGAGCGTAGCGTAGATTCTGGCGAAGATATCGATCAAGACGCAGAGAGAACTACCACTGATACAGACGTTGCGGCAGTTGCTGAGGATGTGACCGATGAAACAACCGACAAACAGGATGGGTCGTCGTTTGAAGAGCACAGTGAAGCCACGATCGAAGGAATAATTGACGACGAGATCGAACCGTCAATTGAAGAATATAGCGAGAACGTGGAAGAAACCGTTGAGGATGATGTTGCGATTGACAGGGGGGTTGCCGATCCAGAACCACCAATAGTCGACTTAGATGATCTGGTTGCCACTAACAGCGCGGCTTTGCGTGAGTTGGCAGATCGCGTGAAAAATGAAGCATTGAAAACAAGTGATGAGCTTGAAGAAACTGGGTTTAATCGCTTTGCGGAATCTTCAGAAACGTACTTCACCAATGTACCAGAAGCCTTAAGAGACGACGAAATCGATCAACCGGTTCGTCCAGGAAATGCGCTTTCTCAGTCGGTGATTGAAGCGTCAGTTGCTGCCTTGA
The DNA here is from genome assembly GCA_051010095.1 of Hyphomicrobiales bacterium. Lineage (GTDB taxonomy): Bacteria > Pseudomonadota > Alphaproteobacteria > Rhizobiales > CAJQND01 > CAJQND01. The sequence continues at coordinate 10,027 of JBPCVX010000222.1, forward strand.
AGGCGTCGTTTGTTGATCAATTGCCGCGTTCAGAGTTTGAAGCAGCACCAATGGTAGCAGACGATACATTAAGCCAAGACAATTTTATTTTTGATGAGCACGAAGATTTTTCCCCCGGCGAGCAGATTGAAGAAGGTTATGCAGAGGCGCCAGTAGACCCTGTTGCTGATGAAGTGAACGAGGACATCAGCGAACAGCAAGAAGACAACCTTTCCACTGAAGAAGATGACAGTGCTGGCGAAGACTATGATGACGTGGTAGCGCAACCCCAAAGCGACGACATTGTCGAAGCAGAAGATCTTGGGGGCACTGACGATAGCGCAGATAGTAACGTTTCTGCCGCTGATGCCGATATTGACCCGGCTCCAGCTGCTGAGCTCCTGCCAATCTCACCGGTGGCGAGCTTTCCTTTCGAAGAGCAAGAACGCGACAATCACGCGCCCGGGGCTCAGGTTAAGGAAGTGTTTGCTGAACCAAAGCCGGTCCAAGAGCCAGCAGAATTAAAGGTGCCAGCGGCGGTCCGCGAGAAAATAAAGCCCATTAACACAAATCTAGAAGCGAAACGCCAAAACTTAAACATGGTGCGTGATCTGCTGGATGTTATGGCGCTGCCGGATGGCGTGGTACAACCGCAAGAGCGCGCTCTGGCGGGTGACACATTGCTGCGTAAACTTCCTGCGATGCCGGAATCGTCGCGTTGCGAGCTTTCAGAGCGTGTGTCGATGATGGAAAACCCTCCCGCACTTATCGTATCGCGACTGGTGGCCGATCCTAATCTTGAAGTCGCTGGTCCGATGATTGAAAATGCTGCCTTTGTCAGCGACAAGGATTTGCTTGAAATCATCCACGCAGGGGATGTGAACAAGTGCAGGATGATTGCACGCAGACGTTTGCTTTCGCCGGCACTTGCGAGTGCTTTGGTTGATTGCGAAGAACCCTCAGTGTTGCTGGGTCTGGTGCGTAATCCTGAGGCCGCGCTACCTCCAGAATTGTTGAGCCGGTTGGCTGGCCTTGCGCAAAATCAAGCAACGCTTCAAGCGCCTTTGGCAACCCGCGCTGACATGACGCCGAATATTGCCTTCGATCTGTTCTGGGTTTTGCCCGGAGAGCTGAGGCGCTTCGTGTTTTCACGTTTTCTCACCGATTCCAAAATGCTCGAGAAGGTTTTGAAAATTGCAATTGGCGTTGATGATGATGGCGCCGAGAACGATGGCTGGGACACAAACTCCTTTCCTGAAGAGCAATCAATTTTGCAGTTTGTCAGCTTGACCGAACAAGGCATGGAGATGAACGCAAAGAAGCAAATTGCAGAACTTGCGCACATTCATGAATTAAACGCAGAACGCATTCTGGATGATGCGGGCGGCGAGCCTCTGACAGTTGTGTTAAAGGCGATGGGTCTTTCGCGAGCGAAATTCAACGAAGTGATGAAAAGATTAGGTGAAACGTCGGGTACAGGTCTTTCGCCATCGCGTGACCTTGAAGAGTTGCGCGCTTTGTTTGACAGCCTGTCATTTAACAAGGCGCGCGTCGTGCTTACATACTGGGACTGGATGGTTCAAGAGGACGCGCAGAGCCGTGAAGTATCTGAAAGCTCAAACGAGCCACCGCTCTTAGAAGCGACAGCTTAACCAGCGCTATATTGAGCGACAAACACAAAAGCCATTAACAAGACAGCCGTCCAGAAGGCCATAGACCCTGTGGGCCAGGTGCGCGCCAGCACGCCATGTGGCCCGTGCAATCTGTAGATGCGCGCCATGAACCCCCCAAGCATTGCCGATGCTCGTGATTTCACCGCATTAAAGGCATTTCCGATCATTTGGCAAAAGCGTTGCGCGCCGGCTGGCAATACCCGTCGGTAAAACCAATCTGCGTCAAGGTTTGTAGACGGTAGTTCTGGCGGATAGAGGCCATAAAGCTGCAGCCACACAAAGGCCAAAGCTGAGAAGAACAATATTTGACATTGCGTGAGTATATGGGCCGCAGTGTAGGGCACATAATCCACAGGGAACGGCATAAGGCTATAGAGCAGTTCCGGGTAAACACCATTAAATATGCAAATAAATGCGGCCATTCCCATCGCAATAAGCATGTTGATGGGTGCTTCTTTGCAGCGTATGCCTGAGTCGTGGGCGAAAAACGCAAAATACGGTATTTTGATACCCGCATGGTGGAACACACCAGCGGACGCAAACAGCAACGCCAGCCAGATCATCGGATAGCCCTCGCTCAGGGCTGCCGTCATAACCATGGATTTTGACACAAAGCCCGAGAAGAGCGGGAATGCGGAGATAGAGGCCGCACCCACGATACAGAACCCTGTGGTCCATGGCATGGATTTATAAAGTCCGCCCAGATCGGAACCGTTCATCTTGCCTGTGCGGTAAAGTACAGCGCCCATGCTCATGAACAACAAGCCTTTAAAGATCACGTCATTGAAGGCATGCGAGATCGCGCCGTTGATTGCCATGGCTGTGCCAATGCCGATGCCGCACACCATAAAGCCCACCTGGTTGATCAAGCTATAGGCCAGGACCCGGCGCAGGTCATTCTCGATCACCGCAAAGAAAATCGGGAACATAGCCATAGTGCCGCCGATATAAACGAGCAGCTCGGTGCCTGGGAAAGCGCGCGCCATAGCGTACACAGCAACCTTGGTGGTGAAAGCGCTTAAGAAGACGGTGCCTGTTGGGGTCGATTCTGGGTAAGCGTCAGTCAGCCAGTTGTGAAGTGCCGGGAATGCGCACTTGATGCCAAAAGCGATGAAAATCAACCAAGACGCGAAACCATCGAGACCAATGAAATTGAAATCAATGGAGCCTGTTTGCGCGATGATGATCAAAGCTCCTGCGAGCAGCGTAACACCAGAGATCACCTGGAAGGTGAGATAGCGTATTGCTGCTGCAGTGGCACGTTGTGTGCGCCGTGCCAAGATGAGGAAAACGGACGTGATCGCCAGCATTTCCCAAAACAAGAACAATGTTATCAAATCACCCGCATAGACCGCACCCAGCGCGCTGCCTGCATAGAACAAGCCTGAAACATGTTGCATGCGATCTTCGACATGCAGCGAAAATATGACCCCGAGAAGGGTGGCAAGATGGAACAGGTAGCCAAATACCATGGAGAGTTTGTCGACGCGCGTGAACACAAGCGTGTAGTCAAACACTTGTAAGGTGTGTGAAACACCATCTGCCAATCCCAAAAGATTAAAGAAGCCAATAAAGGGCGTCGCAAGCATGATGGTCCAGCGCAACTTGCCAGTTGTCATGCCCGCCAAAATGGCGGCAATAAAAAATATCAGGAATGGAGGAATACTACTCATCGTCGTAATAATCCTCATCGCGCATAATAAATTTGCGCATTTCTGTTGCGACCAAAACTAAGGCAACACAGGCCGCGAAGCCGTAAATGCAATAAAATCCAATTACCGCTTCAAGCGGATGGTCTACATAGCGCTTGACCACGAAATCGAGCAGGAAAGTAATCGTGCAAGCCGCATAGAGCGCATACATGACCCGCTTGACGTTCTTTGGGTCGTCAAACATATGCTTTTTTTCGCCATCTGGTTTTTCCGCCATAACAGCCTCTCTATCTCAGCTTTATCATGCTTGCGAGTTCGTAAATCGTGCCTGGGAAGAAGAATAGCAACACACACAACGCAGATGTAATGCCTATTGCTATCAAGCACGCGGTGGGAGCTTCATGCACGCCTTCAGCCTTGGCCTCTTCGCTGGTTGGCTTGCCAAAGAAACCCTTTATGGGAATGGGCATCAAGTAAATGATGTTAAGAACCGAGGACAACATCAAGACGCCAAGAACGGATACACGTCCGGCATCTAATGCGCCAAGCGCCAAATACCATTTTGACCATAAGCCGCCGGTGGGCGGCAGGCCGATGATACACAAAGCGCCAATGAAGAAAGCGCCAAAAGTAAACGGCATTACACGGCCAAGGCCCGACATATCGCTAATTTCAGTTTTGTGGGCAGCGACATAAATCGCGCCCGCGCACATAAACAATGTGATTTTGCCAACCGCATGCATGGCGATATGCATGGATCCGCCCAATATGCCTAAATCTGTCGCAAGCTCTGCCCCTAACACAATGTAGGCAAGTTGGCTGACGGTAGAGTAGGCAAGCCTGGCTTTCAGATTGTCTTTCGTCATTGCGATTAGCGAGGCCAAGACAACCGTTGTTCCGGCAACCAACAAGATCCAATTGTTAAGACCTGTTTCGGCAAGGTAATCGATGCCGAATATGTAAACAACAATCTTGAGAACCGAAAACACACCCGCCTTCACAACCGCAACGGCATGCAAGAGTGCACTAACAGGGGTGGGTGCCACCATCGCATTTGGAAGCCAAAAATGGAACGGCATGAGCGCTGCCTTGCCGATGCCAAATGCGTAAAACGCCAGCAATACCCCGGTGACCAACCCGTCGGCCTTGCCCCCCAAAATGCCACCAACCGTGAAATCCATTGTGCCGGTTAAGAACCATGTCACCATTATCGCAGGCAGCAGCAACAACATTGATGTTGCCAGCAGCAAGACCAGATAAATACGTCCCCCGCGCTTTGCTTCGTCTGTGCCTTTGTGGGTAACCAGTGGATAGGTCGATAAGGTGAGTGCCTCGTAGAAAATAAACAAAGTGAAAAGGTTTTTGGCAAAGGCAATGCCCATGGTTGAGGCAATCGCAACCGCAAAACACACATAGAATTTAGTTTGCCTCATCTCATTGTTGCCGCGCATATAGCCAATGGAATAGATCGAATTCACAATCCACAGACTTGAAGCGACAAGCGCAAACAGCATGCCTAAAGGCTCTATGGAGAATGCCATATCGACGCCAGGCATAATCGTTATGAGCGAGGCTTCCGGCCGTTCGCCAGCCATAACCCGCCCAAATAGAAGCAATACAGCGAGGAACAGCGCAACGGCGGTCACCAGCGTGACAGTTTCACGCAAATTTGGAGCATTGCGCGCAAGCGGGATCAGTATTGCGCCGAGTGCTGGAATAAGCAGTGCTAGAGTTACAAGGGTCTCGTTGCTCATGGCGTGCCTCCAACGAGAATACCCGCAATCTGGGATGCAAGTCCGGCGGTCAGCCTTGTATCAATGCCCAACCAAATACATGCTCCCGCCAATAGTAATGTAGGAGCCAGCATGGTGAAGGGCATCTCTTTTGCCTGCGCTGCGCCTTCTGCCGGTTCGCGGAAGTATGCAGCTTCTACAACACGGCCCACATACACCACGGAAAGAACCGAGCTTGCCACGATCAACAGGGCCAACCACCACCAATCGCGCTCTAGCGCGCCAGACATAAGGTACCACTTGGTAATGAAGCCAGACGTACCCGGTGTGCCGATTAGGCTTAAACCAGCAACCACAAAAGCGGCCATGCTCCATGGCATCGTCTTTCCAAGCCCAGCCATTTGGTTGATATTCGCACTTGCCAACCGATAAACCACGCCCCCCATAACCATGAACAATGCGGCCTTCATGATGGCGTGATTGAGCAGATGTGCAATCGAACCGGTCATTCCTGCCTGATTAAAAATGGCAATGCCGAGCGTTATGTAGCCGATTTGCGCAACTGAAGAATAAGCCAGCATGCGCTTGATATCGTCTTGAAAACAGGCAACCGTCGATGCACCGAACATTGCCAATATTGACAGCAGCATGAAGACTTCTGTCAGCGGTGTTTCACCAACCGATGCGTCTACATCGAACACTGTGAAGATCAGCCTTAGCAGAAGGTAGACAGCAACTTTCGTGGCGGTTCCTGCCAGGAAAATAGTCGCGACCGAAGGAGCGTAAGTATAAGCATTTGGCAGCCATACGTGCAGCGGAAACAGCGCAAGTTTGAGGCTAATACCTGTGATCAAAAAACCCAGCGCAATCAATGCCGGCCCGATCTCTTCGATCTGGGCAAGTTTGCTGGAAATGTCGACAAAGTTCAATGTGCCGGTCAATGAATATAACAGGCCAATGCCAATGACATAGAGAGTCGCGCCAACTGAGCCGATAATAAGATATTGATATGCCGCAAAAAGCCCGCGCCTATCGCGCCCCATGGCAATTAGCACATAGGTTGAAAGAGATGAAATTTCCAGAAATACGAAGGCGTTAAACGCATCACCTGTAATTGTGATGCCCAACAGACCGGTCATGCACAACAGGTACATGCAATAGAAGTAGGGCTGGTTCTTTTCAGAAATCTCTTTGGCGACACTCAAGCGCGCATACGGCATGAGCACAGCACCCAGAACCGACACCAAAAGCAACACAAATGCGTTGAGCAGATCGACACGATATTCAATGCCGATTGGTGGGCGCCAACCGCCCATGCCATAAGATATTACACCGGTTTGAGAGGTGAGTACTTCGCTCAACATCAACGCCGCCACTACGGGCATGACCCAGCTCACAACCACAGCAACGAAACCTGCTGCCATGCCACGCGGCATGAATGCGCAAATAACGGCGCCGAGCAGTGGTAGGACCACTTGAAGTGCGGGCAAATGCTGCATCATTGGGTGAGCTCGTCCTTATCCATTTCGACGATCTCGTCTTCTTCGATCGTGCCATAGGCTTCGTTCACACGCACGGTAAGCGCTAGCCCCAGGGCCAACGTTGCTACCCCAACAACAATTGCTGTGAGGATAAGCACATGGGGGAGGGGGTTTGAGTAAACGCTAAAGGCCTTGTCTAAGATCGGAGCAGTGCCGCCCAAAATCTTCCCGGGCGATAGATAGAGCAAATAAACAGACGTTTGAAATAGAGAAAGCCCAACCAGTGTCTTCACCATATTGCCACGGGCAATCACAATGTAGAGGCCGGAGACCATCAGGAAGATCGTGATCCACTGATTATAATGTTCAACAACAACAGAGGAGATTTCCATTACCGCCCCCTGCCTGCAAAAGCGTAAAATATTGTGGTCATCGTTCCTGCAACAGTTATGAACACGCCCAGTTCGACCAACAAAATACCCCATTCCTGCGCGTGAACTTGATCGTGCCCAAGAACCGAATAGTTCAAGAAATTACCGCCGCGGAAAAAGCTGACAACCCCAACGCCAGTAAAGATTAAAACACCGGTTGGCATCATGAGTTCAGCAAGCCAAGGGGGCATTGCGCGTTGCGCGGGCGCCAGACCAAATGTGATGGCATAGAGAATGATTGCAGCAGCAGAAATCACGCCTGCTTGGAAACCTCCACCGGGGCCGTAATCACCGTGAAACTGAACGTAGAATGCGAAAACAAGAATAAACGGCAAAAGCAGCTTACTCATAATCTGGAGAATGAGATCGGGCCTCATGCGCTGCCTCCATCTTTTGTATCTGCTTCGGCATTCGATTTGCGCCGCCCTCGCAGCAACAACAAAACTCCAATGCCTGCGGTAAAAATAACTGTTACTTCGCCAAGCGTATCAAATCCCCGATAGCTTGCCAGAACCGACGTCACAACATTTGGAACGCCCGTGTCGAGGATTGATTGCGTGAGATAGTATTGCGAAATCTCAGACTGATTGACCATCGTATCTGCAGACCCGAAGGGTGGCAGGTCCACGACGCCGAAAAACAGGCTTACTGCCATGCCGATCGACAGTATGAGCGGAATTAAAGGCGTGTGGCTTGGTACCGCTTCGCGCGACTTGGTGAGATAAAGCACACTCAACATCAATACGGTGGATATGCCAGCGCCTACAGATGCTTCGGTCATTGCCACATCGACCGCGTCGAGAACCATCATTACGCTTGCCATCAGAAAGCTATAGATGCTGCCCAGCATCACAACGCCAAACAAATTGCGGGTGCGGATAACGCCAATGGTAACGAACGCCATCAGTGTCAGCAAAACCATGTTTACAAGGGCTTCGGTCATGGTTTGGCCTTGCCTCTTGTTGTTGATTTACGTTTGGCCGGTGCTTTTTTTGCAGACGTTTTTTGCGTGTTGGTTTTTGCTTTGGTTGATTTGGATTTTGCCGACGTTTTCTTTTTTGCAGTGGTTTTCTTCGCGGGCGTGTCTTTGCTTGTTGGTGTCACATCAGTTTCAGCTTTTTCTTCGAGCTGAGGTGTGCTCGATGTCGCGAGCACGGGCTCAACTCCTGCGTAGCGCGCTGCTCTTGCAAGGGCATGTGTCGCCACCGGCCCGGTAAACAAAATGAAGAACCACAGCATAAAAAGCTTGGCCAAAACGAGAGATACGCCTGCCTGAAACATCATTCCGATCAGCAGCAATGATGCGCCAGTGGTGTCGGAAACACTTGCAGCATGCATGCGCGAGAACACATCAGGCATACGCAATAGGCCAGCAGAACCCACTACATAGAAGAAGCTGCCCGCGAGAATGCACACCCAGCTCGCAATGTTCAGCGCAAGTTCCACTAAGTTTCCCCCTCTTTCTCATCGTCTGAAAGGGAAAGATCGCCATAACGGAACCATTTGAGGACTGCCAGTGTGCCAATGAGATTTAGCAGCGCATAGACCAAACCGATATCTAAGAACTCTGGCCGCCCAAGCAGAAAGCCCATTGCCGCCAGCAACAAAATCGCGGCGGTGCCAATTGTGTTGGCAGCAAGGACCCGGTCAAATACGGTTGGACCCTTCATCGCGCGGATGACGGCGAAAATGTGAGCGCAGATAATGGCAGCAACAGCAATTGTGAACATTACGCGTTGCCCTCAAACCACGTTGCGCGGCGGTCCATTTCGCCGCTTTCTAAATCCTCGATGCCTTCTTTTTGAATAGCATGTACCAAGATACCGTCGCCCTCGCGCTCTACCGCAATTGTGCCGGGCGTAAGCGTGATGGAGTTGGCGAAAATGGTTATACCGAGCGCCGTCTTTTGACTTGCCTTTACTTTGCGCATCGTTGGAGAAATTGGCAGGTCTGTTGAAATGATTAAACGCGTGACGCTGAAGCTTGATTTCAAAATTTCAAACAACAACCAAGGCCAATAGATCAGGGCGCGACCAAATAGATGAAAAGATTGAGCTTCCGCATCGACCACCCGCATGGAGCGCAGGAATACAGCAATAGCGGTGCAGGTTATCAATCCGACAGCTAACAGAAAATTGGTATAGTGTCCGGACAGTAATAGCC
>JBPCVX010000223.1:0-5883 GCA_051010095.1 Hyphomicrobiales bacterium
CGCCGCGCGCCGCCCTGTAATGGTGACTGCAGCACCGGCATTTGCAAGGGCCGACGCGATCTCGGCACCAACGCCTGTACCACCACCGGTTACGACTGCGTGCTTTCCGTTGAGTTCATTCATCGCTTACACCCTTATCGTCTGAGTTTCATCACGCTCAGCGAGCCTGCGCAGCTGATCGCCACCTGCCTGATAGGGAGCGAGCCAGGTCGTTTGGGTATCACCGAGTTGGGCTGCGGCGTGTAATGTCCAATAAGGGTCAGCCAAGTGCGGCCTGCCGATACACACCAGATCAGCGCGGCCGGCCATCAGGATCGAGTTCACATGATCAGGTTCATAAATGTTGCCCACCGCCATTGTCGGGATGTGCGCTTCATTGCGAATGCGGTCTGAGAACGGCGTCTGGAACATACGGCCATAAACTGGTTGTGCCTCTGTTGAGGTCTGCCCGGCAGATACATTGCAGATATCGACACCGGCATCTTTCAGCATGCGCGCGATGTCAACCGCATCTTCTGGCGTTGTGCCCTTCGCGCCCACCCAGTCATTGGCGGAAATACGCACCGAGATCGGTTTGTCCTGCGGCCATACGGCACGCACCGCTGCGAAAACCTCTAATGGATAGCGCATGCGGTTTTCCAAGGAGCCGCCATACTCGTCGTCACGCTTGTTGGTAAGCGGTGAAATGAACGACGACAGCAAATAACCATGGGCACAATGCAGCTCAAGCATGTCGAACCCGGCCTCGTTTGCCATCTCGGCTGATTTTACAAACTGCGCGGTCACTTCATCCATATCTGCACGCGTCATGGGCGAGGGGGTCTGGTTTTTGGGTGACCAGGCAACATCTGATGCTGCAAGCAAGGGCCAGTTATCCTCCTTCAAGGGCGCGTCCATTTCCTCCCATCCAAGCTGGGTTGAGCCTTTCGGACCAGAATGGCCAAGTTGAAGAGCGAATTTGGCATCTGTCTCGCGATGGATGAAGTCGACAATGAGGTGCCACGCATTCATGTGTTCATCGGCATAGAGCCCGGTGCATCCGGGCGTTATGCGTGCATTGGCGCTCACACATGTCATTTCCGTCATCACAAGACCAGCACCGCCCTTGGCGCGTTCGCCATAATGCACGAGATGCCAGTCATCTGGTGTGCCGTCTGTGGCTTTATATTGCGCCATTGGTGAAACGACGATACGGTTTGCCAGTTTCATATCCCGCAATTTGTAGGGTGCAAACATGGGCGCGCGGACTTTTCCACCAGCCACATCGGCATTTTCCTGAAACCATTTTTCCGCTTCGCGCACCCAGGCCGCATCGCGCAGCCTCAGGTTCTCGTGGCTGATGCGCTGAGACCGGGTAAGAAGTGAATAGGTGAACTGCACCGGATCAAAGCCCAGATAACGTTCGATATCTTCAAACCATTCAAGCGAATTGCGAGCGGCGGATTGCAGGCGCAGAACCTCCAACCGGCGTTCTTGTTGATAGCGTTCAAATGCTGTCACCATTGTCGGCTCGCTGTGGAGATACTCAGCCAGCGAAATGGCGCTGTCGAAGGCGAGCCTAGAACCCGAACCAATCGAAAAGTGCCCGGTGGCCGCCGCATCGCCCATCAAAACAATGTTTTCGTGATACCATTTCTCGCAGTTGACGCGCGGAAAGTTGATCCAGGCCGAACCACGAATATGGTTGGCATTTGTCATCAGCTTGTGGCCATCGAGATATTTCGCGAATATCTCTTCACATACCGCAATCGTGCCTTGCTGGCTCAACTCATCGAAGCCATAGGCATCGAAGGTGTCTTCAGAACATTCAACGATAAATGTCGCTGTGTCTTCATCAAACTGATAGGCATGCACCCAAAGCCAGCCCTTATCGGTTTCTTCAAAAATGAAGGTGAAGGCGTCATCGAATTTCTGATGGGTGCCGAGCCACACAAATTTGCATTTGCGCATGTCTACATCTGGATTAAAGGCATCTGAAAATTCACTTCGAACACGAGAGTTTAAGCCATCACAGGCAACAACAAGATCGTATTCCTTGGCATATTCTGCGGCAGGTTTTGCTTCTGTTTCAAACATCAGATTTACGCCGAGTTCCTGCGCGCGTGCCTGAAGGATCAGCAACAGTTTCTTGCGTCCAATTCCACAAAAACCATGCCCTTGAGAGATGATACGTTCGCCCTTGAAATGAACGGCAATATCGTCCCAATAGGCAAAGTTTGAACGTATTTCTTCGGCGCTTTGCGGGTCGTTTTCTTCCAGATTTTGCAGTGCATCATCAGAAAGCACCACGCCCCATCCAAATGTGTCGTCCGGTTTATTGCGCTCTACGACGGTTATATCGTGCGATCGGTCACGTAACTTCATCGAGATTGCGAAATATAAGCCCGCTGGACCGCCACCCAGACACACGATTTTCATGTTGTTACCTTCCGCCATTTTCCAGGAAGAATGGCATAAGAATCACAATACTTCAAGTGTATATATTTTAAATATAAACTAAATTACTCAATGTTTGAGGCGCTTGCCGTTGTGTAACGAATGGGCTAAACGAACGACCGTTCGAATTGGAGAGTGTTATGGCAGACAAAACCTACAAGATCGCAGTAATCGGTGCTTCCGGCTATACCGGCGCTGATCTGGTGCGACTTGCCTTGCGCCATCCTAATATCGAAATTGCCGCACTTACTGCAAACACCCATGCTGGAAAAGAAATGGGCGATGTGTTCGCGCATTTGGCGGACTATGAATTGCCAAACTTGGTCACCAATGATGATGTTGACTGGAGTTTGATTGATGCTGCATTTTGCGGGCTACCGCACGCGACCAGTCAAAAGGTCATCTCAGCGCTGCCGGAACATGTTAAAGTTATCGATATGTCGGCGGACTTCAGATTACGCGACCCGGCTGTCTATGAAATGTGGTATAGCAATCCGCATTCAGCGATGAATCTGCAAAAAGAGGCCGTCTACGGGCTTTCTGAACATTACCGCGAAGACCTCAAATCGGCCAGATTGGTTGCGTGCCCAGGATGCTATCCAACTGCGGCACTTACCCTTTTAGTTCCAGTTGTTGCGGCCAATGTGCTGCACAATGATGATCTTATTATTGACGCCAAGTCAGGCGTTACGGGTGCTGGACGTGCGTTAAAGCAAAACACACTTTTCTGCGAAGCGGGAGAGGGCATGTCTGCCTATGCAGTTGCAAGCCATCGCCACGCGCCGGAAATTGAGCAGGAACTTTCAATCGCTGCCGACCAAGAACTTTATGTGAATTTCACGCCGCATCTTGTTCCCATGAGCCGTGGCGAATTTTTGACCGTTTATGCGCGCTTGGCAGCAGGCAAATCCGCCAGCGATGTGAGAGCGGTTCTTGAAGATCGCTACGCAGATGAGCCGTTTGTGCGGGTCGCAAAACCTGGCGTTATGCCAGCAACGCAAATGGTGCGCGGATCAAACAACGTGGTCTTGCAGGTGTTTGAAGACCGTGTCCCTGGCCGGGTGATCCTGATGGCTACGCTTGATAATCTGGTGAAGGGCTCGGCAGGCCAAGCCCTTCAAAACTTCAATCTTATGCACGGATTGGACGAGACAACCGGGTTGGAACAGGTCGCGCTGTTTCCTTAAGGTCTTTAGCCTTACTAAGCGTCGGAGCGCACTTTCACAAAGCTGCCGGGGGCATCTTCAATTGCCTTCAGCTTGCCGCTGCCGGGCTTGCGCGCGGCAATCTTTTTGCCAGAACGCTTACCAATCCACTTCGCCCAGTGAGGCCACCACGAGCCTGGATGCTCTTCTGAGCCAGCAAACCATTCATCAAGGTTGGCGGCGTTTGCGCCCTTTTCATTGAGCCAATATTGGTATTTTCCAGATTCCGGCGGATTGACCACACCGGCAATGTGACCAGATCCAGCCACCACCAACTGTGTGTCGCCACCAAGATACTGGCCAATTTTGAAGGCTGAGGGCAACGGCGCAATATGGTCTTCGCGGGTAGCGAGATTGTAGACTGGTACTTTAACCTTCGAGAGATCAATGGGTACACCATCCAGCACCATTTTGCCCTGGCTCAGCTTGTTGTTGAGATAACATTCGCGCAAATAAAAGCTGTGTGTGGCAGCTGGCATGCGCGTTGGGTCAGCATTCCAGTAAAGAAGATCAAACGGGAATGGATCTTTGCCCAGCATGTAATTGTTGACCACATAGGACCAAATCAGATCGTTTGAGCGCAGCATGTTAAAGGCATTGGCCATCTTCTTGCCCTCAAGAAAACCATCCTTGGCCATTGAGCGCTCAACACCCGAAACTTGCTCCTCATCAACAAATACGAGCAAATCGCCAGCTTCTTCAAAGTCCACCTGCGAGGTGAAGAGCGTGGCCGATGCAATACGCTCATCCTTCTTTGATGCCATGTATCCAAGCGTTGCCGACAACAAAGTACCACCGATGCAATAACCGATGGCATTGACCTGTTTTTGATCAGTCGCTTTTTCTACAGCGCCCACAGCTGCAAGAATTCCTTCAAGCATGTAGTCGGAAAAGGTTTTAGCTGCCTGGCGTTCATTCGGATTGACCCAGGAAACAACAAACACAGTTAGTCCTTGTTCAACCGCCCAGCGGATAAATGACTTCTTCGGGTTAAGGTCGAGAATGTAAAACTTATTGATCCACGGCGGAATGATAAGCAGCGGTTTCTCATATACCTTTTGCGTTGAAGGCGCATATTGAATGAGCTGGATTAGGTCGTTTTGAAACACAACCTTACCTGGTGAAAGTGCCAAGTTTTCACCCACCGCAAAGGCATCCATATCCGTCTGCGTTATACGAAGCTCACCGTCTCCCTTGCGTAAGTCTTCCGCCAAATGCGCAAAACCTTTGACGAGATTGTCTCCGTTTGTCGCGAGAGTGTGTTTAAGAACCTCAGGATTAGTGAAAGCGAAATTGCTTGGCGAGACCGCATTTGCAATTTGATCGACGTAAAACCGGCCCTTATGACGTGTGTGCCGGTCTACACCTTCGGCATTTTCAACGACATCGTGTGCCCATTTCGATGTAAGCAAATAAGATTGTTTGATGAAGTCAAATACTTGGTTCTTAGACCAGTCTTCGTCTTTAAAGCGACGATCACCGCGCTCTGGTTCAATGACAGGGCCAACGTCTTCTCCAAGAAAGCGTTGCCACGCAGATTGCCAAATTTGTGCGTGGCCCTGCCAAAGCTGCATTTGCGCTTCCATGAACTTTTCTGGATGTGACATGTAATCTTGAGCGATGGCGCCCAAAGTTTCCGAAACGCGTCCCATTTCGCCTGCGGGTCCATCCTGCATAGCGTCTGCAGGATCATTCGCACTATCTGCTTCCGCTTTGCGTGCTAAAAGATTGGCGATTTCGGCACCATGTTCCATCGCCTTCGTCAAATTCTGCAGAAATTGACCCGGATCAGTTAGGGGTGAGGAATCGTCCGCCGCCATGAAAATCAGTCTCCATTTTTGATCAATGTTATGCTTGTTCACAGTCGATTTCAATCAAACTAGCGCTATAAACCATTCGGTCAAACAGCCTGAGCGGTCACCCAAAGCCATTGGGTCGGTTGTTTGTCGCTACCAAAACCGTTTTCTCGATCAATGGAAAGAGGATTTAATCCAGCGTCAGTTACGTACTTTTCCAACTTCTTTGCGTTCATCGCACAGAATGTTCGACCGAGTTCATCTCTCCAGTCAACGTCGGATTCTTTAAAACTGGCGGTGAAATAACCACCAGGTCGCAACGATCGCGCGATACGATTGAAAACATCAGGCAAGGCGGGCCAAGGAACATGCAACAATGAAGCCGCCGCCCAGATACCATCAAACGGCTTCTCGAAAGCAAGTTCTCTAAAGTCCATCTCCAGCAC
>JBPCVX010000224.1:0-9408 GCA_051010095.1 Hyphomicrobiales bacterium
TTGGAGTTTTCTTTTACGCCGATCACTTCAGAGGTTGTCGATAAGGTGTCGCCGGAATAGACGCGCTTTAGAAATCTGCACTCGGCATACCCCAGATTGGCAACAGCATTGAGTGAGATATCAGGCACCGTCTTGCCAAACACCACATGGAACACCAACAAATCATCAAGCGGGGACTTTTCGTAACCCGCAAAGGGCGCAAACTGGTCTGAGGATTCCACGACAAAGCGCGTACCATAAAGGGCTGAATAAAGGCTGGCGTCGGCCTTGTCGACGGTTCGCGGTGTGGCGTGAACAATATTCTGGCCAACGTAAAAGTCTTCGAAGAAATTACCTGGATTGGTTTTTGTCATGATCTCGTTAGCCTACCGCAATCGCATCGGCGATGGCGACTGTTTTACGCGCCATTTCTGCGTGCAGGCGCTCGGTCATTTTGCCTTCTATCGTAATAACGCCTTTATCCTGGTTCTCAGGCAGTTCGAATGCAGCGATTATTTTCCGCGCCATGGCAATTTCATCTTCAGACGGCGAGAAGGCCTTATTGCAGGGCGAAATTTGCGCTGGATGGATGAGCGTTTTACCATCCATGCCCAGCGACACACCTTGTTCGCACTCAGCAACAAAGCCGCCTTCATCCTTGAAATTGTTGTAAACACCATCAACGATTGCCACGCCATAAGCACGCGCGGCCGCTATGCATGTGGACAACCAAGAAAGCATCGGCAGGCGGTCTGCAGTGAGATGTGCGCCTGTCTCCTTCGCCAAATCGTTGGTTCCCATTACAAAGCACGCTAGCTTGTTGTCTGGATTTTCTGCCGTGGCAGCAATTTCTTTTGCATTCAGCATGGCAAGGGGCGTTTCCAACATCGCCCAAAGCTGAATGTCTGTGCCTTTCAACAAGGCCGCTGGCCGCTCGATATCTTCAGCTGTTGAAGCCTTGGGCACCAGAATGGCATCTGGCGCAGCCTTCACGGCGGCGGCTATATCGTCTGCACCCCAAGGCGTATCAACCCCGTTCACCCTGATCACCACTTCTCTGCGCCCATAGCCGCCTTCAGCGGCTGCCGCACACACAAGCGCACGGGCATCAGCTTTTCCATCAGGTGCAACGCTGTCTTCCAAATCCAGAATAACCGCATCGGCATCAAGCGTTTTGGCTTTTTCCAGAGCCCGGGTATTGGAACCCGGCATATAAAGCACGCTGCGGCGCGGTCGAATCATCGATGACATAAAGCAGTTCCTCTAGAATTTCCGAGCGAAAAACTATAGAGCCCGTTTCAATAAAACAATGGGCAAAACCAGCGCAGTTTCGCATGACAAACTGCAACAAGCAGGTCACACTTGCGCGTGATGCAAGGTGAGACGGTATGGCAAGACTGTTAATTATATCATCGCAAGTGATGCGCGGGCGCGTTGGCGGCTCGCTTGCCATGCCTGCACTTGAGTGTCTGGGCCATGAAGTTTGGGCGCTACCGACAGTCCTGCTGTCGACGAGACCTGGATATGGCACGGTGGAAAAACAGACCTTCACGCCAGATACCATGATGTCGTTTGCCAAAGCCTTGGAGAAAGACGGCGCCTTGCAAAACCTTGATGGGGTGCTGACCGGGTATTTTCCAAGCAATGGTCACGTTGAGGCTGCCGCATCGATTGTTCAGCAAATCAAAGCCGCCAACGCTGAGTGCGTTTATGTGTGTGACCCGGTTATGGGAGATACAGATAAAGGCCTCTATATCGCCGAAGACGCAGCAGCAGCGGTGCGCGATCAGCTTGTGCCGTTGGCCGATATCATCACGCCCAACCGGTTTGAGATGAATTGGCTTACAGGCGAAACCGGGCCCATTGATGCAGCGCGCGCACTGGGCACAGAGACGACCATTATTACATCGGCAGAGATGACGGAAACGCAAATCTACAATCTGCTGATTTCCGCTGGGAACCTGCAAAAGCGCGGCACCAAGCGGTTTGAGAACGTGCCAAACGGCACCGGCGATCTGTTCTCAGCCCTCATTTTGCACGGACTTTCATGCCATGCCCCGCCGCAAGCCGCGTTTGCTGCAGCGTGCGAAATCCTGGAAGCGGTTGCGCAAGACAGCCAAAACCAGGAGATTTTGCAGTTTTCGCGCACTCTGACGGGATCGCATTAATGGCTGTATGTGGGGTTGATGGATGCCCCGGTGGATGGCTTTCCGTGCATTGGGATGGGGCGGCATCTGCCAAGGCTGAACTCCATACTTCGTTTAAGGATATTGTCGATCTCGGCGTCGCTGTCATCAGCGTTGATATGCCTATTGGTCTGCCCGAAAGAATTGAAGGGCGCGGGCGCGCGTGTGAACATCTGGTGCGTAAGCTGCTTGGTGACCGGCAATCCAGCGTGTTCGCCATCCCCTGTCGCGCGGCTGTTATGGCGCGAGATTATCGCGAGGCGTGTGCGATAAATCTTGAGAACTCTGATCCACCGCGCAAAATCTCCAAACAGGCGTTTAATCTTTTTCCCAAGATCAGGGAGATTGACGCCCTGTTTGTCTCTGGCAGCCGCGCGACGCAAGAGCTAGTTTACGAGACCCATCCAGAAGTGTGCTTTTGGACCATGAACGATCAAAAGCCTGTTCCATTGCCGAAAAAAATCAAAAGCAGACCCAGCCCCGAAGGGCTTTCTCTAAGACGCGATCTGTTGCGCAATGCCGGATTTCCCATCGATACCCTTGGCGCATCTGTATTTCCAAAAACCAAAGTGGGCGAAGACGATATCATCGATGCCTGCGCGGCCTGCTGGACGGCGTGGCGCATCCATACTAAACAACATATGACCTTTCCCAACAAACCTGAGCGCGATGGCAAGGGCCTGCGCATGGAAATCAACGCCTAAATGACCAGCCTCACAAAAGAAAACATCAACAGCGCATATATGCGTATTTCGCCCTATATCCGCAAAACGCCGGTTATGGATATTGCTGGTACCAGCCTCAACCACGACACACCGATCACACTTAAACTGGAATGTCTGCAACATTCAGGCTCGTTTAAGGCGCGCGGCGCCTTTAACGGCCTTGTCGGCGCGGAAGTGCCAGAGGCTGGTATTGTCGCTGCATCTGGAGGCAATCATGGTGCAGCGGTTGCCTATGCGGCACAAACTTTGCAGGTGCCTGCGAACATATTCGTTCCTGAAATCTCATCGCCTGCAAAGATAAATCTGATTAAACAGCTGGGCGCCAATGTTGTTGTTGGTGGCGCGCGATATGCAGATGCATTGGCAGCGAGCGAAGACTTCCAGCGCCAAACCGGTGCGATGACAATCCATGCCTATAATCAGCTCTCAACACTTGAAGGTCAGGGCACACTGGGGCTCGAGCTGGAAAGGCAAGCACCTGATCTCGATACGATTCTTATCGCGGTTGGCGGCGGCGGATTAATCGGCGGTGTTGCCGGGTGGTATCAGGGCAAAACCAAAATCGTTGCTGTTGAGCCTGAAACCTCCCGCGCGCTGTATGCAGGGCTTGAAGCCGGCGCGCCCGTAACCGTGCAACCTGAAGGCATTGCTGCAGACAGTTTGGGGGCTGCAAGCGCTGGTGAAATGATGTTCCCGATCGCCCAGCAATATGTCGACCACGTTGGTTTGGTCACCGATGATGCCATTCGCAATGCGATGGTGTGGAGCTGGCGGAACCTGCGTCTGGCGACAGAGCCAGGCGGTGCAGCAGCCCTTGCCGCACTCATGAGCGGTACCTACACTCCTGAACCAGGCGAACGGGTGGGCATTGTTATGTGTGGCTCAAATATCGAACTGAGTAAACTTGCCGAACTTACATCTACATAATTTAAGGAGAAGAAAATGGCGGCTTATGTCATCGCGCGGGTCAACGTAACCGATCCGGTCCAATATGAAACCTATAAAACGCTGGCCAGTGCAGCGATTGCCAAACATGGCGGAACCTATCTTGCACGCGGAGGGGAAACCGTAACCCTTGAAGGCGCAGACGATGGCTTGCGTGTTGTCATCTTGGAATTTTCAAATCTTGATGCAGCGAAAGCTTTCTATGGTTCGCCCGAATATAAAGAGGCCCGGGATGCGCGCGCAAACGCAGCCGACGGGCACTTTATTGCAGTGGACGGTCTTTAACTGATCACACCAGCTGATCATACAGACCTCACATCACACCTGCGCCGGCTCGTTAAGTGAAAACCGGCGTCGGTATTGGCTGGGCGACAACCCCATCAGTCCACGAAACACTTTGTTGAAAGCTGAGGCGTCTTCATAGCCCACATCCCAAGCAATTTGCTTGACCGACTTTACCGAGAGTTCAAGCAACTCGCGCGCCTTCGCGACGCGCAATGACTGCATATATGTTGTGGGTGACATTCCCGTTGCTTTTCTAAACCGGCGCATAAATGTGCGCTCACCCATACCCGCAATAGATGCCATTTGCGGTATAGAGACACGCGATGTGTAATGACCCTGCATCCAGTTTTGTACTTTCACAATATATCCATCACCATGGTCGAACTTGGGAGAAAACAAACTGTAAAACTGCTGCTCACGATGCCCTGCATCGACGACCAGAAGTTTGGCTAAATCCTGCATCACATCGGCCCCCAAAAAACGGTCAACTATGCGCAGCCCCAAATCTATCCATGCCATAACCCCGCCCGCAGTAATAATGGAACCATCGTCAATGATCATTTTTTCGCTGTCGACGTGAACTTCTGGAAACATCTCTGCAAACTTTTCGTGCAACGCCCAATGCGTTGTCGCTGGCCTGCTGTTGAGCAACTCTGTTTCAGCAAGCACAAACGCGCCAGCACATACCGAACACACCAAGACACCATCGTGGTGCTGTTGTTTAATCCACTCCAAAAGATCGAACGCAGAAGGATCCAGTTCTTGCGCATTTAAACACGGAGGCAAAATCAAGATGCTTGGCGGCACCGCCGCATCGCCAAACTTGCACTCCAAACCGTGGTCATCTGCATACCAATGGCTCACGGCAAACTGTTGTAAGTTTCTTTCACCATGCCTTCTCTGGACAACGAGATTTGCGGAGTTAAACAAGTCAGTAAGACCCAACACCGCAGAAAGTTGCGCCCTTGGGTAAACAAGTAGTCGCACGCCAATTTCAGGGACATTTTCCATTTTGTCACTTTCAGACCGAAAATTGTCATATCTGACAATCGGTATCACAGACACTCTGTTTTAAAAAGACACTCAGATTTAAAATTTCCTTGAAGGAGTGAAACATGAGCAAGAGAGCTTTAATCCTCGTTGATATTCAAAACGACTATTTTCCCAATGGCAGTTGGACACTTGAAAATATTGATGCTGCAGCAGACAAAGCCGCGCAAATTCTCCAGCACGCAAGAACAGCAGGTGACTTGGTTGTGCATGTTCGTCATGAAAATCCTAATCCCAACGCACCGTTTTTTGTGCCGGGCACAAGTGGTGCAGAGATAAACGATCTGGTTTCCCCCAATGAAGGAGAGACCGTTATCACCAAGAACTCTGCCAACAGCTTCAAGCAAACTGATCTCAAAAGCATTCTTGATGGCAACGCCATCACAGATGTCACGGTCTGTGGTGCCATGAGCCATATGTGCATTGATGCCACCACCCGCGCGGCATCAGACTTTGGCTACACGGTTACGCTCATTCACGATGCTTGCGCCACGCGCGACGTCGCGTTCGATGATGTTGTCGTCCCTGCAAGCCAAACCCATGCAGCCTTCATGGCAGCGCTTGGCAGCGCCTATGCACAACTCACATCAGCCGATGAGTATATTGGCTAACCCGGCGATCAAAAACGCGATCGCCTAACCGCGGTCGCGTTTTCCAAGTGTGCGCAGGCGCAATGCATTGAGCTTGATAAAGCCTTTGGCATCATATTGATCATAGGCACCGGCATCATCCTCGAACGTCACCAGTTCTTCGCTGTAAAGCGACTTGTCTGATGACCGGCCAACGACGATCACATTGCCCTTATAGAGCTTCAAGCGCACCGTGCCTTCAACATGTTCTTGGCTCTTATCAATTGCCGCCTGCAGCATTTCACGCTCGGGTGCAAACCAGAAGCCATTATATATCAACTCCGCATAGCGGGGCATAAGTTCGTCTTTGAGATGCATGGCGCCACGATCGAGCGTGAGGGATTCCATTGCGCGATGTGCGGTGAGCAAAATCGTCCCGCCAGGGGTTTCATAAATACCGCGCGACTTCATGCCCACAAACCGGTTTTCCACCAAATCCAATCGCCCGATTCCATTATCGTGACCAAGCTTGTTCAGCGCAGTCAGCAGTTGGGCAGGCGACAGATCCCTACCGTCAATCGACATTGCATCACCGCGCTTAAAGCCAACGTCTACATAAGTTGGCGTATCGGGCGCTTCCTCTGGCGCTATCGTACGCTGGAAAACATGAGGTTCTGGTTCCTGGGCAGGGTCCTCAAGCACTTTGCCTTCAGATGAAGAGTGCAGAAGATTTGCATCGACTGAGAAAGGCGCCTCGCCACGTTTATCCTTGGGCACCGGGATTTGATGCTTCTCGGCAAAGTCGATCAAATCAGTCCGGCTTTTGAAGTCCCAATCCCGCCATGGCGCAATAACCTTGATGTTTGGCTCAAGCGCGTAGGCGGCCAATTCAAAACGTACCTGATCATTGCCTTTGCCGGTGGCCCCATGCGCAATGGCGTCCGCTCCCGTTTGGCGTGCGATCTCCACCAAACGCTTGGAAATTAGTGGCCGCGCAATCGACGTGCCCAGCAAATACGTGCCTTCATAAACCGTATTGGCGCGGAACATGGGAAATACGAAGTCACGCACGAATTCCTCGCGCAGATCTTCAATATAGATCTCTTTAATGCCCAGCATCTCGGCTTTTTTACGTGCTGGCTCAAGCTCTTCGCCTTGTCCCAAATCAGCAGTGAAGGTCACCACTTCGCAGCCATATGTCTCTTTAAGCCATTTAAGAATTATTGACGTGTCGAGCCCACCTGAATAAGCCAACACCACTTTTTTGATTTCACCATTTGCCATAATAAGCACGTCCCTAAACAAAACCGGCGCGCACTATAGCGCCGCTATTTTCAACAGCAAGCGAAGTTTTAAAACAGCGTATTGGACAGGCCGAAACTGGCGCGCAGTAATTGCACCACATCGTTCCAGGAAACTTTCGGCCGCGAGCGAAACGCCGATACCGGGTCAACGGTCTTGCCTTGCTTCACTTTCCACTGCGCACCCCAAATTCCAGTGATGCTGGGACCTGGAAAACCATATCGCATATCGTAAATCCTGAGCAGTGGCGCACCCTCTTTTTCTTCAACGCTTGCATAAATGGGCCCTGCTGCAAACTTGCGATACGCCTCACCATCGGGCGTTGAAAGCGCTGCCTCTGCCAGCGTGGTGGCATTGGCGTTGCGCTTTATGGCGTGCCAGTGAATGGCTTGCGGATTAAATGTGGAAACAAAGCCGACCAAATATTTGTCATCAAAAGTTGCCACCAAACGCCGCTGCCAAATCGTGAACATGGTGGTGTAAACGCGCAGTTTTTCAGGTTTCATGCCCTGAGAAGCAAGCGAGGCAATGGCCAACTTTTCTGCCCTGCCATTTTGCGCCAACCCCACAAAAAGATAACTCGTCGAGAGCGCCAGGGCGACTGCCGACGCCATCATGGCCTTGCGTGTTCTCGATCCAACACGGCTCACGACAATAAGTCCGATCAGCAGAATTATCGTGTAGACCGGATCAATAATCGGCACTCCTGAAAGCGCAAATCTCTCACGCGTGAACGGCGCCAAAAGCTGCGTACCATAAACGGTGAAGGTATCTAAAAGCGGATGGGTGAATATCGCCAGCACCCACATCCCAATCCAATATTTGAGCGCATCATCGCCCGCCCCAGGCGTGTCGGGCCTGCGCCAGCGGGCAAGCTTCCACCCGATCCACCCCAGTGCCGTTCCCACAACCGGGCCAAACCAAATGGAATGAGTGGCACCGCGGTGATATTTCCATTCACCCAAAGGTTCCGAAGATGACAGCATGACATCTAGGTCTGGGAGCAGGCCCCCAATTGCGCCATAGAGCGCAGCCTTTGCCCCAAGCTTGCGCCCCGCCACAACATGACCAACTGTGGCACCAAGAACGATTTGTGTGAGTGTATCCATTATCTAAACTGCGGCCCTTATCTTGGCTCAAGACGTATGGCGCCATCGAGGCGGATGCAAGTGCCGTTCAGCATATCATTCTCGACAATCTGTTCAGCCAACTGGGCAAACTCGTCAGCTTTACCCAAACGCGTTGGAAATGGCACCGTGGCGCCCAATGCATCTTGCGCCTCTTGCGGAAGAGTGTCGAACATCGGTGTATAGAAAAGGCCGGGCATAATAGAACAACAACGAATTCCCTCACGTGCCAGATCACGTGCAATTGGAAGCGTTGCCCCCATTACGCCACCTTTTGAGGCTGCGTAAGCTGCTTGTCCAATCTGGCCTTCAGAACCAGCAATTGACGCCGTATTGATGACCACGCCGCGTCCGCCATCTTTTGTGACAGGATCAGTTGCTGCCATGCCTGCTGCGCATTTTGCAATCATGTGGAATGTTCCAATCAGGTTCACCTCCACCACTTTCGCAAACGACTTTAAATCATGGGCCAGAATATCGCCTGTTTCGCGGTCGCGGGACACGGTTTTACGGCCGATCACAATACCCGCACAGTTAACAAGAATGCGCTCTTGGCCATGGGCTGAACGCGCTTTTTCTAATCCCGCATCGACACTCTCTTCATTAGAAACATCCACATGGCAAAACACACCGCCAATTTCACCTGCAACCTCTTCACCGCGCGCCTCGTTCATATCAAATAGTGCAACTTTCGCCCCTTTTGCTGCCAAACGCCGTGCCGTTGCCTCGCCTAATCCAGAGGCTCCGCCGGTCACAATCGCACTAATTTTCTCGTTAATTTCCATATACTTAGCCTCTCAAAAACCGGAATTTCCTTGAATCTCGGCAAATTCATGCCCATGTTTAACGCAAGCCCCATATATAGTGGCGTTTAGCCAGGAACAAGTTTTTGTGGGACCGGGAAAGCGGGAATGATAAAATCAACAACAGAAAATCCCTTTGCACGTGATGACGGATTAGAGGAGGTCGTGGAGGCTACAATTATGGCTGAGAACGAAAAGACTGTACGTAATGATTTTTGGTCCAAGTTTAGGGCGGTTGCAGCACGCATCCCGTTTGCTGAAGATGTTGTGGCCTGTTATTACTGCGCTTTCGATCCCCAAACACCGCTGCGCGCGAAAGGCATTTTGCTTGCCGCTCTGGCTTATTTCATTCTTCCCTTTGATGTTATTCCAGACTTCATTATAGGCCTTGGATTTGGCGACGACGCCGCTGTGTTGGCGACCGCGATCGCTATTAT
>JBPCVX010000225.1:0-4267 GCA_051010095.1 Hyphomicrobiales bacterium
ATAAAAATACTACGATCTAAATTTGAAGTATTTTATTTTTACATTTTTTTACGTGTAAAAATACCTAAAGCAAGCAACATTCCAGTTGAAACTAGTGCCAATCCTGCAACCTCGGTACGAGTCGGAACTTCATTCAATACTGGAAAAGCGAGGATCATTGTTGATGCAGGAACAAGAGCCGCGAATAAAGACCCGCGCGAAGCTCCGAGCAATTCAACCGTGCGCGTAAAACACACCATGCCCATAATCGCGATGGCCAACCCCTGATAGATAGCCTGCAGGGCAATATCGAAAATCGGCGCATCCGCGAGATCTCCTGGTGCAGTTATGAAATAAATTGGGCCATAAACGATAAACGATATCACACATACGGCCACCGAAGAATCAAAGGCATTTATGCCAAAATAGCGATTAGCGAGTGTATAACTCCCCCATAAAATGCCACCCAGCACGAACAGCACGTCTCCAATCAAAACATCCAAACTCGAAACCGTGAGGCTTTTACCGCCCACCGCACAAATTCCGGAAATGGTAATTAGATATCCAAGTCCGCGCAGACGATCAGGGCGGTCTTTGAAAAGCAACCAGCTCCCAATCATCGTGAAAATCAGCATCGTTGATGGGATGATAATGCCGCCATGAGAGGCAGGAGCATAGGTAAATCCATAGGATGTAACGAGAACATATGGCGCACCGGCACAGAACGCCATAATCAGTAGAGCCTTGGGATTGACGCGAGATCGACACAAACGCAGAAAGAACGGGGACAAAACCAAACCTGACACGGCAAATCTGATTATCGTTATGTCTTCTGGTGAAAACGAACTACTAACGCCTAGTCTGGTCACGACAGGCCACGCGCCCCAAATCAACACTGTGATGAGGCCAAGGGCGATGCCTTTCGCAAAATCCGTTGTTTCAGTCACAGGAGATTCCATTGAATGTAGAACCGTTAGAATGGCGTATTTCTGCGCATTAGCAAGCGGTAAATCTTGAAAAATCGCTTTATATTCCCATATGAATTGAAGTGTCTGGAATAGAAAGGATTGTCAATGTCACTGCTTAATTTCGCCCTCAATGTCATCTGGCTTATCACCGGAGGAATTTGGATGGGACTTGGTTGGGCGCTTGCCGCAGTAATAATGGCCATTACAATTATTGGTCTTCCCTGGGCCCGTGCGGCGTTCAACATTGCAGGTTATACGTTGATGCCGTTTGGGCGCACCGTGGTCGACCGCCGTGATATCACCGGCGAAGAGGATATGGGCACAAGTCCTTTTGGCACGCTTGGAAACATTATATGGTTTGTACTTGCTGGTTGGTGGCTTGCAATCGGCCATGTGGTGACTGCGGTTGCTTTGGGCATCACAATTATTGGCCTGCCTTTCGCATGGGCACATCTTAAGCTTGCTGCGCTTTCGCTTTGGCCAGTGGGCAAATCGATTGTTTCAACGGATATTCATGAGATGATGCGCTCGAACCGCACCAGCAACTAAGCACGTTAAGCGCGCTTATAAAAAAATCTCGACATAGCCCGGCTCGCCCGGGCTATATGGCATCATGATCAAGTTCTTCTCAAAATTTTCATCATCAAAGGCGATCACGCGCGACCCACCAGCTTTGGCGCCAGAAGGTTTGCGCATTTATGCGGTTGGTGACATTCACGGGCGGGCTGATTTACTCGATGAGATGCTAAAACTCATAGAAGAAGACCTTCAAAATTCCCCTACCCAGCAAACAATTGAGGTTTTTTTAGGCGATTATATTGATCGGGGGCCCGAAATCGTCCGGGTCATTGAGACTCTCATGTCACACTCGCCCGTTTGCGACGAACGGATATGTTTGAAAGGTAATCATGAAGATGCCCTCCTGCGCTTTCTCGACGACAGCAGGGTGTTGACGAGCTGGCGAAATTTTGGCGGCATTGATACACTCTATGCATATGGAGTAAAGCCCGCGCTTCCCCGCAACACTCATGACCATGAGAGCCTTCAGCGCGAATTCGAAGAATGCTTCCCCACGGCACATCTGAAGTTTCTGGAAGAGCTGCCTCTATCGACAGCTTACGGTGATTATTTTTTTGTCCATGCTGGGGTTCGCCCAGAATTTGATTTAGATGCGCAAGAAGAAGAAGACCTTCTTTGGATCCGCGGTCCATTTTTGGAATCCAAAGCAGACTTTGGGAAAGTCATCATTCATGGCCACACCCCGCAAGATGAACCTGACGTCAAATTCAACCGCATAAATATTGACACAGGTGCCTGGGCTTCAGGAAAACTCACTTGTATCGTTCTTGAGGGTCAAGAGCAGCGGTTCTTATCCACACAAGCATAAGAACCACTACTAAAAACCTGTCATACACTCACCAAATCGTTGAGTGCGCTCGCGGCCACAGAGAGGCGTGCGAGCGTCATGTCTTGACCGGCCATCATATCGTCGATGGTTGCTCGCACGCGGGCAATACCCTCTTCATTTTCTGTCACCCAAGCGGCGCTGGCTTGCTGGCTTGATTTCTTGCCAGCAAACATTTGTGTTGCGATTGAACGGTGTGCCGTGAGAACCGTCTCAATACCACGATTAATGGCGATGCGTTCGTAATAGTCGCTCGCGGGAAGGTTCACGCTACCCAGCACGAGTTGGTCGGCACCAAGTTGCGATCCGATTCCGAAGAAGCCAGCAGCAACATCGCGCACTTTTCGTCCAGTGCGGCGTGCTACGAAAATAAGGTCCGGTCCACGCGAGAGATAACGCAACATCGCAATGTTCATGGCCACCTGTTTTGGTACACCTTCATTCACTAACGCAGCGGCACGCTCATCCAAGAGCTTACGGTCTGCATCGGGCAAACACTTTGGCATCACGCTCTGCAGTTCTTTATAGCCAGCACTATAGTCAGCAATCACCTTTTCAAGACCTTGCGACCAATCCGCATTTCTTACAAACCACCCAGATGCCCGACGCAAGAGAGCCTGCAAAGTGCCGTAGATTCGCAATTGCACATCAGATGGAATTTTCGTGTCGAGGGCATTTATCGCATCGTGTAAATCGAGCAATCCCATAACATCGCGTGCTGCGAGATAACCACGTGCAATATCTCCAGCGCCCGCTCCGGTTTCCTCAATCATGCGGTACATGAATGATGGCCCACAACGATTGATCATCGAATTGCAGAGCATTGTAGAAATGATTTCAGGGCCCAATTGATGGCTCAACACTTCAGGTTTGTACTTGCTTTGCATAGCACCTGGGAAATAGCGCATTAAGTCAGCCTGCATATATGACTCTGCTGGAACGTCGCTCGCCATTAGATCGTCAAACAAAACGATTTTCGCATAAGCTAACAACACCGAAAGTTCAGGCCTGGAAAACGCTTTGCCTGCAGCCTCTCTCTCCGCCAGCTCCACATCATCAGGCAAAAACTCGACATCACGATCAAGTTCCCCACGTGCTTCGAGATCCTTCATCATTCGGATCAGATATCCAAACTCGCGATTTCCTGCGTGTTCTGTAAGGGTTAGCGCAAGAGTTTGGAGATAGTTGTTCCGCAAGACCAAATCAGCGACTTCATCGGTCATCTTAGCAAGCAAAACATTGCGCGATTTGCGGGTAAGTTTGCCCTGTTGCTCGGCATCTCCCAAGGCAATTTTAATGTTCACTTCCATATCAGAAGAGTTCACGCCTGCGGAATTGTCGATAGCGTCGGTGTTAATGCATCCACCATTTTGCGCAAATTCAATTCGTCCAAGTTGCGTGAGGCCAAGATTGGCCCCCTCACCTATAACCTTAGCACCCACTTCACTTGCCGTAATACGCAAGGCATCATTGGCGCGGTCACCTGCATCTGCATCACTCTCTGATGACGCTCTGATATACGTACCGATACCCCCGAACCAAAGAAGATCTGATGGGGCTTTCAAAATAGCGACGATTAACTGGTTGGGTGTTATGCTCTCATCGCTCACACCCAAATAAGTGCGCATTTCGTTAGATAGCGGAATGGTCTTCAAGCTCCTTGAGAAAACACCACCACCTTTTGAAATCAATTTAGAATTATAATCTTGCCAGCTTGACCTCGCCAGTTTGAACATTCTGTTTCGCTCTTTCCAGCTGCTCGCTGGATCAGGGTCAGGATCGACGAATATATCGCGATGGTCGAACGCTGCAATCAATTTTGTTGCTTTCGACAGAAGCATTCCATTACCAAACACATCGCCAGACATGTCACCACATCCTACCGCTGTAAAAGGCTCGGATTGAATATCAATGT